>NZ_JBLYYB010000077.1:0-65949 GCF_048549895.1 Hydrogenophaga sp.
GGCGCGCCAAGCGCGGCTATTTGGCCAGCCAGATGTACCTGGGCGACGGGCCGCGCGTCAACAACGAGACCATCGAGTCATGAGCGCCGGCCCCATGAAACAGATGGCGCTGGACATCGGCCTGGCGCCTGTGCCTACCTTGTCCAACTTCGTGCCCGCCGGCAACGAAGCCGCGCTGGAGCACCTCAAGCTCTGGACCCACAACCCGCTGCGCTCGCCCGTGCCCACCTTTGTGTGGGGAGAGAGCGGCAGCGGCAAGACGCACCTGTTACGCGCGGTGCGCGAAAGCTTGCGCGAGCACGGCAGCCGGGTCGGCTGGATCGACGTGGACACCCTGGACCCGCCCGAGTTTGATGAGCACTGGGACGCGGTGCTGCTGGACGACTGCCACCTCTACACCGCCACCCAGCAGGCGGCGGCTTTCAATTGGTTTGTGAACGCACAGAACCCGGCGCACGGCCCGGCGCGCTGGGTGCTGGCCGCAGCCAACTGCCCGCCGGCCGATTTGCGCCTGCGCGAAGACCTGCGCACCCGCCTGGGGTGGGGCCATGTGTTCCAGCTGCACGCACTGGGCGAAACCGAGCGCCGCGGCGTGCTGCGTCGCGCCGCCGACGACCGGGGTGTGTTCCTCAGCGACGAGGTGATGGACTTCATGTTGCGCCGTTTCTCGCGTGACCTCTCCAGCCTCATGCTGCTGCTGGACCAGCTCGACGCCTACGCCCTGCGCACCCAGCGCGCCATCACCATCCCCCTGATCAAATCCATGCTGGAAGACGAATGAGACTGGCGCTTTTTGACCTTGACCACACCCTGATCCCGTTCGATTCCGATTACGCCTGGGGTGAATTCACCGTGAAACTGGGCTGGCGCGACGCCACCCACTTCGCCCAGGCCAACGACGGGTTTTACGCCGACTACAAGGCCGGCACGCTGGACATCCACCGCTATGTGCGCTTTGCCATCGAAGCCGTGCGCGAACGTGGTTTGAAGACCGCACGCGAGGCGCACGAACGCTTCATGGCCGAGGTGGTGCAGCCGGGCTTGAAAGACGCTGCGCTGTCGCTGGTGCGCGCGCACCAGGCGGCGGGCGACACGGTCGTGATCGTCACTGCCACCAACGAATTCGTCACCCGCCCGATCGCCAAAGCCTTCGGTGTGGACGAACTGATCGCCATCGACCTGGCCACCGACGAGCACGGTGAGCCTACCGGTGAAATCCGGGGCACGCCTTCGTTTCGCGAGGGCAAGGTCGCCCGTGTGGAACAATGGCTGGCCGCGCGGGGCCTGTCATGGGCCGGCGTGCAGCACAGCACCTTCTACAGCGACTCCATGAACGACATGCCGCTGCTGGAAAAAGTGCACGAGCCCGTGGCCACCAATCCGGACGCCCGGCTCCAAGCCATTGCCCTGGAACGGGGCTGGCGCATATTGAACCTATTCGAATGATCAAGAAATTCATTGACAGGCTGCTCGGCAAATCGCCGGCTGCCCCCGCGCGCCGCGCCAGCCCGTTCGGCAAGCGCGAAGACGTGCCGGTCTCGGTGCACGGCATCGACCTCAAGCTGGTGGACCAGCGAGCACTCGACGTGGTGCACACCCTCAAACAAGCCGGCTTCGACGCCTACATCGTGGGTGGCGCGGTGCGCGACCTGCTGCTGGGCCTGCGACCGAAAGACTTCGACGTGGCCACCAGCGCCACGCCCGAGCAGGTCAAGGGCCTGTTCCGCCGCGCTTTCATCATTGGCAGGCGCTTTCGCATCGTGCACGTGATCTACGGCCGCGGCCGAGAACACGAAATGATCGAGGTCTCGACTTTCCGCGCGTATCTGGACAGCGCCGACGCCGAGCAGGTGGCCGGCAACGAGCGCACCAGCAAGGGCGAACTCGCCGGCATGAAACACGCGGTGGACGCCAGCGGCCGTGTGCTGCGCGACAACGTGTGGGGCCCGATCGAGCACGACGCCGCGCGCCGCGACTTCAGCATCAACGCCATGTACTACGACCCCGAGTCGCAGACCGTGGTCGATTTCCACCACGGCATTCGCGACGCGAAAAAGAAGACGCTGCGCATGATTGGTGACGCCGCCACGCGCTACCGCGAAGACCCGGTGCGCATCATCCGCGCCGTGCGTTTTGCCGCCAAGCTCAGTGGCCTGGGTTTCACGTTTGACGCCAAGACGCTGGAGCCGCTGGCGTCCTCGCGCAAGCTGCTGCTGGACGTTCCGCAAAGCCGCCTGTTCGATGAGATGCTCAAGCTGCTGCAGACCGGCCACGCGCTGGCGAGCGTGGCCCAGCTCAAGGCCGTGGGCCTGGACACCGGCATCTACCCGCTGCTCGACGTGGTGGTGCAGCGCGCCGACGACGATTTTGTGAAGCTCGCCCTGCAGGACACCGACCGCCGCGTCGGCGAAGGCAAACCGGTCGCGCCGAGCTTTTTGTTGGCCTGCGTGCTGTGGGCCGACGTGCGCAAAGGCTGGAGCCAGCGCCTGAACGCCCGCCCGGGCCAGCGCCCGCCGCCGCCGTTTGCCGCCCTGCAGGACGCGGTGGACGAAGCGTTTGATGCGTGCATCGGCGACGTGTCGGGCCGCGGCAAGCTGGGTGCGGACATGCGCGAGATCTGGATGATGCAGCCCCGCTTCGACAAGCGCGTCGGCACCTCGCCTTTCAGCCTGGTGGACCAGGCGCGGTTTCGCGCCGGCTTCGATTTCCTGCGCCTGCGCGCGCAGGTCGGCGAAGTGGAAGAAGAGCTGGCCCACTGGTGGGAAACCTTCAGCATGGCCAGCGACGACATGCGCGAAGACATGGTGGACGCGCAGCGCCGCGACAACCTGGCCAAGCCCGGTGCCGGCAAAGCACGGCGCGTGAAGCGCAGCGACGACGACCATCCGGCGAACGCCGGTGCATCGAGCGAAGCGCTCGCACCCGATCCACGTTTCCGCGCGGCCGATGCTGGCAATGACGATCGGGATGGCGACGACGCTGGTGAGTCCGACGAGGGCGCCGAGTCGAACTCGCCCACCGACGGTTCGGCCCCGGCCAAGAAGCGCCGCCGCCGTCGCCGCAAGCCCGGTGGTGCCGCCGCCGGTGGCGAGTCCGGCGGACCGGTCTGAACGCTCTGGCCGTGGATCGTTCTGACGTCACGGCCTTCGTCGCGCTGGGCGCCAACCTCGGCGATGCTGCTCAGGCGCTGCGCGACGCCTTGAAGGCCTTGGACGACACGCCGGGCCTGCGCGTCGTGCGTGCTTCCGGCCTGTACCGCACCGCACCAGTCCAGTCTACCGGGCCTGACTACGTCAACGCCGTGGCCGAGGTCTCGACCACCCTCACCGCGCCCGCTCTGCTGGACGCCTTGCAGGCCATTGAACAACAGGCTGGCCGCGAACGCCCGTACCGCAACGCGCCGCGAACGCTCGATCTGGATCTCTTGCTGTTTGGCGGCGCGCGCATCGAGTCACCCCGCTTGGCGGTGCCGCACCCGCGCATGGCCCAACGTGCGTTTGTGCTGGTGCCGCTGGCCGAGATCGCGCCAGCGCTGGTCAGCACCGGGCAGCTGGCCGCCGTGGCCGACCAAGCGATCGAAACCCTTTAAGGCGCGAGCCGCTCGCGCAACCAGCCGCCCTCGGCCTGCGCCGTGTAACGCAGCCGGTCGTGCAGGCGGCTTTTGCGCCCCTGCCAGAACTCCCAGCGCTCGGGCTTGAGGCGGTAGCCGCCCCAGTGCGGTGGGCGCGGAGGTTGCAGCAGGAACTGCGCGCCGTACTTCGCGGCGTTGGTCACCAGCACCGTGCGGCCTTCGATGACCTGGCTTTGTGGGCTGGCCCAGGCGCCGATGCGGCTGTCGAGTGGGCGGCTGTGGAAGTAGTCGTCGCTCTCGGCGTCGCTCACTTTTTCCACCACGCCTTCGATGCGCACCACGCGTTCCAGCTCGACCCAGTGAAACTGCAGCGCGGCAAACGGGTTGCCGGCGAGCTCCTGGCCCTTGCGGCTGGCGTAGTTGGTGTACCAGACGATGCCGCGTTCATCGAAACCCTTGATCAGCACCACGCGCGTGCTCGGGCGCAGATCAGAACCCACCGTGGCCACCGTCATGGCGTTGGGTTCGGGCACCTCGCTGCTGATGGCTTCTTGCAGCCATTTCGAGAACTGCAGGAGGGGGTCGGCGTGGGAGGCGGACTCGCTGAGTTCGGCCTTCTCATAGCTCTTGCGCAGGTCGGCGATGTTCATGATTTCAGTATAGGAGTGGGGCGCTTGCCGGGTCTTGCGGCAGGTCAATCTGTGCCGTCGACCAACTGCAGCAACTTGCCCAGCGCGCGGTCGTGAATGCCGTGGTGCAAGAGGCCGTGGAAGGTCTGGCGCGCGTAGTCCAGCGTGGTGCCGTAGCGCCCGCACGACCGGCTGAAGATGTCGCGGTAACGCTCCTCGCTCAGCGTGCCGGTGTGGCTGGGGCTGCGGCGCGAGAGCGTGAAGGCCAGCGCGTGCACCGGGCCTAGGTCGGTCTGGCAGGTCAGCCATTTGGGGTCGTACACCGGGTTGGGCATTTCGCGCGCCCACAGCAGAGGCATCAGGGCTTCCACCTCGTCGTGCGGCACGCGCAATGCGAGCCCTGTGCAGCTGCCGCCCGGCATGAGCGCGAACACCAGGCCGGGACATTCGAAGGTGCCCCGGTTGACGCGGCTCCACATCTCCAGGCAGCGATGGTGGCCGTGCACGCGTGCCAGTCGCTGCTCGGCGGCGGTGAATTCGGGGCGCCACACCAACGAGGCGTAGGCGAACACCCAGAGGTCGGGGCGAGGCCCTTGCGAGCGCCATTGCGCCAGCGTGTCGGCCATCATCTGCGCGCCGTTGCGTTGGGCCGGGTCCCAGGTGGTGGGGCGCACCGTGCGAGGTGCAGGCGGGTGTGAAGAGGAGGAGGGGGCCATTTACAATCCCGCAGCGCCCGAAGGGCTGCGCTGCTGTGAGAGCTTGGCGCGCTGAGCCCGGGAGGTCGATGAACTGACAACCATTTTCACGGAGTGTTTCCCATGTCTTCCCAAGATAACGAAGTTGAGTACCGCGTGGTCGCGGTGCTGCTGGTGGCGGTGATTGTGCTGGTGACCGGCTTCGCCGTGGGCCTGGGCATCCACAAATCCCGCGGTGGCGCGCCCACCACCCAGATGGCAGCGCCGGCCGCCGCGCCTGCGGTGGCTGCCGCGATGAGCGACGACGCCAGCGTGGTGGTGGAAAACGGCGTGGTGAAGTTTTACTTTGCCTCGGGCAAGGCCGATCTGGCCGCCGGCGCGCTGGTGGCCCTGGGCGATGCGATCGCTGCGGCCAAGGCCGGCAAACGCCTGGTGCTCTCGGGCTTTCACGACGCCACCGGCGACCCGGCCTTCAACGCCGAGCTGGCCAAGAAGCGTGCGCTGGCCGTGCGCGATGCGCTGGTGGGCGCGGGCGTGGCCGAGAGCAGCATGGAGCTGAAGAAGCCCGAGCAGACCACCGGCACCGGCAACGACGCCGAAGCACGCCGTGTGGAAGTGATGATCGCCGGCTGAGCCCGCGCATCACCCCCGCACAAGCCCGGTTCGCCGGGTTTTTTTTCGCCTGGCTTCAGCGCGCAGGCGCTTCGAACACCAGGCAGGTGGTGGTGGCGTGTGCGTAGAGCTTGCCGTCGGCGCCGACGATGCGGGCTTCGGCGGTGGCGAGCTGGCGGCCCGCGTGCAACACGGTGCCGATGGCGCGCAGCGGACCGCTTTTGTGGGACGCAGCGCGCACGATGTTCACGCCCAACTCTGCCGTGGTGTATCCACGGCCCACCGGCAGCGTGGTGTGCACCGCGCAGCCCAGCGCCGAGTCGAGCAGGGTGGCGTACCAGCCGCCGTGCACGCTGCCCAGCGGGTTGTAGTGTTTGAGCTGGGGTTGGCCCTGGAACACCGCGCGGCCTTCGCCCACTTCGACCAGCGAGAAGTCCAGCGTGTGGGCGATGTGGGGGTAGGGCAGTCGGCCGTCGAGCATGGCCTGCATCTGCTGCAGGCCGGTGAGCCCCGCGATGTCGGCCGGGTTGGCCAGGCCCACGCCGGCGCCATTCTTCATGCGCTCGACGATGGCGTCGTACTGCTGCATCCAGAGTGCCTGGGTTTCTTCGGTGGTCATGTGGATTCCATGTTGTTTGCAGATGCAATGATTGTAGATACAATTGAATAATGAGCTCTGACACCCATGCGTCAGCCCCGACCCCGGTGGGCTGCACCAACTTCAAGCTGCGCCAGCTCACCCGGCGCGTGACCCAGCATTACGACCAGCACCTCGCGGGCTCGGGGCTGAAGATCACCCAGTACTCGTTGCTCACCCACGTGGACAAGCTCGGCCCCTTGGCGCCCGGCGAGCTGGCCCGGCGCATGGACATGGGCGCCTCCACCCTCACGCGCAACCTGCAGCCGCTGGTGGCCGCTGGCTGGCTGGCCATGGGCGAAGGCGCCGATGCGCGCAGCCGCCTGGTGCACATCACCGAGGCCGGGTGCGAGACGCGTCGCCAGGCGCAGCGCCGCTGGAAGGCCGCACAACTCGCGCTCAACGACAAGCTCGGCGCGGCCACCGTGGCGGCGCTGCACGACCTGCTCGATCAAGGGCTGGCCGCATTCCATGAGGAAGACAACCATGAAGACTGATGCCCACAAACACGCCGTGTGGTGGCTGGTGCTGCTGGCGGCCGCCGGCACCTTCGCACTCACCATGGGCACGCGCCAGACCATGGGGTTTTTCCTCTCGCCGCTGAACACCGCCACCGGCCTGGGTGTGGGCAGCATCAGCCTGGCGTTCGCCTTCGGCCAGCTGTGGTGGGGGCTCACGCAGCCGTTCGCCGGCGCTGTGGCCGACCGCATCGGCGCCGGGCGCGTGCTGCTCGCCGGTGTGCTGCTGGTGGCGCTGGGCACCTACATCACGCCGCTCATGACGAGCACCTGGGGCCTGATCCTGGCCATCGGCGTGCTCTCGGCCGGTGGTGCCGGCATGGCCGGGCCCTCGGTGCTGATGGCCGCCACCACGCGCCTCATGCCGGCCGAGCGGCGCGGCATGGCCACCGGCATCGTGAACGCGGGCGGGTCGTTTGGTCAGTTCGTGATGGCCCCACTGGCCGCCGCGCTCACGCTCGGCCTGGGCTGGGCGGGCGCGATGCAGGCACTCGCGCTGATCGTGTTGCTGGCGCTGCCGGCGGCCTGGGTGCTGCGTGGGCCAGGTCCGGCGGCTGCCGCAGGGGCCGCGCCGGCGCCAGTGTCGCTGCCGGCGGGCGAGGCCATCCGCAAGGCACTGGCCAACCCGAGTTACCTGTTGCTCTCGGCCGGCTTCTTTGTCTGTGGTTTCCACGTGGCTTTTCTGGCCACGCACCTGCCCGGTGTGGTGGCCGCGCCGGTGGGTGCCTGGGCGCTGGGCATCATCGGGCTGTTCAACATCATCGGCAGCCTGGCCATGGGCTGGGCCGTGGGCCGCTGGCGCATGAAGTCGCTGCTCTCGCTGGTGTACGCCACGCGCGCGGTGGCCGTGTTGATCTTCCTGCTCGCGCCCAAGACCGAGGCGGTGATGCTCACGTTTGCCGCGGTGATGGGCCTCACGTTCCTGTCCACCGTGCCGCCCACGGTGGGGCTGGTCGCCAAGTTCTTCGGCACCGGCAACATGGCCATGCTGTTCGGCCTGGTGATGCTGTCGCACCAGATCGGTGGTTTCCTCGGTGCGTGGCTGGGTGGCCAGGTGTTCGAAGCCACCGGCAACTACGACTGGATCTGGTACATCGACATCGTGCTCGCAGTGGGTGCGGCGCTGATCCACCTGCCGATCCGCGAGGCGGTGGTGGTGCGGCCCCGGCCGGCCTGAGCTCAGCGCACCCAGCCGCCTTCGATGAGCGCCTGCTCTTCGGCCTCGTCCAGCGGCTGACCCCGTGCACGGTCACGCAGGAAGGCGTCGGCCCGGTCGTGTTGCTGGTCGCTGGCGGTCTGGTAGCGCGCTTCACCGCCGGATGCCTCACGCTCCTCGGCCACGAGCAGTTCGAGTTGCCAGTCGCCTTGCGCGTCGCGGCAGGCAATGCCCAGCTCGTCCCGCGTGCCGCGTGGGCTGCTGCGGTTGAACTCGCGGCAGTGTCCGCCACCCGCCTGTTCGAAGCTGGCCAGAATTTCCACCGCACCGCCCGCCGTGCGCAGCACACGCCCGCTGGGTGAGACCTCCAGCGCCAGGGCCAGCGCCTCGTCGGTCACCGGTGCACCTTCACGCAGCGCCCAGCGCGCATCGCCCGCCGGCGCCAGCAGTTGCCAGCCGATCACCACACCCAGGCCCAGCACCGCCACCGAGGCCAGCGCGGGCCAGGCGCGCAGACCCGAATCCAGACCGAGCCAGGCCAGCAGACCGCGGGTGCGAGACGAGCTTGCGCGCGCGGACGTGGCCCGAGCGCGCGGATCGGGCGCGCGCCAGATCGCGGCAATCAGCGGTGGTGGCACCGGTTCCAGCAACACCGCATCGAATGCGCGGCGCGCGAGTTCGCTGCTGTCGGCCAGCGCCTGCAGGCGCGTGCGCAGGGCTTGGTCGTGTTGCAGGGCCTGCTCCAGCGGGCCGTAGTCAGGGTCGGGCAACTGTCCGTCCAGGTAGGCGATCAGGGTGTCGTCGTTGAATGTCATCTCAGGCTCCTTGCCTTCCGAGCGCGTCGGCCAGTCTGATGCGGGCGCGCGAGAGCCGGCTCATCACGGTGCCCATGGGGATGTCGAGTGCCAGCGCGGCCTCCTGGTACGACAGGCCATCCACCGTGACCAGCATCAGCACCGCACGCTGGTCGTCGGGCAATTGCGCCAGGGCAGCGCGCACCGCGCGCAGGTCGCTGCGCCGCTCCACCACCTGGCGCCCGTCTTCGCCTTCGATGTCGGGCAGCGCGTCGGTGTCGGTGTCGGTCTTCTGGCGTTGCCGGGTGCGGTAGTCGTCGAGCCAGGTGGTCTGCACGATGCGGAACATCCAGCTCGCCAGGCTCGTGTCGGCCTGGTACTGGTGCCAGCGTTCCAGCGCTTTCAGGCAGGCGGTCTGCACCAGATCGTCGGCCATGTGGCCGTCGTGCGTGAGCCCGCTGGCGAAACGGCGCAAGCGGGGCAGCAGGCTGATGATCTGGGCGCGGGGGTCGGTGTGGGACATGGTGGCTTGGGGTGACAACGCCGGGCTGCCGGCTTTATTCCCGTGTTGGTGGAATAAATGCCCGGTGCCTGCGTTGTCAGGCCGCCAACCCCACGGCTGTGGGATTGGCGGCCATGTTTTAACCTGTGTCCCTGTTTTGCACACGCCGCCCACACCATGCCCTTGACGTCCAACCACCCGCCCCGGCGGCGCACCCACCGGGGCTGGCGCGTGCTCGCGCTGCTGGTGCTGCTGCACGCGCTGCCACCGATGGGCGTGGCCTGGCTGGATGGCAGCCCGCTGCTGAGTCAGGCCCGTGCAGATGACGGCGACGGGGGTGACGGCGGCGATGGTGGGGGCAGCAGCGGCGGTGGCTCATCCTCGGGCGGTGACGCTGGCGGTCGGGACATCGACCCTGGACCGCGCGAGCCCGAGCTGCCGGTGCAGGCCGACCGCTTCAGGGCCGACGAACTGATCGCGCTCAACCCCAGCCCGGCGGCGCTGCAACGGGTGGGGCAGTGGGGCGCGCGCGTGGTGGAGACCAGCGTGCAAACCGGTCTGGGCATGCGCGTGGTGCGCCTGCGTCTGCCGCCCGGCATTGACGCGCGCTCGGCACTGGCGGTGGCCAATGAACGCGACCCGGGCGTCTTCGACCTGCACCACCTCTACCAGCTGGCCCAGGCCGACGACGGTGGATGCGTGGGCGCGAGCTGCGAACCCATGCAGCGCATGGACTGGCCCGCGCGCAGTGCCACCTGCGGCCGCGAACAAATCATCGGCATGGTGGACTCGGGTGTGGACACCCGGATGTCCGCATTGCAAGGTGCCGACCTGCGCGTGCGCCGCTTTGTGGCCGATGAGCGCGAGGCCGGGGACACCACCCACGGCACCGCAGTGGCCACGATCCTGGTCGGCCAGCCCGGCACCGCGTTGCCCGGGCTGTTGCCCCGGGCCCGGCTGCGCGCGGCGGAGCCGTTTGTGCGCCTGCCGTCGGGCACGCTGGCCGCCGACGCGGTGGGCCTGGTCAAGAGCCTCGAATGGCTGGTGGCCGAGCGTGCGCAGGTGATCGGCATGAGCCTCACCGGCCCGGAGAACCTGGTGCTGGCCGCTGCCATCCAGCGCACCCAGGCGCGTGGCGTGCTGGTGGCGGCGGCGGTGGGCAACGCCGGACGCAACGCTCCGCCCGCCCACCCGGCCGCGCTCGACGGCGTGCTCGGTGTCACGGCGCTCTCAGGCGATGGCCGCATCTACTGGCGCGCCAGCCAGGGCGCCGCGGTGGACTTTGCGTTGCCCGGTGTGGAGTTGCCCACCGCCGACGGGGTGGACGCGGTGCGGTTGCGCAGCGGCACCTCCTACGCCGTTCCCTTCCTGGTGGCGCAACTGTCGCAATCGATGTTCGAGGGCGTGTTGTCGCGCGCCGACTGGCTTGATGGCCGCCGCGTGCCGGTGACCGATCTCGGTGCGGGTGGGCGCGATCCGGTGTTTGGCTGGGGCTTGCCCAGAGCGCCGGTGCGCTGCGGCTGACGCCGCTCAGGGCTGCAACTGCTGCAGCCGCTCCAGGGTGGCTGCAACCCGCGGTGCCGTGGCCAGCGAACCTGGCAGCGCGGCACCGAGCTGGCTCTGGCGCGGGCGCCCGCGCTCGTACCAGGTGCGGCGCACGTAGTGGCCCAGCGAAGGCGCGTAGTCCCAGGTGATGGTCTGCAGCTGCAAAAAGAAGTCTTGCCGGTAGGACTTGCAGCTCACATGGAAGGTCTCGAAATCGCCCGCCGGCACCTGACTCACCCGCACGTCGACCACCTCGCACTCCCAGCGCAACGGCGTCTGCACCGTGCGGTTGAAGGTCGTCAAGGTGGTGGTGCGCAACTCGTTGAAGGTCACCGTCTTGCCCACCGACAACGGCCACAGGTCGGCGGGCTGGCCGCTCAACTGGCTGGTGATGCGGCGATCGGGCAAGGTCTGCTCCAGCACCGGGGTGAAAAAATCGCGCCCGGTGCGCAGGCGTTGCCCGTCGGTGGTGGTCCAGGTCAGGGCTGTGGGGCTCACCGCGGCCACCCGGCGCACCGAGGCGGCACCAAACACATAGGTGTCGCCCACGCGCGCGGTGGGGCGGGGGGCCGGTGGCAACACCAGCGGCGGGGCCGCCACCGACGCGGCGGGCGTGAGTGCATTGATCGCGTCCTGCAGGCCACCCGAGGGCAGGTGCGAGCAGCCGGTGACCAAGGTCGGGGCGATGAAGGCCAGGGTGAGCGGGCGCATGTCAGCGCTTGTCGCGGGCTTGCTGGCGGTACCAGCCGTCACCGGCGCTGGTGGCGCGCAGGATGCGCTGGCGCTCGGCCGCTTCCTGCTGCGTTTCGGCGCGCACCTCGCCAGCGATGTCCATCGCATCGCGCCGGAACGGAATCACCTGCACCAGCGGCGTGCCTTTCTCCAGCGTGTACAGGCCGTCGGCGGCGATGGCAAAAAACGGTAAATGGATCAGCGCGGTGTACTCGTCGGTGTCGACCACGCCGGCCGCGATCTCCACCACGCCGTTGGGCTGGTTCATCGGCGGAATGAACAGGCAGCTCCAACCCTTGGGCGTGCGGATGGTCCAGTGGTTGTGGAACTTGTTGGGCGGGCGCGGCTGCATCGGGTGGCCGGCGATCTGGTACGGATGGTGGTTGCTCACCATGGTGCGGTCGAAGTCCCAGCCGGTGTTCACCGTCTGGCCGTTGTCCAGCACCTCGATGCGCACCGTGGCCGCCAGCGGCAGGATCCAGCCGGTCATGAGCGCGTCCAGAAACGGCATGCAGCGCTTCACCGTGAGCGCGTTGTCGGTGGTGGAGAGGCGCTGTTTGTCCACCGGCGCCAGGCGCTTGAACCACTCGGGCATGGCCTCGCGCGCAGGCACCGGTGCTGCGATCACCCCCAGGTCTTCCGGGGCGCACAAAAATTCGATCTTCGGCTCGGGGGTGGCGGGAACGTCGGGCATGCGTGGAGGCCTTCTGCGTGGGGGAAACCGCAGGATAGCGCCTCAGCGGCTGCTGTTCGAACTGGAATTGGAAGACCGGTTGGCGCTGGAGTTGGTCGAGCTGTTGGACGAGCTGTTCGAGCTGCTGTTGGACGCGCGGTGCGTGGGTTGATTGGGCGTGAGACCCACGGCGCGCGCCGCGCGGTTCATGCCGTTTTCCCAACCTTTGAAGAAGCCGTGCACCGCGGTGTCCCCGCGCGGGGTGCCTCGGCTGCTGTTCGAACTGCTGTTGCTGGACGAATTGCTGCTGCTGTTGCTCGACGAGTTCGAGCTGGAGTTCGACGACGAGTTGGAGGAAGAGTTCGAAGACGAGTTCGAGCTGGAATTGGACGAGGAGTTGGATGATGAGTTGGAGCCTCGACCGAACCCGCCGCCGCCAAAGCCACCACCCGATGATGCGCTGCCGCCGCCCGATCCACTGGAGCCGCCGTTGGAGCTTCCGTTCGAACTGCTGTTGCCAGCGCTGATCTTCAGGGGGTCCAGACTGGCGAGCACGCCATGTGCGGCCTGCGTGAGTTCCTTCACCAGCGGCAGGCTCTGGGCCTGGGCGCCGTGGCTGCCCACCACGCTGGCCACGGCGGTCACGATGGCACCGATGTTGTTTTTCATGACAGTCCTTTGTTTCGTTCGGGGTTGAAGAAACCAGGCCAGCCGTCGTTTGCGCGGCCCGGGTCTGATGCGACAACGCAGGCCGGGTGCTGCCTATTCCGGGGCGAGAGGTAAGGGGGTGTAAACGCAGCCTTACCCTGCAGTCACAGCGGCACCGTGTAGTTCAGCGTCATGCGCCCGCCGTCCACGGTGACGATCTCGCCCGTGACGTAGCTGGCCGCGTCGCTGGCCAGCCAGGCCACCACATCGGCGATCTCGGCCGGCTCGCCCAGGCGCTTCATGGGCGTGCGGCTGAGGATCTTGTTTCTGGCCTCCTCGCTGGTGAGCACCGCGCGGGCCGCGAGTTCGGTGGCGATGGTGCCCGGCGCCACCGCGTTCACGCGGATGCCGTGCTCGGCCAGGGCCAGCGCCATCACGCGGGTGAGCTGGTTGATGCCGCCTTTGCTCACGTTGTAGCTGGCGATGTTCGGAATCGCGAGCACGCCGTTGACCGAGCTCATGTTGACGATGTTGCCGCCACCCTGGGCCGCCATCACCCGGGCCACCGCCTGGCCCATGAGGAACGAGCCCTTGAGGTTCACGCGCAGCACCTCGTCGAAGTCGTCTTCGCTCACGTCCAGAAAGTCGGCCGCCTTGAAGATGCCGGCGTTGTTCACGAGCACGTCGATGCGCCCGAAGGCGGCCACGGTCTTGGCCACCACCGCGTCCACATCGAGCTTGTCGCCCACGTCGCAGTGCATGTAGGTGGCGCCGAGTTCGCGAGCCAGCGCGCTGCCGGGAGCGTTGGCCACGTCGGCAATCACCAGCCTGGCTTCTTCGCGTGCGAAGCGGCGCGCGCAGGCCTCGCCGATGCCTTGTGCGCCACCGGTGACGATGACGACGCGGCCCTGGTGGCCGAAGTGGACGTTGGATGGGGTGGGGTTCATGGTCATCCGGCGATGGTAGGGGGAGGGGGCTTCGGGCAGGTGTCAGCAACTGCTGCAGGTGGCCATCGCGCTGTCCACACGGGCGCGGGTCTGCTCGATCAAATAGTCGAGAAACACCTCGGTGCGCCGCGGCATGAACTTGCGGCTGGGCAGCGCTGCGTACATGGTGAGGCGGTCGGTGATCCAGGGGTTGAGCACACGCACCAGGTCACCGTTCTGGATCAGCGGCGCGGCCAGCTCGACGGTGGTGGCGGTGATGCCCGCACCGTCGAGCGCGGCGTGCATCAGCGTGTCGGTGTGGTTGGCCCACAGCACTGGTTGCACTTCGATGTCGACGAAGCGCGTCTCGTCGGTTTCGTGCAACAGGCGCCAGGTGCGGCTGCGCCCGGCATCAGGCTTGAAGCGCAGGCAGTCGTGTTGCGCCAGGTCTTCGGGGCGCGCGGGCGTGCCCCGACGCCGCAGATAGTCGGGCGAGGCCAGCAGCACCGTGACGCTGGAGATGACTTTGCGGGCGATCACGTTGGCGTCGAACGAAGCCCGGGTGCCCATCAGCGTGATGTCGTGGTCCTCAATGGGCGGCTCGCGGTGCGACGCCACCTCGATGTCGAGCAGGATCTTGGGGTAGGCCTGCCGGAAACCGCTGACCAGCGGGGCCAGCACATGCGTGGCCAGCACCGGCGGCGCCAGCAGGCGCAGCACGCCCGCGAGTTCGCTGGTCTGTGAACTCACCAGGGCGTGCGCCTCGTCCAGGTCTTGCAGGATCACGCGCACCCGCTCCAGGTAGCTGTCGCCCGCATCGGTGAGTGAAACGCGCCGGGTCGTGCGGTGCAGCAGGCGCGTGCCCAGGTGGTCTTCGAGGTCGGCCACCAGCCGAGTGACCACGGCCGGCGACATGTCCATCGCCCGTCCGGCGGCGGCAAACCCGCCCTCGTCGATCACCTTCTGAAAAACGCGCATCGAGGCCAGTCGGTCCATGTAGAGCTTTCTTGAAAGGGTTTTCCCGGGTGAGAAAGCCTCGATTGTTGCTGAAAAAGAAATACAGCAACGATGACGGCGCTATTTTTTATCAGAATCAGAAACTTTACAGTTCAACCCATCGATGCATGCAAACCCTCCGCAGAGGCATCGAAGCCGGCCAGACCGCACAACGGACCGACCGGCATGTTCAACCCTCCCCAAGGAAACTGTCATGAAAAACCGCCTCTCTGTTGTTGCCATCGCCCTCTCCACCCTCGTTGCCGGCCACGCCCTGGCCGCCGATCCGTCGGTTGCCAAAACCCGCGAACAGGTTCGCGCCGAACTCGCCGAAGCCCAGCGCAACGGCACCCTGCTCGTCGATGGCGACCAGGGCCTGCGCGCCTACCCGGTCACGCCGCGCCCTGCGGCCCAAAAGACCGCCGAGAAGGCCGCTGAAAAGGCCGTCGTGGTGGGCAAGACCCGCGCAGAAGTGCTGCAAGAGCTGCGCGACGCACGCGCCAACGGCACCCTGATCGCCAACAGCGAAACCGGCGAAACCTACCGCGACATCGATCCCCGCAGCTACCCACCCCTGGGCCCGGTGCAGGCGGTGAACACGGGCAACGACGTGCGGGCCGTGGCGCCGTCGAAAGCGGCCGTGACCAACTGATCCTGCCTCCGGCAGGCTGAAAACGCCAACGCCCGGCTTCCTTCAGAGGGAGCCGGGCGTTGTGCTGTCGGGCCCGTGCTGTCTGGTACAACCGGGCACCTTTTCAGGAGCCTTCATGAACCCCTTCACCAAGGTCGTGCTGTTCACCGACACCGACGGTCGTGCCCGGTTCCGCGAGGAAGCCATCGACCTCACCGAAGGCACACCCGCTGCGCGCCTGTCGGCTGTGCTGCCCGCCAGCTGCCTGCAGTTGCGCCAGAGCCCGGTGGGGTTTCGCAGCGAGTTTCATTGCACCGGCGCGCCGCAGTGGTTGTTTGTGCTGAGCGGCCAGATGGAGATCGGGTTGCAGGACGGCAGTTCGCGCATCTTCGGCGCGGGCGAGCACTTTTATTCGGCCGACACCTTGCCTGCGGGCGCCACATTCGATGCCACCGTGCACGGCCACTGGAGCCGGCAGGTGGGTGACGAGCCGCTGGTCACTGCGTTCGTCAAGGTCTGAGGTTCACACCCCATCGGGCAGGCGCAGCCGGAGCAAGGCGCGCACAAAACCGTGGTCGCTGCGGCTGCGGTCGCGGCCTTCGAACAGGTGGTCGTTGAACACCTCCACCCGGCGCACATCGCCGATGGCACCGCGGCCACCGGCCACAAACTCCTCGCTCACCAGCACCTGGTCCAGCACCTCGGGGTAGCCTTGATGGATGTGTGAATAGGCCACGTCTCGGCGCAGCGCGGCTTCGCCCTGCACGTCCCACGCGCTGAACAGCGCGTTGTCGCGCGCACCCTTGTCGTAGGCCACCTGCGAGGTGGCGGCGATCAGCTGGGTGGTCACGCTGTGCGGACCGTCGTTGAGGTCGCCCATCAGCACCAGCGGCAAGCGCGTGCGGTGCAGCAGTTCCACCACCTTCAGGCGCAGCGCCAGCGCTTCGCTGGCGCGCATGATCAGCGACCGCATGGAACCCAGCGCTTGCACGCCGGGGTCGTCGGTGTCCTCGATCGTCTTGCCGCTGGCGTCTTCAAGGTACTTGGGCCGTTTGCTTTTCAGGTGCGCCGTGATCACGCACACCGGCTGGCCGTGTTTCATGCGCAGCGTGGCCACCAGCGGCGGACGCTCGAAGCGGGTGTGCGCGCCCAGGCCGGGCACCTGCACCACGGCCGCAGCGGGAAAGTTGACGATGGACTCGACCGACTCCAGCTTCAGGCGGGTGACGATGCCCACGCGCGGCGTGCCTTGTGCGCCGGCTTGCCCCGGGCCGTTCTCGGCGCCGGGCACCACCACCGAATTGTATTGCAGACCGCTGCGCGCCACCGCCGCGCGCAGGGCGAGTTCGTCCCACACCTCCTGCACAGCGATCACATCGGCATTGAGCGCCTTGAAGCGGTTGCCGAGCCACTCGACCTTGCGATCGAACTCGGTGTTGGTGTACGGGTCCTGACCGTCGTAGAAATGGCGCCCGGGTTGGGCCAGGTTGAGCACGTTGCAGGTGGCCACCATGAGCGTGGCCCAACGTGGCGACGCCCCGTTGCCGATGAAGGCAGACGGGGCGTCGGGAGCGGGGAGCGTGCGGTCGTTTTGCATGACCGCACTGTAGTTCAGCGACCCGTTCAGCGGATGCGGCCGTAGTTGGTGCGCAATGGGTCGGCGTTGCCACCACCACCACCGCCACCACCACCACCACCACCACGTGGGCCGCCTCGGCCACCGCCACCACCGCCGCCCTTGCCACCGCGGTTGCCGGTGCGCATGGCGTCGATGCTGGTGCGCAGCGGGTCGGGCTGGCCGCCCGGATTGGCCGCGCGTGGGCGTGGCTCTTTGATGCGCAGACTGCCCAGGTGGGCGTTGGGGCCGGGCTGGCGCTCGGCGCCGGGTTCGCGGTCTTCACGCGGGCCACGGTCTTCGCGCGGTGCGCGGTCCATGCGGTCGCCGCGATCGGCCTGCTGGCGCGGTGGGCGTGGACCCTGGCCACCATTGCCGCCACCGTTGCGTGGGCCGTTGTTGTGGCGTGGCTGGCCGTTGCCGCCACCGTTGCCGTTCGCGCGTTGACCGCCACCGTTGCCACCACCACGGCGGCCTTCGCCGCGCGGTCCGTCGATCTGGGCGCCGTCACCGGCCGGGCGCTGGCGCTGGCCACCACCGCCGCCGTTGCCACGGCCTTGTTGCGGCTCACCGGCTTTTTTCTCACGCACGCGCTGCATCATCTCCGTGCGCGCGGCCTTGGCGGCCGCAGCCATCACGTCGCGGCTCGGCGGCTTGCCGGCACCGCCCCAGATGGTCTGGCGGCCCATGGCGATGGGCTCGGCCTTCTCACCCGGCTCGGGCATGAACTCGGGGAACATCTGCACCGGAATGCGCTGCTTGGTGAAGCGCTCGATCTCCATCATGAAACCTTCTTCGTCCAGGCTCACGAGGTTCACCGCTTCACCGCTGTTGCCCGCACGGCCGGTGCGGCCGATGCGGTGCACGTAGTCTTCGCTGACGTTCGGGATTTCGTAGTTCACCACGTGCGGCAGCTCGTCGATGTCGATGCCGCGGGCTGCGATGTCGGTGGCCACCAGGGCGCGGATGTCGCCGCTCTTGAAGCCGGCCAGCGCCTGGGTGCGGGCACCCTGGCTCTTGTTGCCGTGCAGCGCCATCGCCTGGATGCCGTTTTTCGTGAGGAACTCGGCCACGTTGTTGGCGCCGAACTTGGTGCGGGTGAACACCAGCACCTGGCTCCAGTTGTGCTGGTTGATGATGTGCACGAGCAAGGCCTTCTTCTTGCCACGGCCCACCGGGTGGATCACCTGGGTGATGCGCTGCACGGTGGTGTTGCGCGGGGTCACCTGGATGTGCAGCGGGTCCTTGAGCAGGTTGCTCGCGAGGTCGCGGATCTCGTCGCTGAAGGTGGCGGAGAACAGCAGGCTCTGCTTTTCTTTCGGCACCAGCGCCAGGATCTTCTTCACGTCGTGGATGAAGCCCATGTCGAGCATGCGGTCGGCTTCATCGAGCACCAGCATCTGCACGCCGGAGAGGTCGAGGAAACCTTGTTGCTGCAGGTCGAGCAGGCGGCCGGGGGTGGCCACCAGCACGTCCACACCGCGCTTCATGGCGTTGATCTGCGGGTTCATGCCCACACCGCCGAAAACAACGGTGGAGGTCAGCGTGAGGTGCTTGCCGTAGACGCGCACCGACTCTTCAACTTGCGCGGCGAGTTCACGGGTGGGGGTGAGCACCAGCGCACGGATGGCCACGCCGCCGAAGCGGTTCTTGGCGCGCTCACCGTCGGCCAGGCGTTGCAGCAGGGGCAGGGTGAAGGCAGCGGTCTTGCCGGTGCCCGTCTGGGCGCCACCGAGCAGGTCGCGCCCGGCCAGCACGGCGGGAATCGCCTCGGCCTGGATGGGGGTGGGTGTTTCGTAGCCATGCTCACGCACGGCTTGCACGATGGCCGGGGCCAGATTCAGATCGTCAAAGGTCATTTTTTTGGAGGCGCCCGTCCAGGGCGCTGGGGGCATCGGCCACTCCGTGAGCCGCTTCGGTGTTGGAAGCGGCACCCGGCCAGTCTGGGGCAGATGGATTCAGGGGTTTGGTGCCACCAGTGGTTGGCGAGCACCCCAGCGAAAGGCTGGTGTTGAGCCAACTGAAGTGCCCAACGAGCCGTATTGTCGCATGCTGGGATAATTGGCGGTTTCGTGCCGACCCTCGGCGCAGATTTCCCAGGCACACAGCAATGGCTCAATACGTCTTTTCCATGAACAAGGTCGGCAAAATCGTGCCGCCCAAGCGTCAGATCCTCAAGGACATTTCGCTCTCCTTCTTCCCCGGCGCCAAGATCGGCGTGCTCGGCACCAACGGTTCGGGCAAGTCCACGCTGCTGAAGATCATGGCCGGCATCGACAAGGAAATCGAAGGCGAAGCCATCCCGATGCCGGGCATCCGCATCGGGTATCTGCCGCAGGAGCCACAGCTCGACCCCGAGCAGAGCGTGCGCGAAGCGGTTGAAAACAGCATGAGCGGCGTGCGCGCCGCGCAGAAGCGCCTGGAAGAGGTGTACGCCGCTTACGCCGAAGAAGACGCCGACTTCGACGCGCTGGCCGCCGAACAGGCGCAGCTGGAAGCCATCATCTCCACCTCGGGCACCGACGGTGAACACCAGCTCGAAATCGCGGCCGATGCCTTGCGTCTGCCCCCGTGGGACGCCAAGGTCGGCGTGCTCTCGGGTGGTGAAAAACGCCGCGTGGCGCTGTGCTGCATGCTGCTCTCCAAGCCCGACATGCTCTTGCTTGATGAGCCCACCAACCACCTGGACGCCGAGTCGGTGGACTGGCTGGAGCAGTTCTTGAAGCGCTTCCCCGGCACCGTGGTGGCCATCACCCACGACCGTTATTTCCTGGACAACGCAGCCGAGTGGATTCTCGAACTCGACCGCGGCCACGGCATTCCGTACAAGGGCAACTACTCGACCTGGCTGGAGCAGAAGGAAGCCCGCCTGGAGCAAGAGCAGCGCACCGAAGACGCGCGCACCAAGGCCATGAAGAAGGAACTGGAGTGGGTGCGCCAGAACCCCAAGGGCCGCCAGGCCAAGAGCAAGGCGCGCCTGGCGCGCTTTGAAGAGCTGAGCGATGTGGACTACCAGAAGCGCAACGAGACCACCGAGATCTTCATCCCCGTGGCCGAGCGCCTGGGCAACGAAGTGTTCGAGTTCAAGAACGTCAGCAAGTCCTTCGGCGACCGCCTGCTCATCGACAACCTGAGCTTCCAGATTCCGGCCGGTGCCATCGTCGGCATCATCGGCCCCAACGGCGCGGGCAAGTCCACGCTGTTCAAGCTGATCTCCGGCAAGGAGCAACCCGACAGCGGTGAAGTGAAGATCGGTCAGACCGTGCGCATGGCGGTGGTGGATCAGAGCCGCGATGGCCTGGCCGGCGAGAAGACCGTGTGGGAAGACATCTCCGGTGGCCTGGACATGATCACCGTGGGCAAGTTCCAGATGCCCAGCCGCGCCTACTGCGGCCGTTTCAACTTCTCCGGCGGCGACCAGCAAAAGCGCGTGGGCAGCCTTTCGGGCGGCGAACGCGGGCGCCTGCACCTGGCCAAGACCCTGGCCGAAGGCGGCAACGTGCTGCTGCTGGACGAACCCTCGAACGACCTGGACGTGGAAACCCTGCGCGCGCTGGAAGACGCGCTGCTGGAGTTCGCCGGTTGCGCACTCGTCATCAGCCACGACCGCTGGTTCCTGGACCGCATCGCCACGCACATCCTGGCCGCCGAAGGCGACAGCCAGTGGGTGTTCTTCAACGGCAACTACCAGGAATACGAAGCCGACAAGAAGAAGCGTCTGGGTGAAGAAGGTGCGAAGCCCAAGCGCATGCGCTTCAAAGCGCTGAAGTGATGCAGGACGTCGAAGCCGCCACGCGCCACTGGCTGGAAAAGGCCGTCATCGGCCTGAACCTGTGCCCGTTTGCTCGGGCCGTGTATGTCAAGAACCAGGTGCGCATCGTGGTGAGCACGGCGAGGCACCTGGATGCATTTCTGGACGACCTTGACCGCGAACTCACACTGCTGGTGAGCACACCGGCTGAGGCCATCGACACCACGCTGCTGGTGCACGCCACACTGTTCCCCGACTTCGAGGTCTTCAACGACTTCCTCAACGTGGTCGACGACGTGGTGGCCGAGCACGAGCTTGAAGGGGTGATCCAGGTCGCGCCGTTTCACCCGCTGTTCCAGTTCGAGGGCACCGAGCCCGACGACGTGACCAACTGCACCAACCGCGCGCCCTTTCCCACCCTGCACCTGTTGCGCGAAGAGAGCGTGGAGCGTGCGGTGGACACCGACGGTGGAGACGCCGACGCCATCGTCGAGCGCAACCTGCAGACCCTGCGCGATCTCGGTACCGAGGGTTGGCGCACCCTCATGTCTAAAGCTTGAACAGCGGGGACATCCGGTTTCTTTTTCCGGTTGTGTGGGGGGTGGCAGGTCGTCACAATGGTTCAGCCATTGAACCTTGGACTTTTGATTGAAGGAACCTGCCCGCATGGATGCCCATCTCCAGGCTTTTGACGCCTGCCTCAAAGAGGCCCTCGCGCAAACACGTGAGTGGGTGCCGCGCTGGCTGGACAGGTTGCACGGTGACCTCAAGGACAAAGAGTTGTCGGCCCGGCAGCTGGGCGACAAGCAGGTTTTCGTCGAGGCACGCACCGCGCTGGAATCCCACCGCGACCTGATCGCCACCCGGTTTCTCGCGGCGCTTGGCGATTCGGTGGGCAACGCCCTGCCAGGCACCGACGCGCAGCCGCGCCGGGCGAAGTCGGTGAGTTTCGACGAGCTCGAACTCATGGGTGACGACCAGGTGCAGGAGACGGTCGAGCTGGCCCGAGTACAGCAAATCGTCAACATGACGGTGGACCATGAAATCGTCGAGCTCACCGCCCGTCTGTGCACCGCGCAGGGCATGCTCAGCGTCAATGCCGATGCCAACCCCTTGCGCGCCGATGTGGTGGTCGGCGCCCTGATCAAGTCCCTCAAGGGTTTGAGCGTGGAGCCTGCCGTGCGCTCGCGCTGGCTGCAGACCGGTGCCATCTCCCTGGGCAACGAGTTGCAGGGCCTCTACACGCACCTCAGCACTCTGCTGGAGCGCATGGGTGTGGCGGCGGCGGGCTACAACGTGATTCAGGCGCCCGATGTCCGCACCGCCAGCGCCGAAGCTCCCACGGGCCGACGGGTCGGTGGCGCGCAGGAAGAGACCGGTCTGGGCGCCGATGCGCTGCTCACGCTCGACCACCTGCATCAGTTGCTGGTGGGCAACCTGGAGCAGCCAGGCGAAGACGCCCAGCGCGAGCCAGGCATCGCCGGCACGGGCAATGCCATGGTGCGCACGCTGGCCAGTGAAGTGGTCTCGCTCATGCTCAAACAGATCGCGGCCGACGAGCGCTTGCTGCAACCGGTGCGCGAGATGCTGCAGGACATGAAACCTGCGTTGCTGCAGGTGGCGCGCACCGAACCCCGCTTTTTTGCCGACCGGCAGAACCCCGCACGGCGCCTGCTGGACGCCATCACCGAGCACAGCCTCGCCTACACGAATGAGCAGGACCGTGGCTACGCCGGGTTCTCGCGCCAGGTGCGCAACATCATCGACGCGCTGCAAAAACCCGGTCCAGACCTCGCCGATCGTTTCCCGGGTCTGCTTCAGCACTTCAACCGCTCCCAGACCGAGGCCATGGCACCCGAGCAGGTGCAGGCGCGAGGCCTGGCCGTGAAGACACTGGTGCGGGTGGAGCAGCGCAACCTGCTGGCCGAGCGGGTGGCCGCCGAGTTCCGTTCCCGCAACGATTTCGCCCGCTCGCCTGGTGTGGTGCGGCGCTTTCTCACCGGTCCCTGGGCCCAGGTGGTGGCGCAGGCCCGGCTGGAAGTGTCCAACGCCACCGGCCTGGGCACCTCGGAGATGCCGGCGATGCGCTACACCGACATCCTGCCGGACCTGCTGTGGTCGAGCCAGCTTGCGCTGGCCAGCCTGAACCGCCCGCGCCTGGTGAAAATCATTCCCGGCGTTTTGCGCACCCTGCGCGAAGGACTGGATTCCATCGACTACCCCCGAGAGCAGGCCGAGGCGTTCTTCCAGGCATTGATGGGGCTGCACGAAGCCGCCTACAAGACGCAGCGCGCCGAGCCGCCGTCCGACAACATGCCCAGCGTGCAGTTTGAGGACGACCTGGAGCCCTGGATGCAACCCGCCGAGGCGCGTGACACCTGCTTCATGGACGACGTGTCGCCCGAATCCCAGCCCGACACCCAACCGTCGTTTGTGGACACCCAGCCCCTGCAGCGGGACTGGGTGGACCTCAAGGCTGAGATGGTGTCGCAGCCGCCGTCGCAGCTCAGCATCGGCACCTGGGTCGACATGTGGCAGGACGGGCAAGCCGTTCGTTGCCAGATCAGCTGGGCCAGCCCGCACGGCACGCTGTTTTTGTTTTCAGGCCCGCATGGCCGATCGCTCTCCATGACCCGCCGCGGGCTGGACCGCCTGATCGAGCAAGACAAGCTGCGGATCGTGGCGGACCACGGCGTGGTGGACGAAGCGCTTGATGAAGTGACGCGCCAGGCCTGGCTGAACAGCCTGAAGGCTGAAGGCATCTAGAAGGCCCCCACGCTCCCCCGCTGCGCGAGGTCCGCTGCCCCCCGAGGGGGTTGTTTTGCCTTGGGGCGGCCCGGCGGCAAAACGCCTCTAAACCTTTCTCAGCAGCTTCTTGCGCACCAGGTGGATGTTGTTGCGCAGTGCGTAGAGCTCGTCGGTGTACGACAGCGGCACCACCACCTTCTCCACCTTGGATTCCATGGCGTCGAGCTGTTCGACCAGTTCGGCGGCTTTGCCGGCGTCGGCTTCGAAACGTTGTTCCACGTCGCGCAGCTCGGCGTACCAGCGGAACACGCGTTTGCGGATGCGGAAGGTGTAGAGCGGGGGCACGATGCGCGAGAGCGGCAGGGCGAGTGCCAGGATCAGGCCCATGGCCAGCCACATGCGCTCGATCAGGTTGGCGAGCCAGAACGGCAGGTAGCGCTGCAGGAAGGGCGCGCCGTTCTGGATGGCGCGCGAGGCCTCGGGCGATATGGGCACTTCGCTGTGGGCCAGGCTGGGATATTCGCGCGCCTTGCTGAACCATCCCGAGCTGCCGTGCAGCCCGGTCGCCGTTTGCGCAAACAGCTGCAGGATGGCCGGGTGCGTGTCGCTGTGCGCCAGCAGGCTGGTGGTGGAGGCGACCAGCCGCACGTCGCGGGTGGGGATGTTGCGCGCGAGATCCACCACCCCTTGCGGCATGACCACCGGCGTGAGGTAAGCAAAGCGTCTTGAATACGCCTCGCTTTGCGCAAAGTCGAGCAGCTTCACGCCCGGGGTCTGCAGCAGCATCTGCACCATCAGCGACTCGGGGGCCGAGGCGAACACCACCGCGTCGAGCTCGCCGCCCAGAAACGCCACCGTGGCCGGGGTCTGCTCCAGTTCACTCAGGCGCAGTTGCTTTGGGTCCACGCGGTTGACGTCGAGCAGCGTGGAGAACAGGCGCGGCACACCGCTGCCGGCAGTGCCCACGTTGACGCGCCAGCCACTCAACTCGGCCAGGTTGCTGACCGTGGGTGATTTGCGCAGGCGCCTGGCCGAGTCTTCGCGGTAGAAGAGCCACAAGGGCTCGACGAACAGGCTGCCCAGCGAGGTGATGGTGTCTTCCTCGTCGTAGGCGATGTCGGCCGTGCCGCCCTGCACGAAGCCGAGGTCGGCGCGGCCGGTGCGCAGCAGTTCGAGGTTGGCCGACGAGCCTTCGGACGACAGCAGCTCCACCGTGATGCCGTAGCGCGCCAGCGACTCGGCGTAGCGTTTGCCGAACTCGGCGTAGGCACTTTGGTCGGGGCCGGTGGCCAGCACCACGCGCTGGGGTGGGTTGGGGTCGAGCCACCAGTAGGCCAGGCCCAGCAGGGCCACGGTGAGCAGGGCGAAGGGGCCGAATGACATGACCATCTCGCGCAGCGAGATGAGCGTGTAGCGCAGGGTCTGGGGCATGCCGGAACCTTAGCATGCCCCTTTGCAACCACCTGTTTCTCCCGGCCTTCGCGCCGGGTTCAGGGCGCTGCTTCGATGCTCGTCACGGTGTAGGCGCCATTGACCTGCTTGGCGGTGAAGCGCACCTTGTCGCCGGCCTTCACTTTGGTGAGCAGCGCCGGGTCGCTGACCTGGAACACCATGGTCATGGGCGGCATGTCCAGGTTCTTGATCTCACCGTGTTTGAGTGAGATCTTGCCGGCGGCCGTGTCCACCTTGCGCACCTCGCCCTCGGCCATGGGCAAGGCCTCTGCGGTGCCGGTGCGCTTGAAGCCGGCCGCGTTGCCGGCGTAGTGCTGGTACACGCGGCCGGTGCCGTCGGGCTGCACCAGCACCACGTCGTAGGCGTCGCGTCGCTCGCCGTAGACCGGGCCGTCCATGCCCGGGCTGCCCACCGGCATGCCGGGCACGGCCAGGCCGATGGCTTTGGGCTTCTCGGCCAGCAGGCGGCGGACCTCGCGCGCGTTCACATGGCCTTCGATCACGTAGCCACCGATCAGACCGGTGTGGCAGGAGCCGAATGCGTCGGGCAGACCCAGGCGCTTGCGCACCGCAGCGTTGCCGGTGTCGAACACCTGCACCTGGAAGCCTTCGGCCTGCATGTATTTCACCCAGTCCTGGCAGCAGCCGCAGTTGGGGTCTTTCCAGACCTGCAGCACCGGCGGGGCGGAGGGTGTTTGTGCCCAGGTGGGCATGGCCACGGCTGCGGTGAAAGCCGCGGCTGCGCTGATGAGGGAACGTCGTTGCATGGTGGGCTCCTTGGGTGTCAGGCTTTGGGGGTGACGCGGATGGTGCCGCGCATGCCGGCTTCGAAGTGGCCGGCGATCAGGCAGGCGAATTCGAAGTTGCCGGGTCGGTTGAAGGTCCAGACGATCTCGCCTTGTTGGCCAGCGGCCACGTGTGCCATGTAGGGCTCGTCGTGCTCCATCTTGGGAAATTTTTTCATCATCTCGGCGTGGGCCCTGAGCTCGTCGCCCGTGCCGATCACGATCTCGTGCAGCACGTTGCCCGCGTTGATGGCGCGGATGCGCAACGTCTCGCCCTCGCGCACTTCGAGGTGGTTGGGCACCATTTTCATGTCGTCGCTCATGCGGATGTCCACCGTGCGTCGGGCCCGGGCCGGCTCGCCCGCGATGCCCCAGGGTTTTTGTTCTTTCACCACGGGGCCGGCGGCCTTGCCGTGTTGTTCGCCGTGGGCAAAGGCGCGCGGCAGGGCCAGTGCGAAGGGGAGGGCGAGGGGCAAGGCGAGCAGGCTGCGTCGGGTCTTGAAGGTCATGTGTGTTCTCCGGGAAAGGTTCAGTGGTTGCTGTGGCCGCCGGCGGGCTTGCGCACGGTGGCGGCGGGTGGTGTTGTCGAGGTGGGCGCTGCGGGGCGCGTGGCTGCGGGCGCAGCGCCGGTGTCCACCAGGCGCGCCTGCGTGCCGGGCGGCATCTTGTAGACACCGGGGTCGGTGTAGTCGCCGGCCTTCTGGTCGGCGCGCACCTTGAGCGTGGTGAACATGCCGCCCATCTCGATCGGGCCATACGGCCCGGTGCCGGTCATCATGGGGAAGGTGTTGGCCGGAATTTCCATCTGCATCTCGCCCATGTCGGCCATGCCGCGCTCGCCCATCACCATGTAGTCGGGCACGGCGCGTTGCAGTGGCTTGACCAGGCCGCGGTGGTCCACGCCGATCATGGTGGGCACACCGTGGCCCATGGCGCCCATGGTGTGGTGGCTCTTGTGGCAGTGCATGGCCCAGTCGCCCGGCTCGTCGGCGATGAACTCCAACTGGCGCATCTGGCCCACGGCCACGTCGGTGGTCACCTCGGGCCAGCGCGAGCCCTTGGGCGTGGGGCCGCCGTCGGTGCCGCTCACCTCGAACTCGATGCCGTGGATGTGGATCGGGTGGTTGGTCATGGTGAGGTTGCCCACGCGCACGCGCACCCGCTCGCCCAGGCGCGCCACCAGCGGCGTGATGCCGGGGAACACGCGGCTGTTCCAGCTCCAGATGTTCTGGTCCAGCATGGTGTTGACCTGCGGCGTCATGCTGCCGGGCTCCACGTCGAAGGCGTTGAGCAGGAAACAGTAGTCACGCTGCACGTCGTCGATCAGCGGATGTTTCTGTTTCGGGTGCGTGACCCAGAACCCCATCATGCCCATGGCCATCTGCGTCATTTCATCGGCGTGCGGGTGGTACATGAAGGTGCCGGGGCGGCGCGCGGTGAACTCGTACACAAAGGTCTTGCCCACCGGAATCTGCGGCTGGTTCAGGCCACCCACACCGTCCATGCCGTTGGGCAGGCGCTGGCCGTGCCAGTGGATGGTGGTGTGCTCGGGCAGTCGGTTGGTCACATAGATGCGCACCTGGTCGCCCTCGACCACCTCGATGGTCGGGCCCGGGCTCTGGCCGTTGTAGCCCCACATGTTGACCATGAAGCCCGGCGCCATCTCGCGCACCACCGGCTCGGCCACGAGGTGGAACTCCTTGACCCCGGCGTTCATGCGCCAGGGCGCGGTCCAGCCGTTGAGCGTGACCACCGGGTTGTAGGGCCGGCCCGCGCCCGTCACCCCGGGAGGCGTCCAGGGCGGGGCGGTGTTGGCGGAGGTTTGCTGCACCGGCTCGGGGATGGCGGCCAGCGCCACGCGGCTCACGCTGCTGGCGGCCACCGCGCCCACGGCGGCACCCATGGTGGCGTTGGTGAGCCAGTTTCTTCGGTTCATTTTGTTCATGTCAGTGTCCTGCCGGGGCGTTGGCGGCGCCTGCGCCGGCGGTTGAAGAGGGGTCGGGGCCGGCGTAGTCGGCGCCGGCCAGCAGGGCTTGCCAGTCGGCCTGGGCGCGCCAGTAATCGCGGCGGGCCAGCAGGGCGGTGTCGAGCGACTGCATGCGTTCGCGCGCGCTGGCCAGCAGGTCCCAGCTGCTTTGCAGCATGCCGTTGTAGCGCAGCAGGGTTTCCTGCTCCAGCGCCGCCTGCAGCTGGCCCACCACGTTTTGCGCGTGCAGCGCGCTGGCGTGGCGTGCCTGCAGTTGCGCCCAGGCCTGGCGCGCCATGGAGCGGCGCTCGCCGGCTGCACGCAGCAGCCGGGCCTCGGCGCGGGTGGCGCGCTCCAGCGGGTGGTCGCGCAGCAAGGAGAGGTTGTCGATGTGCGGCGGGGTGGCGGTGGTGCCCGGATCGGGCATGGCCGAGAGCGCGGCGTCGGCCGCTGCTGCCCACACCTGCTTGCGGTCTGCACCGACCGCGCCGAGCTCGCGCTGTGCCTCAACGCGTTGCAGTGCCAGCAGCGGGTCGGCTTGCAGCACCCCGGCTTCCAGCGTGGCCTCGGTGAGACCCGCGCCGGGGGTCGGGCGCGCCGGCGCGGCGGGCAGGTTCTCGGGCAAGCGCTCGCCCAGCTGCGAGACCGCTTTGGCTTCCCACAGGCCGAGCAGTTGCGCCAGACGCTCCAGCGCGGCCAGGGCTTCGCCCTGCGCGTTCACGCTCACCTGCCACGCGCTGGCCTCGGTGAGTTGTTCGCGCATGAGCTTGGCCTGGCTCCAGTTGCCGGCGACCACCATGCGCCGGCCGAGTTCGCTGCCGGTGCGGGTGGCTTCCCACAACTCGCTCATCTGGCGTGCGCTCTGGCGGGTGCTCACCGCGTCGACCCAGGCGCGCTGCACATCGCGCACGTGCCTGGCGTAGGCCACCTGCACCGCACTCTTCTCCAGCGCGTTCATGTCGGCGCGGGTGAAGAGCTCGGGCCGGTGACGCAGCGACTGGCGCAGGGCCTGTGCCAGGTCCAGCGGCGCTGGTTTTGCACCGGTGCCGTTGGGCGCGGGCGCAGCGTTGCCGGGGTTCTGTGCTTCCCAGCGCAACAGGTCGATGTGGCCGCGCGGGAATTCGGCCACACGCTCGTTGGCGCGTTGCCAGATCTCGCGTGCGCGGGCGAGGTCGGCCGGGCGTTCGAGCGCGGCGGCCGAGCCGGTGGGGGGCAGCACCAGCGGAGCTGTTGCCGGTGTGGGCGTCGCCGGATCGGCGGCCTGCAGGGCGCTCGATGTCTGCGCCTGCGCCGACCAGCAGACCGCCGACAGCGCAAGGCCCAAGGCCGCAGCGCGACGTGGGGTGCTCTTCAAAGGCGGTGACAACCGCCGTAAAACCATCATGGGAATCTCCTGAAATCACGGACCAGCGCCCGCTGCAGCACCCTGAACGGGTCGCGGCGGACGCACCTGTGGTGTGTGAACTCAGGAAATGGGTGGCTTGATGCCCTGTTGGGGCTCGCTGCTGGCGAAGCGCTCGGCAGGCACTGCGAGCTGGGTGGAGGCTGCGGGTGGCATCTGCAGCCCGGGTACCGACATGGCCAGGGCCGGCACGTTGCAGACGTCGCAGGCCGTGTGCTGGTGGTCAGCGCCCATGTCGGTGGCTGCAGCGTGTTCGTCGCAGGCGCACTGGGCGTGTGCCTCGCCGTGGCCTGCGCCGTGATCACCCATCGCCATGGTGGCGTGTGCGGGCTGGGCCAGCATGTCCACCGCCATGGCGTCGCCCACCCAGCCGCGCAGGGGCAGCAAGGCGATCATGAGGACGAGGAACCAGTGGCGCATGGGTCGGAATGATACGGACCGAGGCGCTTTGGTTCCATCACCGGCGCCCGATTCCGGTTTTTCAGGCGGGGCAATGCAGCACCAGCGCCTGCAACGGCTGGGTCAGACCGGGGTTGGTCACCACAAAGGCCACCCGCTGCGTGGAGCCGGCGGGCAGCGTGAGCTGCGCACTGCCGCCCTGTGCAGCCTTCCAGGCCGGCACCGGCTGGTACAGGCTCACCACGTGGTCGTGGCGCAGGTCTTCGCCCGCGTTCTCGCCGCGTGTGACCTTGCTCACCAGTCCGTCTTGCAGCACCGCCCAGTAGCCTGCCAGTTCGCCCGCCGGCTCGCTCCCGGGCGCGGCCGCCATCTGCGCGGTGACCACGTTGCCCTGACGGCTCAATCGCAGGGCCGGTGCAACTGCGGCGGGCAGACCGCTCAGGCTGCTGGCGCGCTGGCCGTGCCAACCCCGGTGGTCGCGGCCATTGAGCACGACCTGCGGCGTGTACACGTACTTGCCGCCCAGCGCTTCTTTCAGCTGGTACTGGCGGGCGGTGGTTTCCTTGGTGGCAAACGGGTCGCGCCAGCCCAGGTGGTTCCAGTAGTTCACGTGGAACGAGAGCGCCAGCACGTTGTCTTGTGGTTTGAGGGTGGAGAGCCAGCGGTCGGCCGGCGGGCACGAGCTGCAGCCCTCGGAGGTGTAGAGCGCGACCACAGCCGGTGGCCTGGGTCCCGAGCGCGCCTCGCAGGTCTGGGCTGCCACAGAAACGGCGGCCGAAAGGGCGCCAGCAAGGACAACGAAGCGGGGCAGGGCGGTGGACATGGCCATCTCCAGAGGTGGGAATGGCGGTTGGTCGGCCGCAGGGCCGTGGGCTTACACACAGGCCGACCAGAGGTGGGCGGCGTCAGCGCAGGTCGGGTGCCACGCCGAAGCGCACCGGCTGCGGCACGGGTTCGGGCAGGGTCGCGCGGGCGCTGGCCGCCGGCCTGGTCACCACGGGTGGCAGGACCATGCCGCGCTCCTGCATCACGCTGCGCAGGCGGTCGGGGTGGTCGGTGATGAGGCCGTCCACACCCCAGTCGATGAGGCGTGCCATGTCGGCGGTGTCGTTCACCGTCCACGGAATCACGCGCAGGCTGAGCGCGCGCGCCCGCGCCAGCGTGGCCTGGCTCAGATCGCTGAAATGGGGCGACCAGAGCTTGCCGCCCGCAGCGGCCACCATGCTGGGTGCGTCTTCAAAATCCGCCAGCTTCAGGCCTGAAGTCCAGTCGCCATCGGCCATGGTGTTGAAGCGCGGGAGTTGTGCCGACAGGTACGACAGCGGCAGGCCGGGTGCGAGCGCCTGGCTGGCCCTGAGCACACGCCAGTCAAAACTCTGCAGCGTGGTGCGCGAGGCCATGCCGTGGCCGTTGATCACGGCTGCCACGGCGCGCACAAAGGCCTCGGGTGTGGGCGACTCTTCGGGTCGCTTGGGGTTGAGCTTGAGCTCGATGTTGAAGCGCACGTGGCCCGCGCCCAGGCGCTTGATGCGCTCGAACACGGCGGCCAGTGTGGGAATGCGCTCACCGTCCACCGGCGCCTGGTGGGCGAAGTCGCGTGCGTAGCGGCTGGACGGGTTGATGCGCCCCACATCGAGGCTTGCGATCTCCTCCAGGCTGAGCTGGTTGAAGGGCTTGCCACGCGCCTGCAGCCATTTGCCGTTGGCGTCGCGGGTGATGTCGGGGTTGGGGGTGGTGTCGTGCGAGACCACCGGCACGCCCTCGGCGCTGAGCACCACGTCGAATTCCAGCGTGGTCACGCCGATGGACAGGGCCTGTTCGATGCCGGCGAGCGTGTTCTCGGGCGCCAGCCCCCGTGCACCGCGGTGGCCCTGCGCATCAAAGGCCAACGCAGCGCCGGCGCACCACACCGACAACCCCAGCGCGGTGGTGCAGCTCCAGCGCAGCCAGGAGAGCCGTTGAACGGTGAACGGGGGTTGCGCGGTCATGGAGGCCTCCTTGAGAACCCGCGCATTGTGTCAGCGCCACATGACCCCCACAAGTCAAAAACCCGGTGTTGAAAAGAAGCGTTACGAATCAATGCCCGAGGATCTTGGAGAGGAAGTCGCGGCTGCGTTCGTTCTGTGGACGGGTGAAGAATTCGCCGGGCGTGTTCTGCTCCACGATCTGGCCCTGGTCCATGAAGATCACCCGGTCGGCCACCGCTTTGGCAAAGCCCATTTCGTGCGTCACGCAGACCATGGTGATGCCCTGGTTGGCGAGTTCCACCATCACGTCGAGCACCTCCTTGATCATCTCCGGGTCGAGCGCCGAGGTGGGCTCGTCGAACAGCATGATCCGGGGCGTGAGGCACAACGCGCGGGCAATCGCCACGCGTTGCTGCTGACCCCCGGAGAGCTGCAGCGGGAACTTTTGGGCCTGCTCGGCAATGCGCACGCGCTCCAGTTGCACCATGGCCTTTTCTTCGGCCTCCTTCTTCGGCACCTTGCCGACCCACATCGGGGAGAGCGTGAGGTTCTCCAGCACGGTGAGGTGGGGAAACAGGTTGAACTGCTGGAACACCATGCCGACGTTCTTGCGCACCCGGTCGATGGCCTTGATGTCGTCGGTGAGCTCGATGCCGTCCACCACGAGGCGGCCCTCCTGGTGTTCTTCGAGCCGGTTGATGCAGCGGATCAGGGTGGACTTGCCCGAGCCGGACGGCCCGCAGATCACGATGCGTTCGCCCCGGGCCACGTGCAGATCGATGTCGCGCAGCACGTGGAAATCGCCGAACCACTTGTTGACCTGGTCGAAACGGATGATGGGCTCTGTGGTGTCGTTCATTCAGCGGGCCTTGCCGGCAGAGAGTTGCTTCTCGACCCACAGGCTGTAGCGGGACATGGCGAAGCAGAAAAGAAAATAGACCACCGTGATGAACAGGTAGGCCTCGATCTTGAAGGGGCGCCAGTTCACGTCGGAGTTGAGTGCCAGCGAGAGCGCGCCGGTGAGCTCGTACATCGAGACGATGGTCACCAGCGAGGTGTCTTTGAAGATCGAGATGAAGTTGTTCATGATGCTGGGCACCACCATCGCCAGCGCCTGCGGCAGCACGATCTTGCGCTGCGTCTGCCAGTAGCTCAGGCCCAGCGTGTCGGCCGCTTCCAGCTGCCCTTTGGGAATGGCCTGCAGCCCGCCGCGAACGATCTCGGCCATGTAAGCCGCTGCAAACAGCGTGATGCCCACCACCACGCGCACCAGCACGTCGATGCTCACGCCCTGCGGCATGAATAGCGGGAACATGAACGAGGCCATGAACAGCACCGAGATCAGCGGCACACCGCGGATCAGCTCGATGTAGACGATGCAGGCCGAGCGGATCGCCGGCAGGTGGCTGCGCCGGCCCAGTGCCACCACGATGGCCAGCGGAAACGCCATGAAGATCGACAGCGTGGCCAGCATCACGGTGAGCGGCAGACCGCCCCAGAGGTCGGTGCGCACGCTGGACAGGCCGAGCACGCCGCCACCCATGAGCACGAAGAAGACCGCCATCACCGCCACCCACACCAGCGCCAGCCAGGGCTTCCAGAACGCGCGGATACAGCTCACCACCAGCGCGCCCAGCATGAGACCGGTGGCCAGCACCGGGCGCCAGTGCTCCTCGAACGGGAACCGGCCGAGCAGGATGAGCCGGTATTTTTCGGTCACCACGCCCCAGCAGGCGCCGACACCGCGCGCGCTCTGGCAGGCTTGTGCATCGGCGCTGAAGACGGCATGGCCCAGGCCCCAGCTGTAGAGCCCGGGCAGGAGGTAGGCGGCCAGCCCGAGCAAGAACAGCGATGTGATGCTGCTCTTCACATCCCCGAACAGGTGGGCTCTGACCCAGGGCACGAGGCCACGGGTGCGCACCGGCGATGGCCGCGCAGCGATGGGCACGAAGTGCTGGGTCATCGCTCAACGCTCCTTGATCGCCGTGCGCTTGTTGTACGCATTCATCAACAACGACGTGGACAGCGATGTGCTCAGGTAGACCAGCATGATGATCGCGATGCACTCCACCGCACGGCCGCTCTGGTTGAGCGTGGTGTTCGCAATCGAGACCACGTCGGGGTAACCCACCGCCACCGCCAGCGAGGAGTTTTTGGTGAGGTTGAGGTACTGGTTGGTCAGCGGCGGAATGATCACGCGCATGGCCTGCGGCAGCACCACCAGCTTCATGGTCTGGCCCGGTGCCAGACCCAGCGCGGCTGAGGCTTCCTTCTGCCCCAGGCTCACCGACTGGATGCCGCTGCGCACCACCTCGGCCACGAACGCCGCGGTGTAGAAGCTCAGGCTGATGAGCACGGCCATGAACTCGGGCGAGACGCGGCCGCCACCTTCGATCATGAAGCGGCCCGCCTCGGGAATGGCCCATTGCGTGGGCATGCCACCGGCCAGCCAACCGCCGGTCATGCCCACGAGAACGATGCCCAGCGTGGGCCAGCCGCGCTTGCGCAGGCGACCGGTCTTCTTGAACCGCTCCCACGCCCAGCGGCGCCAGACCCAGGCCAGCAGCGCGCCCGCCACCAGACCGACGAGCACCATGAGGTAGCCCGTGCCCTGCAGCGGCCGGGGAAAGGCAAGGCCGTCCTTGCTCAGATACAACAGGTCGGCCAGGTTCCAGGCGTCGCCGGGCGCCGGCAGCACCTCGACGAAGAGCAGGTACCACATCAACATCTGCAGCAGGATGGGCACGTTGCGAAACAGCTCCACATAGCCGTAGCAGATGCCGCGCACCAGGGCGTTGCGCGAGAAGCGGCCCACGCCCAGCAGCACGCCCAGCACGGTGGTGAGCACGATGCCGATGAGGGCCACGCGCAGCGTGTTGAGCACGCCGACCCAGATCGCCTTGCCGTACGACTCGCTGGGGCTGTAGTTGATGAGGGTCTCGCCGATGTCGAAACCGGCCGAGGCGCCCAGGAAATCAAAACCGCTCTGGATGCCGCGGATGCGCATGTTCTCCTGCGTGTTGTGCGCGAGGAACCACACGCCCAGGCCGATCAGCACGACGGCGAGGGTCTGGTAGATCAGGCCGCGCGCGGCGCGGCTGCGCCAGGACCAGGCGGGTCGTTTGTGCACCGCGTGCTCAGCGAACCGGCATCGGGTACATCAGGCCGCCCTTGCTCCACAGCGCGTTCACACCGCGCGGCAGACCGATCGGGGTGATGTTGCGCTCAAAGGACTCGCCGTAGTTGCCCACGGCCTTGATGGCGCGCACCGCCCAGTCCTTGTCCAGGCCCAGCAGCTTGCCCGTGTCTTCGGTGCCACCGCCCAGCAGGCGCAGTGCGTTGGGGTTCTTGCTGTCGCGCTTCATGGTGTCCACGTTGGCGGCGGTGATGCCCAGCTCCTCGGCTTCCAGCAGCGCGTAGCCGACCCATTTCACGATGGCAAAGAACTCGTCGTCACCGCGGCGCACGGCCGGGCCGAGCGGCTCCTTGGAGATCAGCTCGGGCAGGATCATGTGATCCGCGGGTTTGGCAGCTTCCTTGGAGCGGATCGAGGCCAGCCCCGAGGCGTCGGTGGTGTAGGCCTGGCAGCGCCCGGCGAAGTAGGCGGCGTTGGTGGCGGCCAGCTCGGCGAACACGATGGGGCGCAGGTTGAGGTTGTTGGCGCGCGAGTAGTCGCTCAGGTTGAGTTCGGTGGTGGTGCCGGCCTGCACGCACACGGTGGCGCCCTTGAGCTCTTTCGCACTTTTCACCTTCAGGGCCTTGGGCACCATGAAGCCCTGGCCATCGAAGAAGTTCACGCCGGTGAAGTGCAGGCCCAGGGACGCATCGCGCGTGAGCGTCCAGGTGGTGTTGCGCGGCAGCAGGTCGACCTCGCCCGATTGCAGGGCGGTGAAGCGCTGCGCGGCGTTCAGGGGCACATAGCGCACCTTGTTGGGATCGTTGAGCACGGCGGCGGCCACCGAGCGGCACACGTCCACGTCGATGCCGCTCCACTTGCCCTGGCTGTCGGCTGCGGAGAATCCGGCCAGACCGGTGCCCACGCCACAGACCAGCTCGCCTCGCTTCTTGATCGCGTCCAGGTCCTTGCCCGCGTGGGCCGGCAGGCTGGCCAGGGTGGCCGCAACCCCCAGGCCCAGGGCCGCCAGTGTCGTGCTTGTCTTCGTCATGGGTTCTCTCTCCGTGGTGTTTGAAAGGTGGTCTGGCCTTTTTTAACCCCGGATCGGGGTTGGCGTGCGAAAGCCCTGCCATCGCGCATGGATGCACCATGCAGGTTGCATGCCATTGCCTGTCTTCATGGAGGTCTCTCCCGCGACAAGCGGGGTTTTCATCCCGGCGGGGCGACCCGTATCCTCCGTCTGCAAGACAGAACAACGGAGACAGCGCATGAGCAACAGCAACACGCAGGCGGCCGGGTCGTCCGCGCCGCACCACCGCTTCTGGCCCACACGCCTGCCGCACCGGATCACGCCACCCGCCACTTCGCTGTGGCACAACCTCGCGGTCAGCGCGCTGCGGTTCCCCGACAAGCCCGCACTGGTGTTCTTCGACCGGGTGCTCACCTACCGCCAACTGTTCGATCAGGCCGAGCGGCTGGCCGCGCACCTGCGCGAGCACGGCGTGCAGGACGGCGACCGCGTGATCCTGCTGATGCAGAACTGCCCGCAGTGGGTGGTGGCGCACTTTGCGATTTTGCGGGCCAACGCGGTGGTGGTGCCGGTCAACCCGATGAACCGCAGCGATGAGCTGCAGCACTACATCACCGACCCCGATGCGCGCGTGGCCATCGCTGCGGCCGACCTCGCCGGTGAACTGCTCAAGGCCAACGCGGCGGTGCCCGAGGCCGGGCGACTGCGCCATCTGGTCGTCTCGCACTACAGCGACGCGTACGGCCCTGCGGCCGAGATCCCGCCGGCCTGGAGCGACTGGCTGCACACGCAACACGCCATGCCCGATCTGCCCGGCGGCACGGTGAGCGACTGGGCCCATGCGCTGGCCTGCAGCGGCACCGCACCCGCGCACAACCGAGGCCCCGACGACCTCGCCGTGCTGCCCTACACCAGCGGCACCACCGGTCTGCCCAAAGGCTGCATGCACCCGCACCGCACGCTCATGCACAACGCGGTGGCCGTGGGCATGTGGACCAACAGCACCCCGGAGAACGTGGGCCTGCTGGTGGTGCCCATGTTCCACATCACCGGCATGGTGGCGGGCATGCACGCGAATGTGTACAACGGCGCGACCCTGGTGGTCATGCCGCGCTGGGACCGCGACCTCGCCGGGCAGCTGATCTCGCGCTGGCGCGTGACGCACTGGACCAACATCCCCACCATGGTCATCGACCTGCTGGCCAGCCCGCGCTTCGACCAGTACGACCTCTCCAGCCTGGTGCTGGTGGGTGGCGGTGGGGCGGCCATGCCGCAGGCCGTGGCGCAGCGCCTGCTGGATCAGTACGGCCTGCGCTACTCCGAGGGCTACGGCCTCACCGAGACCGCCGCACCCTCGCACAACAACCCACCCGATCACCCCAAGCAGCAATGCCTGGGCATTCCCTTTCTGAGCACCGAAGCGCGTGTGGTCGACCCGCTCACGCTGCAGGAGATGCCGCAGGGCGAAGCCGGCGAAATCGTCATCTGCGGCCCCGAGGTTTTCGACGGTTACTGGAAACGCCCGGAGGCCACCGAGGCCGCCTTCATCACCATTGACGGCAAACGTTTCTTCCGCTCGGGCGACCTCGGCCGCATCGACGAGGACGGCTACTTCTTCATCACCGACCGGCTCAAACGCATGATCAACGCCAGCGGCTTCAAGGTCTGGCCGGCCGAGGTGGAGGCGCTGATGTTCAAGCACCCGGCCATTGCCGAAGCCTGCGTGATCGCCACCACCGACACCTACCGTGGCGAGAGCGTGAAGGCCGTGGTGGTGCTGCGCGAATCGCACCGCGCCACCACCAGCGAGCAGGACATCCTGGACTGGTGCCGCGAGCACATGGCGGTCTACAAGTGCCCGCGCACGGTGGAGTTTGTGGCCGCCCTGCCCAAGAGCGGCAGCGGCAAGGTGATGTGGCGCTTGCTGCAGGAGCAAGAGAGCAGCAAGGTCGACCCCGCACAATGATGTGATGCCTTCGATTTCCCACATCTTTCACCGCCTCTGGCAACCGCGCCGCAGCCTCTTCTGGCTCATGCTCGGCTTCAACGCGCTCTCCAGCTTCATGGTCGGTTTTCTGCAGTTGAACGACCCGCCCATGGGCATCCGCCTGGTGGTGAGCCTGTTTGCAATCACCAATTCGCTCATCGGCTGGTGGCTCACCGTGCGCCTGTGGCGCGAGACCGATCCGAACCGTCCCCCCGACAACCCTGTTTAGGAAATCCCATGTTCAAAGCACTCGTCATCACCAAGCCCGAGTCGGGCTACCGCTGCGATCTCACCGAGCTGGACGAAGCGCAACTGCCCGCCACCGGCGATGTGACGGTGCGCGTGGACTACTCCACCGTCAACTACAAGGACGGCCTGGCCATCACCGGCAAGTCGCCTGTGGTGCGCAGCTTCCCCATGGTGCCGGGCATCGACTTCGCAGGCTCGGTGACGCAGAGCGACCACCCGAAATGGAAAGCCGGTGACCGTGTGCTGCTCAATGGTTTTGGCGTGGGCGAGAACCACTGGGGCGGCCTGTCGCAGATGGCGCGCGTCAAGGGCGACTGGCTGGTGGCCCTGCCCGACACCTTGAACGAACGCGATGCCATGGCGCTGGGCACGGCGGGTTACACCGCCATGCTGTGCGTGATGGCGCTGCAGCGGCATTGGGCAGACGCGGGTGTGGCCCCCGGCAGCGGCGAGGTGCTGGTGACCGGCGCCAACGGTGGCGTGGGCAGCGTGGCCATTTCGCTGCTCGCGGGTCTGGGCCACACGGTGGTGGCCTCCACCGGCCGCCCGCAGGAAACGGCGTACCTCAAGTCGCTCGGCGCCGCTGCGGTGATCGACCGCAACGAACTCAGTGCGCCCGGCAAACCGCTGCAGAAGGAGCGCTGGATCGGTGTGGTGGATTCGGTGGGCAGCCACACCCTGGCCAACGCCTGCGCCAGCACGCGCTACGGCGGCGCCGTGGCGGCCTGTGGCCTGGCCCAGGGTATGGATCTGCCGGCCAGCGTGGCGCCTTTCATCTTGCGCGGCGTCACGCTCTGCGGCATCGACAGCGTGATGGCGCCGATGGCGCGGCGCGTGGCCGCCTGGGACGCGCTGGCCAAAACCCTCAACCGCGAGCAACTCGCCGCCATCACCACCGAGATCGGTCTGGCGCAGGCCATCGGCGCGGGCAGCGACATCCTGGCGGGGCAGGTGCGCGGGCGCCTGGTGGTCAACGTCAACGGCTGATGCAGACGCTCACGCCGTGTTACAAACCGGGTCGGTAGTGCGGGAATACGCATCCCTCGAATGCGTTGTGTTGGTCAACATCTCAAACAAGAAGTACCCACCCGATGCGCATCTTCTCCACCATCCTGGACACCGTCACGCAGCGGCTCATGAGCGAGCCGGTGCGCCACGATCCCGCCGCACTCTCCCGCATCCGCCGCGCCATGATCGACCTCATGCCCAAGGACGCCAACTGGGAAGACGAACGGCTGCGCCACCGCCTGCTGGTGGCGGTGGACCCCACGAGCCTGTGGTTCCTGCGGGTGGAGTTGCACCAGCGCCTGGGCCGTTCGGTGGGTGAAGAGGTGGCACTGGAGAGCGTGCAGGCGCTGTGGCCCTTGTTTGAAGACAGCATCGAGCCCGCACTGCTGGGCAAGCGCCCCGGAAGGCGCAGCAACAACCAGCGCGGCGACACGCCCCCCGGTCGCTGACCGCTCAGAGCGGCCCGCTCACCGTGCCCTGGTAGGCGTGCCAGGTGGCGTGGCCCAGCACAGGCCCCACCACCAGCAGGCCCAGAAACAGCGGCAGCATCGCCAGACCCACCAGCAGCGTGATGAGTGCGCCCCACAGCAGCATCACGCCCGGGTTTTGCAGGCAGGCCCTGATGCTGGTGAGTCCGGCTGAGATGGCGTCGACCCGGCGGTCCAGGATCATCGGGATCGAGACCACGCTGGTGACGAAGATCAGGCCGGCAAAGGCACCCCCCACCACCGTGTAGGTGATCAGGAACGACAGGTTGTCGCGGTCGAGCAGCTGGCTCAGCAGGTTGGCGGTGGACGGCATGGTGTTGAAGGTCACGGCAAACACCACCAGCGAAGCCCGGCCCCACAGCATCTCCAGGATGAGCAGCACCCCCGCAAAGATGGCCATGGTGCCCTGGGTGGGCCGCCACGCCAGCAGCGAGGCGCGCAGCGACGGTTGCTGCCCGGCTTGCAGCGCGCGGCTGGCGTCAAACAGCCCCAGGCACAGGAACGGCCCCACCAGCAGAAAGCCCGCGCTCAGCGCCAGCACATAGGCCGGTGCAGCGCGAAACACGGCGAGCAGCGCGTGGCCCATGAGGAAAAAGCACAGGCCGTAAAAGAGCCCGATGCGCGGGCAGCGCACAAAGTCGGCCCAGCCCAGGTGCAACCAGCGCAGCGGATCGCCTGCGCTCAGGTCGGCGATCTTCAGGTCGAACACCGAGGCTGGTCGCGGTGGCTCGGGTGGACGTTCGGTGGCAGGCAATCCCTCGCTCATGGTGGTCTCCTCGTTCCTGGGTGATTTAACCACCGGGGGCCACCGCTAAACTGCCGCCCCATGACCAGCGAATTCCAGCCTCCGTACATTCCCCTTGATCAGGTCGAGGCGTCCCTCAAGTCCACCGGGTTCGCGCTGCTCAGCGCCGCCAGCGTGGCCGAGTGGCTGCCCGCCAGCGCCGCCGAACTGGATGCCCTGCACGCCGGTTGGGACCACCTGCCGCCCGACGCGTATCTGAAGGACGGCGGGCGCTACCGAAGCCGGCGCCACAGCTGCTTTGTGGTGGAGGGCGATCATGTGGCGCAGTCGCCCCACCGCGCGCACTGGCAGCCACTGGAATACAACGCCCTGCACGGTGGCATGCAGCGCTGGTTCGAACCCATGGAGCCGGCGGTGGTGGCGCTGCCGGCGTGGAGCCGACTGCTGGTCCGCCTGGGCGAAGCCGCCAGTGCATTGCGTGGCCAGCAGCCCTGGTTTGTGGAAGCCCACCCGTTTCGCATCGACACCACCGACGGCATCGGCCGGCCCACGCCCGAGGGTGCGCACCGCGACGGCGTGGACCTGGTGGCCGTGTTCATGGTCGCGCGCCACGGCATCAAGGGCGGCGAGAGCCGTGTGTTCGAGGCCAACGGCCCGGGCGGCCAGCGTTTCACGCTGCGCGAGCCGTGGTCGCTGCTGCTGCTGGACGACGCGCGCGTGATCCACGAAAGCACGCCGATCCAGCCGCTGGAGGGCGACGCACTGGGCTGGCGCGACACGCTGGTGGTGACCTGTCGCTCGGGTGGTTTTCAGGGCGATTGATCCGGCTCCCGGACGCCGTCCGAAACCTGCAGGTGGCGCACCGGCATGCCGACGATCATCTTGTTGGGCAGAAAAACGTCTTCGCCCAGGGCGGTTTGCACTTTGGTGGTGAACATGCCCAGCATGACCACCGTGCCTTCGGTGTCGCCGATCCTCACGCGCTGGCCCACGCGCAACGAGTGCGAGTACATGAGACTCAGGCCCGCGAAGGCCTGACCCACGGCGCTGGAGGCGCCCAGCGACAGCATCAACCCGGTCATGACCGAGAGCGCCTTGAACGCTTCGGTGTCCGCCCCGGGCAGGTAGGGGTAGGCCATGGCCACCGCAAACAGCCAGAGCAAGGCGTCGCACAGGCGGCGGGTCGGCAGGGCAGCGTGGGCGTCGAGCCAGGCCAGCTCGATGTCGCCACTTTGCACCCGTTGCATGAAGGCCGCGTTGGCTCTGGACACCATGCGTGCGATCACGAAGATGAGGCCGGCCACCGCCAGACCGGGCACCGATGCAATTGCAGCGCTGACGAAATGGTGCAGCACCTCGACCAGCCAACTGGAGTACATCTCGCCCCAGGGCCGCGTCCACGCGAACTGCATCAGAACGAAGGTGATCCAGGCGTCCACGGTCAGCACCACCGCACCCCATGCCAAGGCGTTTGCCGCCAGCCGGCAGATGACGTGGGCGTGTTCGGAGAGGGCCATCACCAGACGGGAGCGGCGGCTGGCTGTTCCAGGGCTTCGCAGGGCCGCGTGCAGGCGCTTGACTGCGAGCCCGCGCAGCCACAGGGTGGTGCGCACCAGCAGCCAGGCCGCGAGGCTGGCGCCCAGGCAGATCGCCAGGTCGGCCGTGATGCGCAGGCGGTCGCGCAACTGTGCCGCCTCAACCACCGCTTTCTCCAGCCGCAGCTGCACGTCGCGCGTGGCGGGTGGCAGCGCAGCCTCGGGTCGGGGCGTGCCTGCGTCGGCTGCGACCAGAAAGAACACCGTGCGGCCGTTCACCTCGAAGCGCACCGAATCGCCCGCGGCGCTGTGGGTCACCGTGGCGGGCGTGGAGGTCGAGGCCTGCAGGGCCTGCGCCAGCGCGGCGCCGGCCAGTTGCACCCGGTCGGCGGGTGAATCGCCGAGCAGCGTGGTGCGAAAGGTGACGATGTGCCGGTTGTTGAGGTACAGGGCACCCGAGGTTCCGGGGTCGTGGGCCACGCCAGCCGGGCGTGGCGTGAAGACGGTCAGCGGATGGGCAGACGCGAGGCCGCTCAGGAGCACAAGAGAGCCCGCCAGCACGGCGCGTGTGGATGAAAAGAACCAATGTCTGCGCACGAGGATTTCCCGCTGGACGATGCGCGCAAGGTTTGCACAGCGCGTTGCAGGGCGCCAGCCGGTGCAGACCGCAGGCGGTTGGCCGCAGGCGCTTCGTTGCCCGGTGCGCCGGTGCAGGTCAGCGGCGGATCGCGTTGGGGAAATACAGCGCGGTGAGGCTGCGGCTGTGCACTGGCGAGAAGTCGTCGCCCACCACGGTGGTGCCGCTGCCGTAGCGGCGCCATTCGCGCACCCAGTGCAGCTGGTCGCACACCTCGGCCAGGCCCACGGTCTCGCGGTCGCCGATCAGGATGCCGTGCACGCGCAGGGCCAGCCGCTGCTTGGCGTTGCGCAGTTGGGCCAGTGTGTGGTGGGTCACGCCGAACTCGCCGTCGCTCACGATCAGCACGTCGGCCTCCTGCCACCCGGTGGTCTGCACCAGTTCGATGGCGCGCTCCATCGGCGTCTGCACGTCGGTGCCGCCATCGAAGCTCTGGCCCATGAGATCGAGCAGGTTCGACAGGCCCTCGGCGTCCATCGCCATGTCGCGTTCCAGCAGTTCGTCGGGTCCGCCAAAGGCCACCAGGCGGCAGGCGCGCCGGCCCGCGTGTGCGCTGCGCAGCGCTTGCAGCACGCAGGCCTTGGCCACGTTCTCCGGCGCGCCGCGCATGGAGCCCGAGGTGTCCAGGCACACGATGAGCGGGCCGCGCCCGGCGTGCGTGCTGGCGCGGCGCCGGGCCTGCAACCCGGGCTGCGGCAACGGGCGTTGCGACTGCTCGCGCGCGCGGTCGTCGTAGGTGAGCAGCTGGGCTTCGGCAAAGCGCGCACGCCACAGCCGGCGCAGCACCGGGTGGGTGAGGTTGAGGCTTTCGCCACCGGTCATGCGCGCCAGCGTGCGCGAGCGGCGCACGCCATCCACGGCGGTGGGCTCGGGTCGGCGCTCGTCTTCGTCAGCCGGGTGGCGCGCGGCGGGCATCGGGTCGTGTGCATCGGGCTGGGTGGTGAGTGCGGGCGGGTGCCGAGCCTGCTCGCGCCGGCCCACGCCGTCAATGAAGCGCGCGAGTTGCGGCAGGCGCTGCAGCAGTTCACCGATGCGCCGGGCTTCGCCCCATTCGCGCCGGCTCAGGTGGCCTTGCAGATCGTCCCAGCGCAGGTGCGCCAGATCGCCGAGTGACTGCAGCAGCGAAAGCACCTCGTCCCAGCCCTGGCGCTGCACGTCCCAGCTGTCTCTGAATTCGCCTCGCATGCGCGCTATCGCCTGTGCGCGCGGCTCATCGGCCGGGCGGTCGATCAGGCTGTCCAGGTGCCACAGCAGGCTTTGCATCACCTGGCGTGTGAGCGGCGCGCTGCCTTGCGTGAGGGTGAGCAGCTCCAGTTCCACCAGCAGGGGCCGCAGCGCCTGCGTGGCGGCGGCGTCGCCGAAGTCCTCGGTGGTGTCGGGCAGGGCACCGGCCAGCAGGGCGTCCATCCAGCGCGCCATGTGGGGCAGGCGCGCGGCGGGCTGGCCGCTGCTGCACACCACGGCCCAGCGCCAGAGTTCGCGGGGCAGGGTGTCGAGGTGGTGGTAGGGGGCTGAGCCTGTCGAGGCCCTCATGGGGATTCCCAGGTCACCGGTGCAGGCAGACCTGTCAGAGCCTCGTCAACCGGCAGGCCTGCAAACCCGGTGCGTGTGGTCTGCAGCTGCGCCAGCAGCGCCGCCACGCTGGCGCAGCGGCCGAGATGCACGGCCTCGATCTGCGCCAGCCACGACGGTGGCAGCCAGTCGTGCGCCCGCGCGGGCTCCAGCACCGTTTGCGCGATGCTGCCCAGCTCGCCGTGCAGATCGGCCAGGCGGGCCAGCAGTTCGTCGGTTTGCGCCACGCGCGCTTCAATGTGCACGGGGCTGTAGCGCCGCTGGGCGCGCTCGCTGGTCAGGCGCACCATCTCGCTCTCGCCAGCGGTGGGGCCAGCGATGGACTTGGCCAGCGCCACCTTGCCGGCGCTGTCGTCCTGCGCGTCGGCGGGCGCGCGGCGTTCGATGTCGAGCTGCTGCTCGAACGCCGTGACCGCACGCTCCAGACCGTCCAGCGGCAGGGGCGCGGTCTGTGCCACGCGGTGCATGAAAAACTCGGTCCAGCCTGGTACGTGCTCGGGGTCGGCGGCCAGCACAAAGGGCAGCAGCCACAGGTCCCAGTCGGCAACCTCAGACACGTTGCGGCTGGCGGCTTGCAGTTTCAGCAGCTCCACCAGCTGGCGCCAACGCCGGTCCGACACCGACTGCCCCGTCTGCGTGGCGTGCTGCCGCGCCTGCACGAGCAGCCCGAGCACGGTCTCGTCCAGCGCCATCTGTGGCGCCCGTTCGCGCAGGGCATCGAGCCGTTGGTGGTCGATCAGCGCCTGGGGTGGTGGTGCGCCGGGGCTGGCCACGCTGGTCTGCAGCAGCGCGGCAAAGTGCGCGTCGTCCACCGGCTGCACCGGCACGCGCAGCAGAAAGCGGTCGTAAAACGCGAGCAGGCTCTCATCCTGGGGCTGCTCGTTGCTCGCGCCCACCAGGCACACCAGCGGCGCTGGCAGGCGCTGGCTGCCGTTGTCGAACTGGCGCTCGTGCAGCAGACCCAGCAAGGTGTTGAGGATGGCGGAGTTGGCCTTGAACACCTCGTCCAGAAAGGCCACCTCGGCGCTGGGCAGGTAGCCCTCGGTCAGGCGCTCGTAGCGGTCGTCTTCAAGGGCGCGCAGCGACAGCGGGCCGAAGAGTTCTTCGGGCACGGTGAAGCGGGTGAGCAGGCGTTCGAAGTAATGCGCGCCGGGCAGCAAGCGCTGCAGCCGGCGCGCCAGTTCGCTCTTGGCGGTGCCTGGCGGGCCGAGCAGCAGCACGTGTTCACCGGCCAGCGCGGCCAGCAGCAGCGCGCGGGCGGCCACGTCGCGCTGCAGCAGGCCGCGCTCGAGTTCGGCCAGGGCAGGTGCCCACATGCGGGTGGAGACAGAAGCGTTTTGAGGCATGGCGGTCATTCTGCCGCCCGGCCTTCAAACGCGCTCAAAGATCGCCGCAATACCCTGACCGCCGCCGATGCACATGGTCACCAGTGCATAGCGACCCTGCACCCGGTGCAGTTCGTGGATGGCCTTGACCGTGATCAGTGCACCGGTGGCGCCAATCGGGTGACCGAGCGAAATGCCCGAGCCGTTGGGGTTGACCTTGGCCGGGTCCAGGCCGAGGTCGCGTGTGACGGCGCAGGCCTGTGCGGCGAAGGCTTCGTTGGCCTCGATCACGTCCAGGTCCTTCACCGTGAGGCCGGCTTTCTCCAGCGCGATCTTCGTGGCGGGCACCGGGCCGATACCCATGTACTTGGGGTCCACGCCAGCGTGCGCATAGGCCACCAGACGCGCCAGCGGCTTGGCGCCGCGCGCCTTGGCCGCACCGGCTTCCATCAGCACCACGGCCGCTGCCGCGTCGTTGATGCCCGAGGCGTTGCCGGCGGTCACGGTGCCGTTCTCTTTCAGGAACACCGGCTTGAGCTTGGCCATGTCGTCCAGCGTGCAGTCGGCGCGGAAGTGTTCGTCGGTGGCCCAGGACACGTCGCCTTTGCGGCTCTTGAGCACCACCGGCACGATCTGGTCCTTGAACCGGCCTTCTTCGGTGGCGCGCTGCGCGCGGTTGTGGCTTTCCACCGCGAGCTTGTCCTGGTCGTCGCGGCTGATGCCCCATTTGGCCGCGATGTTCTCGGCGGTCACGCCCATGTGGATGGTGTGGAAGGGGTCGTGCAGCGCACCGACCATCATGTCGATCATCTTGGTGTCGCCCATGCGGGAGCCCCAGCGCATGTTGAGGCTGGCGAACGGGGCACGGCTCATGTTTTCTGCGCCGGCGCCGATGGCCACGTCGGTGTCGCCCAGCAAGATGCTTTGCGACGCCGAGACGATGGCCTGCAGGCCCGAGCCGCACAGCCGGTTGACGTTGAAAGCGGGCGTGCCCTCGGCGCAACCGCCGTGGATGGCGGCCACGCGCGAGAGGTACATGTCTTTGGGTTCGGTGTTGACCACGTGGCCGAACACCACATGGCCCACGTCCTTGCCGTCCACGCCGGCACGGGCCAGCGACTCGCGCACGACCAGCGCCCCGAGTTCGGTGGGCGGCTGGTCTTTCAGGCTGCCGCCAAAGGTGCCAATGGCGGTGCGCACGGCGCTGACGACAACAACTTCTCTGCTCATGGGATGTCTCCTCGGGGTTGGGGTGGCCGATATCGTAGCCCGCACCTTCGGTGCCGGCATTGAGCGGCGTCAGAAGGTCTGGCGGGCCAGCACGCGAAGGCGCCCGGGTTCTCCGGCGGCTGACGCCGGGCCGGGGCGGGTCACCAGCACTTCGCCCATGGCGAGGTACTCGCCGGTGAGCGCGGTCACGTTCACCTGGTGTGTCACCAGCATCAGGTTGCGCGGCGCCATCCAGCCCTGCACGTCGCGCAGCACATCGTTGCTCTGGTCGGGGCCACCGCTGCTGCCGAAAAACGAGTTGAGCGGCGTCCACACGGTGTTCTGGCCAAAGGCGAGCATGGCGGTGTCGACACAGCGGCACCAGGCGCTGGAGCGCACCTGGTCGAGCTTGACGCGCTCGCGCGTGAACGCAGCCCCCACGCGCCGGGCCTGCTGGCGACCGGCATCGCTCAGGTTGCGCTGCGTGCTGCACTGGCCCAGCGCGAAATTGGGCGGATCGCCCACGCCCGGTTCGGTCTGGGCGTGGCGCATCAGGACCACACAGCCGCCTTCGCGCAGCAGGGTCCAGAAGCCGGGGGCCTGGGCGTGGGTGTGAACGGGCAAGGCGATGGCACCCAGGCCCAGGGTCGTGGTGAAGGCAAATTCGCGTCGGTTCATGGGGTGTTCCGTTGGGTCAGGGTCTCAGCCGCGCACGTCGGCCACCGGCTGCTCGCCGAAATCGGCGCGCTCCAGATAAGCCAGGATGCGCGCAGCCGCAGCGCCGGGCGTTGTGAGCTGGCCCTGGCGCTGGAGTTCCACAAACCGGCTGCGGTCGGGAAAAGCCGCCGGGTCGCCCGCGCGCAGTTGCACCTGCATGTCGGTGTCGATCACGCCGGGTGCCAGCGACACGAGGCGCGCGCCATGCTCGCGGTGGGCTTCATCCAGCGCGCTGCAGCGGGTGAAGTGGTCCATGCCGGCCTTGGCCGCGCAGTAGGGCGCTTGCGCGGCCATGGCGCTGCGGCCCAGGCCCGAAGAGATGTTGAGCACCTTGCGCGGTCCGCGCCAGCCCGCGTCCACCCAGGCGGTGGTGGCGCGCAAAAAAGCGGCGGTGAGCTGCATGGGGGCTTCCAGGCCCACGCGCAGCGCGTTGGCCAGGTCGTCGGGCGGGCAGTGGTCGAGCGGGCCGATGCGCGGGATCACCCCGGCGTTGTTGATCAGCGTGGCGCTGGCCCATGGGCTCGCGGGCGGGCTGTCCAGAAAGGTCTGCAGCCGGTGGGCGGCGCCGGTGGTGTCGGCCAGGTCTTGCGACCATTGCGTGAGCGGGGCGCCCAGGCGCTTGGCTTCTGCGGTCAGTTCGTCGTTGACCTGGCGCGAGATGCACAGCAGGTGGCGATCTGTGCCGAGCAACCGGCGGGCCATGGCCAGACCCATGCCGCGCGAGGCGCCGGTGAGGATGGTGAGGTGTTGTGGCGTCATGGTGTGCTCAAAAGGGGCAGGGGCTGTGGAATTCCAGGGTCTGGCCATGCAGTGGGTGTGGCAGCGACAGCCAGTGGGCGTGCAGCAGCAGCCGGCTGGCCATGGCAACGACCTCGGGCGCAGCGTACAGCGCATCGCCAACCATGGGGTGTCCCAGGGATTGCAGGTGCACGCGCAGCTGGTGGGTGCGGCCGGTCACGGGTTCAAGTTCAAGCCGGGTGGTGCCGTGCGCGGTGTTGCCCGGGGCGATGCGCCAGCGGGTGGTGCTGGGTTTGCCTTGGTCGTGATCCACCTTCTGCCGTGGCCGGTTGGGCCAGTCGGCCATCAGCGGCAGGTGGATGGTGTTCCAGCCGTTGTCGGGTTGGGGGTTGACGAGTTCGCCGGCCACCATGGCGGTGTAGCGCTTGTGCACGCGGCGTTCTTCAAATGCGAGGCTCAGTGTTCGTTGGGCCTCGATGCCTCTTGCCATGACCACGAGGCCGGAGGTGGCCATGTCGAGTCGATGGACCACGAGGGCGTCGGGCCAGCGTGTTTGGGCTCTGGTGCTCAGGCAGTCGTGTTTGTCGGGGCCTTTGCCTGGGACGGCCAGCAAGCCTGCTGGTTTTTCCAGTATGAGGAAGTGTGGGTCTTCGTGGACCAGGGAGACATCGCTCACAACGACCTCGCGGGCTCGCGGACGCATGGCGCTCTGCTCCGCGAATGTCCTCCGGCGGCTGGTGCCGCCTCCCCCTTGACTTCGCTGCGCAGAGCGCCATGCGTCCACGAGCTGCAACGATGGTCGCGTGCCACCACCTCGCGCGCCAACGAGGTCATCGGTGATCGGGTGGAACACCGCAGCGAAATCAAGGAGGAGGGGCGGCGCAGCCGACCCGGGGGACATTCGCGGAGGTGTTCCGTCCGGTCGCCGATGACCGGACCCGCCGGAGAAAAAAAGCACGTCATGCAACACATTCTCCCGGCAAAGGACAATACCGCCATGCTGTTGCTAGCCCCCATGGAAGGTTTGCTCGACGCCACCCTGCGCGATGTGCTCACGCGCACCGGTGGCATCGACCGCTGCGTCAGCGAATTCATCCGCGTCACCGACATGCTCCTGCCCGAGCGCGTGTTCGTTCGCGTGGTGCCCGAGCTGCTCAACGGCGGCCGCACCCGCGCGGGCGTTCCGGTGCGCGCCCAACTGCTCGGCTCCGACCCGGGCTGCCTGGCCGAGAACGCCGAACGCCTCGCTGGTTTGGGGCCACACGGCATCGACCTCAACTTCGGCTGCCCCGCCAAGACCGTCAACCAGAGCCGCGGCGGTGCCGTGTTGCTCGACGAACCCGAGCTCATTGGCCGCATCGTGGCCGCCGTGCGCCGCGCCGTGCCGGCTCATCTGCCCGTGTCGGCCAAGATGCGGCTGGGCTTCAACGACGACGCGCGCGCCGAAGACTGCGCGCACGCCATTGCCGAAGCCGGCGCCGACGAACTCGTGATCCACGCACGCACCAAGGCCCATGGCTACCGGCCGCCAGCGTACTGGGACCGGCTCGCCGAAGTGCGCCAGTCGCTGCCGCCCCACCTGCGCCTGCCGGTCATCGCCAACGGCGAGATATGGACCGTGGCCGACGCCCTGCGCTGCCGCGAAGTGACCGGCTGCGAACACCTCATGATCGGGCGCGGCATGGTGACCGATCCCGGCCTGGCGCTCGCCATCAAAGGGCAGGGCGAGGTGGCCTGGGACGTGTTGCCACCGCTGCTGCAGATCTTCTGGCAACAGGTGAGCGCGCGCGTGGAGCGCCGCCACCGCGCCGGGCGGCTCAAACAATGGCTCAACTACTTGCGCAAGCGCTACCCCGAGGCGCAGCAGGCGTACGACGACCTTCGACTCTTGAACGACCCTGCGCACATCGAGGCCTGGCTTCAGCGGGTGCAGACGCCGTTGGGGCCTACCACAGCGCCGATCCAGGTGCGGCCAGCAGAAATGGCGCAGCCGTGTTAACTTCCGCCCCCGGACCTGCAACACGACCCCTGTATGACCTCTCTGAATCACCGGCTGGACGCCCTCACGGGTGAGCGCCTGCGCGGCATGCGCCGCGGCCTTGAAAAAGAGAGCCTGCGCGCCCAGCCCGACGGCAAGCTGGCGCTCACGCCGCACCCTGCGGCCCTGGGCAGTGCACTGACCCATCCGCACATCACCACCGACTACAGCGAGTCGCAGCTCGAACTCATCACCGGCGTGCACGAATCGGTCGAATCGTGCCTGACCGAACTCACCGACGTGCACCAGTACACCGTGCGCAGCCTGCGCGCCGTGGGTGAAGAAATGATGTGGGCGTCCAGCATGCCGTGTGGCCTGCCCACCGACGAGACCATCCCGCTGGGCCGCTACGGCTCGTCCAACGTCGGCCGTGCCAAGAGTGTCTACCGCATGGGCCTGGGCCACCGTTATGGCCGGCGCATGCAGACCATCTCGGGCATTCACTACAACTGGTCGCTGCCCGGAGTGAGCAGCGACGAGTACTTCGCCACCATCCGCAATTTCCGCCGCCACGCCTTTTTGCTGCTCACGCTGTTCGGCGCTTCGCCGGCCGTGTGTTCGTCGTTTGTCGAAGGCCGTGAACACGAACTGCAAAAACTGGGTGACACCGGCACGCTGTACATGCCGCACGGCACCTCGCTGCGCATGGGGCGCCTGGGTTACCAGAGCGAGGCACAGGCCACGCTGGCCGTGAGCTACAACGGCCTGGAGGGCTACGCGGCCTCGCTGCACGACGCGCTCACACGGCCCTGGCCTGCGTATGAGGCGCTGGGCATCCGCAACCCGGGCGGTGACTACAACCAGCTCGCCACCACGCTGCTGCAGATCGAGAACGAGTTCTACGGCACCATCCGCCCCAAGCGTGTGATCTACCCCGGCGAACGCCCGCTGCACGCGCTGCGCGAACGCGGCGTGGAGTACATCGAAGTGCGTTTGATGGACCTCAACCCGTTCGAGCCCATTGGCATCGGTGCGAGCACGCTGCGTTTTCTTGACGTGTTCCTGCTGCACTGCATGCTCTCAGACAGCCCGCCCGACACACCGGCCGAGATCCGCGAACTCGCGCACAACCAGCACCTCACCGCTGCGCGCGGGCGCGAGCCCGGCCTGAACCTCATGAGGGCCGGCGAGGCTGTGCCGCTGATGCAGTGGGCGGCCGAGATCATGGCCGAGCTGGCGCCGATTGCACAGGCGCTGGATGCCGCGCATGGCGGCACCGAGCACGCCAGCGCCGTGGCCCTGGCACTGGCCCATCTGCAGTCGCCCGAGCTGCTGCCCTCGGCCCGCGTGCTGCAGGCCATGCACGCACACCACGCCGATTCGTTCGTGGGCTTTGCGCGCGCGCAGTCCCTGGTCACGCACCAGCACCTGCTCTCGCTCGACTGGAGCGCCAAGCAGCAGGCGCGCTTTGAAGCCATGGCGGCCAAGTCGATCGAAGACCAGCGTGCCATTGAGGCTGCCGACACCATGCCGTTCGAGATTTACCGGCAGGAATACACCTCGCCCAGCCGGTTGGGTCGGCCACAGGCCCAGACCGCGGTGGTGACGGCCTGAGTCCCTTTCTTCAAGCCTCTCCGCCGAAGCGCTTGACGAGGTTGTCGATGTATTTTTCGACGAGTTTTTCAAACTCGCCCTCGACCACCGGCGCCACCACCATCTTCATCAGCCCGGGCAGCGGCACCTCGATCTCGCCCTGAATCGCCAGCGTCACGTTGGTGGACTTCTTGTTGTCCACGATCTTCCAGTTGCCGCCCACCAGCGCATTGCCCACGCCCTTGACCGGTGTCCACTTCACTGTGCCCTTGGCCTTGTCGCTCACGTACTTGCTGGCGTAGATGGTCTGGATGTTCACCTGCGCTGTGCCGACCTTCTCCATCTCCCACTGGTAAACGCCGCCCCCCAGATCGGTGAGCTTCTCGACCTTGGGAAAATGGGCAACTGATGTGGGCACATCGGAGAGCACCTCGAACACCTCGGCCGCCTTGGCCTTGACGTCGAATTCGTAGCCCAGATCGATTTTCACGGTGATGGCCATGGGGCTCCTCGGGGGATGTTGTGGTGGAAATTCATTGTAGGCAGCGCCACTGCCCGCGCACCCCGGGAAATACACCAAGGCACAATCCCCGCTCTCCATCTCACTTTCAGACCCTTCTTCAACACTCACCCATGAGCATCCAGTGGTTCCCCGGGCACATGCACCTCACGCGCAAGGCCATCACCGAGCGGGTGAAGGACATCGACGTCGTGATCGAGATGCTCGACGCGCGCCTGCCGGGGTCCAGCGCCAACCCGCTGCTGGCCGAGCTCACGGCCGGGCGGCCCGCGCTCAAGGTGATCAACAAGCAGGACATGGCCGACCCCGAGCGCACCGCGCTCTGGCTTGCGCACTACAACGCCCAGCCCAACACCCGCGCCATTTCGCTCGACGCCAGCATCACCGCGCCAGCGCGCGCCATCATCGCGTCGTGCTTCGAACTCGCACCGCTGCGCGGCGGCATGGTCAAGCCCATGCGGGTGCTGATCTGCGGCATTCCCAACGTGGGCAAGAGCACGCTGATCAACACCTTCATGGGCAAGCGCGCGGCCAAGACCGGCGATGAGGCCGGCATCACCCGCACCGAACAGCGCATCGCGCTGGCCGACGACTTTTACCTCTTTGACACGCCCGGCATGCTGTGGCCGCGCATCGTGGTGCCCGAGAGCGGCTACAACCTGGCTGCCAGTGGCGCGGTGGGCCGCAACGCCTACGACGACCAGGAGGTGGCGCTGGAGCTGTTGTCCAGACTCAAGGTTGCCTACGGTGCGCAGCTCGAAGCGCGCTACAAGCTCGGCCTGCCCATGGACACCGTGGCCAGCCTGCCGGACGAAGAGCTGATGGCCGCCATCGCACGCAAGCGTGGCGCCATCGGTGCTGGCTGCAGCATCAACTGGCAGAAAGTGGCCGAACTGCTGATCGCCGACTTCCGCAGCGGTGTGCTCGGACGCGTCACGCTCGAAACCCCGGAGCAGTTTGTGCAGTGGCTCGCGGCCGGCCAGCAGGCCGACGTCGAGCGCCAGAACAAAAAGAAAGAGCGCGCCAACAAGCCCAAGGTGCGCAAGCCCGACCGGCGCTGACTGCGCGGGCGGGGCTTGCGATCACTTCACCGTGATGGTGATGCGCTCGCTGATCACCACCGGGTGGTGCGGGATGTGGTTCTGATCGGCCACGATGAGTTGCAGCGTGTGTGTGCCGGGCTTGAGCTCCACGCTGGTTTCGGTCTGGCCCAGGCCGAAGTGGCGGTGCTGGTCGTTGGCGGGGAGCGGAGCATTGGCATCCACCGCGGCCACGTCGATCAGCAGGTGGTGGTGGCCGGTGCCGGCCTTCTCAACACCCGCCGGCGCCACGCCCATGCCGCTGAGGCCAAACACCACCTTCACCGGGTTGGTGACGGTGGCGCCGTTGCGCAGGTTCGCAAAATACACCTTGGCCTCGGGCGCAGCAGCCACCTTCTTGTAGCCCGAGCTCAGCGCGGGCGTGCTGGCCGTGATGCTCACCGGCGCGGTGGGCGCGGCGGTGCTCATCATGCCGCCGTGGTGCATGGCGTGCATGGCCGCGTGGTCGTGGCGGGCGCAGCCAGACAGGACAAGCAGGGCGGCGGCGACCAGGCCGATGTGCGCGGTGCGCGGGGAAAACGTCATGGGGTGTCTCCTGGGGTGGTTGTTGTGCCACGCAGGATACGCGGTGGGGCGGGCGCACGACGCCAGTCGCCCAGTGCCGGCCGGGGTCATTGCGGCCCCGGCGCACCCTTGTTCAGGGCGCGACCTTCACGCCTTTCCAGAAGGCCACACGGCCCCGGATCTCGTCGGCTTCGGGTTTGGGGTCCGGGTAGTACCAGGCCGCATCGGTGTTGAGCTCACCGTTGACCAGCAGCGAGTAGTAGCTCGCCTGACCCTTCCAGGGGCAACTGGTGCGGTGGTTGCTGAAGGTCACGTGATCGCGGTTGAGCGAACTCTCGGGAAAGTAGTGGTTGCCTTCCAGCACCACCGTGTCGTCGCTCTCGGCGATCACGGCGCCGTTCCAGGTGGCCTTCATGCCAGCTTCACTTGTTCTTTTCCTTGCCACGCGGCAGCACCGCCGTCACGGGCGGCATGGGCCGGTCGGACGTGACCGGGCCCTTGGGCACAGAGGTGTCCTTCTTGGGTTTCTTGGACAGTTTTTCGTTGCGCTGCTCTTTGCCCATGGGGGTCTCCGGTTAACAGCCGCGAAGGCGGCTCGACTGCGCGATGGTAAGCGACAAAACCGCGCTTCGAGGCCCTCACAGGCCCAGCAGATTGCCCAGTGCCTCGGTGCTGAGCGAGCCCGCGCTGGTGACCACCTCGCCGGTGCGCTGGTTCTTGCCCACCACGTAAGGGACCGAGGTCGCGCCCAGGCGGTCGAGCAGCACAGTGTTGGCCTTGATCGCGGCTTCCACCTCGGGCGCGATGCTGGCCGAGGCCGACGTGCCACCCTGGCCCGCCAGCAGCGACTTTTCATGCGCGGTCATGGCCTCCACCGGGTTGGCTGCGGTCATGATGGCCGCCCCTTGCGGCGTGCTCCTGGCGTTCAGCAGAGACACCGGCAGCCAGACGAACTTGACCTTGCTGTGCAGCGGAAGAGACGCCTCCCACAGGTGGCTGCAATGCGGGCACTGCGGGTCGAACAGCACGTACACCGGGTTGGCGCTCATCAGCGCGCCTGCGGTGAAACCCTTGCCCTGGGCCGCCAGCACATCAAGTGCTTGCGCGGCTGCGATCGGCGTTGTGTCTGCCGCGCTCACCGGCGCGCCTGGCGCGCCGGTGGACGGCTCTTGCGAGCAGGCCGTGATCAGGGCCAGCGACGCCAGCAAAGGCAGGGCAAGGTGTCGAAGTTTCATGGACGGTCCAGCGCTCTGGGTCAGTTGTTGAGAATCAGGTTGGCGATCAGGCCGGTGGCAATGGCGATCAGCACGTAGTCACCACCCACCTGCACCCACTGGTGGCCGCGCGGAGGCGCATACAGGCGGTGCTGGTGGTGGTTTACCACCACATACTGGCGGCTGCGGTACTCGTGGGGAATGTAGCGCCCACGCTGGAACTGCGGACCGCGCGCCTGGTAGTAACGCACTTGCGGGCCATGGCGATGGTCGTGGCGGTCGGCCCGGCGCTCCGCGCGGAAGTCACGTCGGTCTTCGCGGCGCTCCTGGCGGAAATCGCGCCGGTCATCCCGCCGGTCCTGGCGGAAGTCGCGGCGGTCATCGCGGCGATCGTCCACGCGCACCATGCGGGGTTCGTCGAATCGATCACCTCGACGATGGTCTTGCGCGAAAGACGTGGAACTGATGGCCAGCGTGGCGGCAGCGATCGCATACACAACGAGATTTCGGGGTTTCATGGAGTGGACTCCTGGGGGTTGGTGAGCCTTCATGTTGTGCCCCCCGTGTATCTGCCCGGTAAATGCGCCGCGCCGCAACGGCAAAGTTGGGTAGCCGCTTGTACAGCCCGGACGGGCGTCAGCCCTGGGCGGCTGCCTGGGCGTGCAGCTTGGCGGCAATGTATTCGCCGTGGGTCACGTGCAGCAAGCCCGCCACCTTGCTGATCACGTGGTGTTCGTTGGCGTCCAGGTGTTTGTCGGCAAAGGCCACTTCCCACATGGCCTCGACCACGCTGATCTTTTGCGCCTGGGTGAAACGCTCGTTCATCAGGCCGGTGAAGCGCTGGTAGTCGTAGGCGGTGCGGGCGGCGTCGTGGGCCAGCTCCATCAGGCGTTCCAGTTCGTCGTCGCTCAGGGCGAACTTGCGCCGCAGCGCGGTGATGACGGCATCGCGCTCGCTGTCCTTGAGGTCGGGCTCGGCGCGCATCACCTCCACCAGCAGCACCGCGGTGGACAACTGCAGGGTGTGCTCTTGCTCGGCTGGCAACTGGGCGCCGGCTGGTGCAGTGAGGCTGGCTGCAAGCGTGTCGAACAGGTCTTTGAGGTTTCTCAGCATGGGCGTGGGCGACAGTGGTGGAGGGGGATGGAGCTCAGGCCGGCGCCGATGGTTCCCGGCGCCACACCAGCAGCAGGTTGTTGGCCGGCATGGCGTGTCGCTCGCGCAGGTGCAGGCCGGCCTGCAGGGCTTCGCGGGCCACATCGCTCAGCCGGCGGATGCCCCAGTCGGGGTGGGTGCTGCGCAGGCTCTCATCAAACGCGAGGTTGCCCGGCGAGGTGGGCACGCCGTCTTCGATGTACGGGCCATAGGTGATGAGCAGTCCGCCGGGCGCCAGCACGCGCGCTGCGCCCCGCATGAGTCCGGCGCACGCCGCCCAGGGCGCGATGTGCAGCATGTTGGCGCAATAGACCGCGTCGAAGGTCTCGCCAAACGCCTCGCCAAACAGGTCGGCCTCGTCGGGCCACTGGTCCGAGGTCACGTCCAGCCGCATCGGGGGCAGCACATTGGCCACACGCGCCTGCTCGGTCCAGGCCGCGATGGTGGCCATGGCGCTGGCCTGCATGTCGGTGGGTTGCCACTGCCAGCCGGGCAGCCCGGCGGCGAACCAAGTGGCGTGCTGCCCGGTGCCCGAAGCGATTTCCAGCGCCATGCCGCGCTCGGGCAGCACCCGCTGCAGGGTTTCCAGGATCGGCTGCTTGTTGCGGTCGGCGGCGGGGCTGGAGGGCAGGGTGGTCATGGCTGCATTGTGGGGCAGGCCCCGCGCTGCCCATCGGCTAGCATGGGTCGATGACGACCCAATACGAGAGCCTTCAGCTCGCCAACCTGTACCCCGACGCTTTCAATGTGCCCGCGCCCGACACACCGGCCGGGCGCGACGTGTGGCCGCGCAAGCCCGGCGTGTTCCTGCGGCGGCTGACCACCGAGCCGGTGGCCGAAGGCGGCGAGCCTGCCCAACCCGCGCTTGAACTCGCCAGCGGCCAGTTCGGCCTGGTGCCCACCTGGGTCAAGTCGGCTTCAGACGCCAAGCTGCGCTCGACCAAGCTGGTCAACGCGCGCTGCGAGATCGTGACCACCTCCAACAACTTTCGCGAGGCCTGGCTCGGCGCGCAGCGCTGCATCGTGCCCATGATGTCGTTCCAGGTGAACGACCTGCGCAACGGCAAACCGGTGCCCACGCGCATCACCCGGGTGGACGGCAAGCCCATGGGGGTGGCGGGTTTGTGGGAGCGCTGGAAGGGCGCGGGCGACGAAGAGATCGTGAGCTTCTGCCTGCTCACGGTGAACGCCAACAGCCACGCGCTGATGCACCGCTACGAGCAACCCGGCAGCGAAAAGCGCATGCCGGTGATCTTGAATGAAGGCGCCTACAACGCCTGGCTGACCGCGTCCCACCCGGAGAAGGCGCGCGAGTTCATGCGGGCCTATTCGGCCGCGCTGCTCACGGCGAATCCGGTGCAGAAGTAGGGGTGCGCGAGCGCTTCGCGGGCGCTGCGTGTTTGGTGGCGCGGCGCTTGGGCAGGGTGAGCACCGGCGGCATGGGTTCGTGAAACCGGGAGTGCTGGCGCAGCAGCATGGCGGCTTCAAAGCGGGTGCGCCGCTTGATCACCGCGTGCAGCAGCAGCAGCGCCACGCCCACCGCCAGCGCCATCCACGCCGGCGCCAGCAAAGCCCGGGATGCCACCTTGAGCGAGGCCTCGTCGGCCATGGCCAGCGAGAGCATCCACAGGCCACAGCCCGCCAGCAGGGAACTCACCCCATTGACCAGCAGCGGTTCGTGTTTGCGCCGCGCTGGTTTGCGCGACCCGTTGGGCGCTGCGTTCAGGTGGTCTCGTTCTTTTGACATGCCTGCGTATGGTGCCCGGGGTCGGCGGTGAGCGGCGCCGTGGCCCGACGAAGCAGGCCTGTCACCGGCTGACCGCGCAGCCCCGCCGCACAGAGGCAACGCTTTGTCTTAAGCCGGCTTCGGCCTTGAGGACTTACGGTTGATGCCGCGCCGCAGCAGTCAGATGAGTTCGCCGGGCGCGGTGTCGATGTCGTGCTGCGACACGAGGCTCGAATCGCTGGCCTCGCCCACCTCGGCCAGGGCGCGGCGCTCGGCCTGGTTGATCACCTCCATGGGGGTGGAGCCTTCGGGTTCGAGTGTGACCACGCCCATGCCCAGCGCGGGCTTGAACGGCTGGTAGACCTGCCGCGCGTCCATCACCGACATCGGCATGGCCACGGTGGAGCGCAGGCGCGTCAGGGCTTCCAGTGTGGCCTGGCCCAGCCTGTCGGCGGCCAGCACCACCACAAAGCACCTCGGGTGGTAGAGCCCCACCACACACCGGAAGCCCGCCGCGCGGCGCACACGGGCCGCCAGCGTGGTCAGGATCTGGTGCTCCGCACCTTGACCGGGCGCGTCTGCCAGTTCGTACAGGTTGCTCACGTGCAGGCACACCACGGTGCACACGCCGCCGCGCCGCGCCGTGCGCCAGAACACGTGTTCCACCTCGGCCAGCAGCGCGGCACCCGTGGGCAGGCCGGTGGCGGGTTCGGCGCCACCCTCCAGGCGCGAGAGGCGTGCGAGTCGGCGGTTGTACCGGTTGCGCACCAGGCCCAGCACCGAGGCAACGAGGAAATAGGTCAGCGTGAGCACGGCCGTGACGAGCCAGATGCCCAGGCCCGGACCGGACACGCTCAAACCCTTGGCATAAAGCCCCACCGTGGCGCCCGCCAGACACACCATGCCCACGCCCATCCAGCGCGCCAGCGGGTCGCCCAGCTTGGCCGCGCGGACCACCGCCACCAGCCCCAGCACCACCGGCACCAGGTTGACCGCGCCGGCCAGCGCCAGCAGCGCCCGAAAGTGCATCGGGTCCGCCTGCGAAGACACCGCAGCCAGCGCCAGCGCCATCAGAAGGACGACGGTGCCGCCCAGCGCAGTGAGGTTGTGCACCAGCACGTCTTCACGCACCCCGCCCAGCCAGGTGCCCAGAAAATACAGCGCCATGGCGCCGGCCAGCGGCCCCAGGCTGGCCTTGAGCATCATCATCAGGCGCTCGGGCAGCCCCGGAAAAAACACCTCGGGCAACCCGGTGATGACGACGCAACTGGCGCCAGCGATCAGCACGAAGAGCAGGTTGCGCACCGAGCCCACGGAACGGCTGGCCAAGGCATCGCCCAGCGCCACGGCCGACAAGGTCAACAAGCCTCCCAGCATGGCGGACCACACAGCGATTTCAGATACAGGCATGCGGCGCATTGTGGTGGGCTCGGGGCAAACGCCCTGAGACATTTGTCACGCAGGAAACGGCCGCTGCGCGTTTTCGCGTTCGCGTGCAACCCCGGCGCGGCCAGCGCCTACAGTCCTGCCATGACCTTTGTGACAACCCCGCCAACCGCGACCGACCCTTGCCACGCCACCCAGCACGCGGTTCAACGGCTGCGCACCAGCCGCCTGGCCGCCAGCGCCAAGCCGTTCGTGGCGCGGGGCTCGGGGGGTGGGCGCTGCGCGGGCTGCCGCCTCATTGCCAGCCACTGCGTGTGTGCCCTGCGGCCGCAACTGCCCACGCGCGCCGGCATGTGCCTGGTCATGGGCGACATCGAAGCGCTCAAACCCAGCAACACCGGCTGGCTGGTGGCCGACGTGGTCACCGACACCTGGGCCTTTGGCTGGTCCCGCACCGCGGTGGACGCCGGCCTGCTTGCCTTGCTGGCCGACAGCCAGTGGCAGCCCGTGCTGGTGTTTCCGGGCGAGTTCGTGCCGCCCGAGCGGGTGGTGACCGCGCTGCCGCCCGCCGGGGCAGCGCGCAGGAAGCCCCTGTTCGTGCTGCTTGACGGCACCTGGTCCGAGGCCCGCAAGATGTTCCGCAAAAGCCCTTACCTGGACCACCTGCCGGTGCTCAGCCTGCACCCGGACGAGGTGTCCAACTACCGGCTGCGCCGCTCGGCGCGCGAGAGCCACTTTTGCACCTCGGAAGTGGCGGCGCTGTGTCTGGCGCTGGCCGGTGAAACGCACGCCGCCGAGAGCCTGGCGGCCTGGCTCGATGTGTTCACCACGCACTACCTCAGCGCCAAACGCAGCGTGGTGCTCGACCGCGAGACCGAGGCGCACCAGCGGCTGCTGGCCCTGGGTGCGCTCAGCCCGGAACCTCGGCCGACACCAGCAGCATGAGCAACTGCAAAGACTCCTGCCAGCCGAGGTAACACGCCTCAAGGGGAATGGCGGCCGGGATGCCCGACTGCACCACCGTGAGTTCGGTGCCCACCGACACCGCCTTGAGCGTGATGACGTTGCGCATCTCGCCAGGGAGGTTGGGGTCGTCAAACGCGTCGGTGTTGACGATGCGCTCATTGGGCACCAGCTCCAGGTACCGGCCGCCAAACGCCATGACCTGGCCGCTGCTGAAATTGGTGAACTGCATGCGGTAGCCGCCGCCCACGCGCGCGTCCATCTGCAACACCCGCCCGGTGAAGCCGTGCGGTGGCAGCCACTTGGCCATGGCGTCGGGGTCGAGAAAGGCGCGGTACACGCGCTCGGGCGGGGCGGGCAAAACACGGTGCAAGGTGACGGTGCCGGTGGTCATGGGGGAGTCCTTTCAAACGGTGTGAGATGTTGCGACGGACGGGCCGTGTGTGTCCACCGCGGTGCGACGAAGACGGTGGCCCGTTCTCAGCCAGTGCGCTGCATGGCCGGTGCTAAGCTGCCCGCCATGGTGTCAGTGCCCGCCTCCCGCTTGATCTGTTTCAACAAACCTTACGGCGTGTTGAGCCAGTTCACCCCCGAGGGACGCTGGCGCGGCCTCAAGGACTTCATCGACATTCCCGGCGTGTACGTGGCCGGCCGGCTCGATGCCGACAGCGAAGGCCTGCTGCTGCTCACCAACGACGGCCAGTTGCAAGCCCGCATCAGCGACCCGCGCCACAAAATGGAGAAAACCTACTGGGTGCAGGTGGAAGGCGTGCCCGACGAGGTTGCGCTCGCATCGCTGCGCCAGGGTGTGCAGCTCAACGACGGCCCCACCCGGCCAGCCCGCGCCCGCAGCATGGCCGAACCCTCACCGCTCTGGGAGCGCGACCCACCCGTTCGCTTTCGCCAGTCCATCCCCACCAGCTGGATCGAACTGGTGATCACGGAGGGGCGCAACCGCCAGGTGCGCCGCATGACCGCCGCCGTGGGCCACCCCACGCTGCGCCTGATTCGCGCCGCCATCGGGCCGCATGCGCTGCAAGACCTCGCGCCCGGCGCCCTGCGCGGTTGACTTCGACGCATCGAACCATGACGAAGAAGATCCTGCTCACCGGTTTTGATGCGTTCGGCGGTGCCACGCTCAACCCCAGCTGGCTCGCCGCGCGAGCGCTGCACGGCCGCCAGATCCTCGGGCATACCGTGGTGGCCGCACAGCTGCCCACGGTGTTCGACACATCGCTCACGGTGCTGACAGCGCTGCTGAAACAACACCAGCCCGCGCTGGTGGTCTGCCTGGGCCAGGCCGGTGGGCGCAGGGCACTGTCGCTTGAGCGCGTGGCCATCAACGTGAACGATGCACCCACGCCAGACAACGCGGGCGCCCAACCGGTGGACACCGCCGTGAAACAGGGCGCGCCAGCTGCGTACTTCACCACGCTGCCCATCAAGGCCATGCTGGCCGCGTTGCAGCAAGAAGGCATGGCCGCCGAGGTGTCACAGACCGCCGGCACCTTTGTCTGCAACCACGTGTTCTACGGATTGATGCACGCGCTGGCCACGCAGCGCGCTTTGAAGCAAACGCGCGGCGGTTTCATTCATGTGCCCTGGCTGCCGGAGCAAGGCACGCCGAGCATGGCGCTTGAGGACATCGTGAGCGGTTTGCGGCTGGCGGTGCGCTGCGCGCTGCAGGTGGAGAGAGACACCGCGCTGGGCGCTGGCACCACGAACTGAGCGGCCTCAGGCCTGCCAGACCCCGAAGCCCGCCGAGCGCAGGTCGATGCCGACCTCGATCTCCTTGTTCACCGCGTCCGCGTACTTCATCGGGTTGAAGCCCTCGTACAGATCGGGCAGCAGCCGCAGCCCGTACTTCATCACATACGCGTTCGACTGGATGCCCGCCTTGTGCTTGTCAAACCGCACATCCGGGTCCAGCCCGGTCATGCCCACGTACACACACGGCTTGCCGTCCACATAGCCTGGGTTGTTCTTGCGGAAGCGGGGCTCGAGCAGCACGTCTTTGGACAGCTCGATCACGTAGACGTGGTGGTGGGGGCGGCGTGCCATCTACGCGTTCAAGGCCTTTGCAACCCGCTCTGCCGCCGCGATCAGATCGGTCACCAGGCGCTCGTCCACTTCCATCAATCCCTCGTATTCGCCGAGGTTGCGTTTGTTGTGGCACAGGTCCAGCACGCGCCACACCTCTGGCCCCAGACCCAGCGTGTGGGGCAGCACCTGAAAGACGATGTAGCGGTTGCTCGCTCGATAGCCTTTGCGGCGCAAGGCCGCCAGGCACAGGGCATGAGCCGCGTTGTAGGCCAGGTCGAAACGACTTTCCAGCGCCAGCGCGGCGTTGCGCGCATCTGCCAACCTTGCTGTACCGGTGCGTTGCCGTTTCGTTGTCATCCTGTGCCTCGGCTTTCAGGGCCCAGCCGGGACCGCTCAAGTTTTCAAGTGGTTGTGTCATGGGTCGGCTCCTCCTCGCCGATCAGCCATATCTTGGGCTGTTGCATCACACGTGTGACGAACGCATTGTCTTGGGCAGCACGTCGCTCAAACTCCTCGGGGGTATAGATCGTGGGGTTCACCGTGCGCCCCAGCGTTTGGCTGGCGGCTTCCAGTGCGCCAAACACCTCCCCATAGCGCAGACTGGGACTCACGATCAACAGGTCCACGTCGCTTTGCGCAGTGTCTTGCTGGCTGGCCATGGAGCCAAACACAAAGGCCAGTTGGATCGCTGGCGCCATGGGCGCCAGCGCGGCACGCAACACATCGCCCAGCCCCATGGTCTTGAGCACCAGCCCTCGCAGTTCGGTAAACACCGGAGAAGCTGCGTTGGCCTGGTAGTGCTTCTGGTTGCCCTGTTTGCGCGCGGTGATGAGGCCGGCATCGCACAGCCCCGCGAGTTCGCGCTGCACAGCGCCCGTGCCCGACTGCGCGATGGCGATCAACTCATTGGCGTAGTAGCTGCGGTCTGGCGCGCCAAACAGGACGGCCAGCACCCGCTGCCGGACCTTGGGAAACAAGGCGTCGGCCGTGCCGGAGGGGAGAGGCGTGTTCGTTTTCATACCCAAATTGGGTCTGATGATACCTTATTTGGGGTTTATCGGTGGAGCACAACATCCAGCCACACGAGCACCGTCGCCGCGCAACACCTCGCGCAGGGGCTCACCCACCAACGACATCGCCCGCCCGAAGCCGGCAACAAAGCGCAGCGATTCGGGTTCGATGACGAAGAGTGAAAAATTGCCAAACGAAATCGAATGCGTCCATGGTGCTGGTCAAGCGTTGGGTTTCACCGGCCGTGAAGCCAGCGGCGCGTGCACCGCCATCAGTTCCACCACCCAGTTGATGAAGGCCCGCAGTTTCGCACTCACATGCCGGTTGGGTGGGAAAGCCACGTACATCGGCATCGGGTCGAACTGCCAGCCGTCGAACAGCGGCACCAGCTCGCCGCGCGCTGCGTGGGCTTGGGCCATGTACTGCGGCAGCCACAGAACGCCCATGCCCGCCACGCCGGCCGCGAGGTAGGCGTTGCCGTCGTCCACGGCCACCACGCAGCGGCCTTGCACTTCCAGGTGTTCGCCATCGCGCCGCATGACGATGGGCGCCACCTTGCCGCTGCGTGAACGCATGAACCCCACGGTGCGGTGGTCCGTGTCGTCGAGTTCGCTCGGGTGCTGTGGTGTGCCCGCGCGTTGCAGGTAGCTGGGCGCGGCGTACACGCCGAGCTGCAGGTCGCCCACGTGGCGCACCACCAGCGATGGGTCGGTCACTTCGCCGCCGCGCAGCACGCAGTCCACGTTGTCGCCGATCAGGTCCACCACCCGGTCGCTCACACCCATGTGCAGCTGGATCTCGGGGTAGCGCGCGTGAAAGGCTGGCAGGGCCGGCATCAGGATCATGCGGGCCAACGGGCTGGGCACGTCCACCCGCAGCCGGCCTTTGGGGGCGGCCAGCGCGCTGGAGAGGCTGGTGTCCGCGTCTTCCAGGTCGGCCAGCAGGCGCACCACGCGCTCGTAGTAAGCGGCGCCATCGGCGGTGATCTTCACTTGCCGCGTGGTGCGGTTCAGCAGCTTCACGCGCAGCCGCGCTTCAAGCTGTTGCACCAGCTGCGTCACGGTGGTTTTGCTCATGTGCAGCGTCTGCGCCGCCTTGGTGAAGCTGCCGGCTTCCACCACGCGGGCAAAGGCTTGCAGTGCGTCGAAACGGTCCATCGCAGTTCCTCGCGCCGGGTTGATTGTTTGGAAATCTCAAACAGTCATTGTGCGACTTGCCTGTTTATCCCCGGGCCGCCGGTGCCTAGAGTCCACCCATCCCCACCACTCTCAAGAGGTCTTCCATGTCTGCACGTGACGTTGTTTTTCCGGCCGGGCGCCAGGCGCTGTATGAAAAGAACCGCTACTCGCCCGCGATCCGCTCCAACGGATTCCTGTTCGTCTCAGGCCAAGTGGGCAGCCGCCCCGATGGGTCGCCCGAACCCGATCTGCAAGCCCAGGTGCGGCTTGCGTTCGACAACCTGAACGCCATCCTCTCGGCCGCTGGCTGCACGTTCAAAGACGTGGTCGACGTGACCGTGTTCATCGTCGATCCCGAGCCCAAGTTTGAAACCATCTGGACAGAGCTCACCAAACACTGGGGCGACGCACCGTACCCCACACTCACCGGCGTGGGCGTGACCTGGCTCTACGGCTTTGATTTCGAGATCAAGGTGACTGCGAAGCTGCCGGAGGCCAGGGAAGCCTGATCTACCTGAAGTCGGGCGAGCCGCCCAGCTTTACGCCAAAACGTCCAGCAAGCCCTGAACCGCCTTGATCAAGTCGGGAAGTGCGTTCTGAGCGATATTCCAAACCGTGGTCGGGTTGACCGTGGCGTAGCCGTGAATGAGTTGGTTGCGAAAGGCCACGATCTGCGGCAGGTCTGCAATCTGCGCCGCCAGCGACTGATCCAGTTTGGCCAACTGGTTCAGCGCTTCCCCGATCACTTCGAATTTGCGCTCCACGGCCGCCTGGACCAGTTCGCTGCCCACATAGTCGGTTACTTCCATCCCTGACGTGAACGACTGAATGGCCAATGCCGCTTCGCGCACGTCCCACAGGAAAGCGCGCGGATCACGCTGCATAGATGGCTTCGCGGTTGCGGTTGATGTTGGCCAGCACGTAGGGGTTGCGCACCGCGCCGGGTTCCACCAAGTCCACACCCCGGCCGAGCAACTGTTCCAGATCTGACTTGGCGCCAAAGAAGGAACTCAGATCGGGGTGGACGCCAGGGGCGAACTCCACCAGAAAGTCTGCGTCGCTGCTGTCGGGGTTGAAGTCATCGGCCCGTGCAGCCGACCCAAACACCTCCAGCCGGCGAATGCCGTGGCGCTGGCAGATGGCAGCGATGCCTGAGCGGTGTTGGGCGATAGCGGGGTGCATGGAGCCGAGTGTATCGACGGGCCGCGCTGGTCAGCAATGGCGGGGCATCAAGCTGCTGCGCCCAAACCTCACAGCCACACCGACCCCGGCGCCGGGCTGGTCTCGATGGTGAAGTCGGGCGAGCCGCCCAGCACGAAGGCGCCGAGCACCAGGCTGAGCAGCGAGATGAACAGGCTGGCCCAGAACGCCGTCCAGAACCCGTCGACCTTGAAGCCGTCCACCAGCTTGGCCACCAGCAACAGCATCAGCGCGTTGATCACCAGCAGGAACAGGCCAAAGCTCAGCAGCGTCAAGGGCAGCGTGAGCACCACCAGCAGCGGCCTCACCACCGCATTGGCCAACCCCAGCAGCAGGGCCGAGACCACCAGCGCCGAGGTGCTGCCGAACCGGATGCCCTTGAACAAATGGCTCGCCACCCACAGGGCGAGGGCGGTGATGGCCCAGTGGAGGAGGAAGGGGGTGAGGTTGGCGAGCATTTAACTTCTTGTTTGTATGGGTGTACTGCGCAACTTAAGCGTACGGGTCGAAGCCGAGATTTGGATTTGGCTTACTGCACAGCGAGTTGACATGTTCTACGAGGTTTTCTCATCCGAAGTATCTGCTTTGCCGTTGTTAGGGTTTGTCGCAGTTATTTGAGGTCTGGTATTTCGAATGACTTTCCGTGCCGAGACAAAGAGTATGGCGATTAGTTCAA
>NZ_JBLYYB010000078.1:0-159858 GCF_048549895.1 Hydrogenophaga sp.
GCCATCGGGCACCTTGCGCGCCTCGACCACACCGCGACCATCGGGCTCCAGCGCCTCGCCCACGCCACCGGCCTGCACCTGCAGCCAGGCGGCTGGCGCCACCACCGGCAGGTCATCGAGCCGGCATTCGGTGCGGCGCACCAGCACCACGTCTTCACCGTCCACCGCCAGTCCCTGGCCGGGCTCGATGAGCAGGCGCGCACCGCCCGAGCCGGGCAAGGCAAACACCTCCAGGCCGCGCACCACACCGGCGGTGAGCGCCCGCGCGCGGTGATGCAAATGCCCGGCCTGCCAGGTCTGGCGGCCTTGCAGCGTCGCGTCGGTGAGGGTGCGCCCGGCAAACAGGTTGGGCCGGCGGCGCCAGTCGGTCGCTGCTGTGCTGGCGTCTTCCGGCGACAGGGCCACCACGCGCTCGCCCTGCAGCGGTTGGTCAATGCGTTCGATGGTCACGTCGGGTCTCCCGGGTGAAGTTGGGACGGTTGGCCGGCTGGATCAGGCCTTCTTGCTGGAGGGCGTGGCTTTTTTCGTTGTGGTCTTGCGCGCAACGGCCTTGCCCGGCGCCACGGCGCGCGTCGGACGCGTGATGCGATCGGTCTTGGGCCGCCACTCGTCCACCGACTTCACCAGCGTGCGCAGCGCATCGGCATCCAGTGGTCGGCGCAGTTCGGTCTGCAGGTACTTGTTGAGCACGTCGCTGGCGATCGGCTCCAGCAGGCTGTTGGCCACGGCGGTCACCAACGCCGGGTCCTTGAGCGAGCCGTCGCGCTGCACGTGTTCGAGCAGCAGGCCCAGCGCGGCAGCGGTGAGCGCCGGCGAGGCCTCGTACCGTTTGCTCGCGAGCAAGGTCACAGCCACGTCCTTGGCCTTGGCCGAACTGTTCCTCTCGATCTCCATCCAGGGCTCGATGAGACCCAGGCTGTCCATGCGTTTCGTGACCCCCTCGCCCTGTGCGCCCGGGTCCACCGGCTGCACGTTCCACTCGGCATTGCTGGCGATGCGCAGCAGTTCGTCGGCCGGGATCGCGGTCTTGCTCTCGCGCTGGATCAGCGCCCACAGCGCCTCGTTTTTCTCGGGCTCACCCAGCACGGCGGCCACACCCAGCACCTGCGTCTTGTCCAGCGACGGTTTGCCGGTGAGTTGTTCGTTGGTGGCGATGGCGTCGGTGAGCAGGCCCAGGGCGGCGGCGGTGAGCACCGGCGACTCCAGGTAGCGCTTGCCCGCGAGCAGGCCGATGACGGTGCTGGCCGCCGCCGGTGTGGCCACTTTCAGCACCGCGTCGTAACGCGGCGTGAGCCCGAGTTTGGTGATGCGGGTGTTGAGGTTGAGTTCGATCACACGCTCGTCGTTGCCTGCGATCTCGCGGTAGCTGCCAGCCAGATCGTCGCGGTAGGCCAGGTGGCGCCGGCGCACGAACCACAGGTTGTTCAGGCGGGCCAGGCGCTGCCATTCGGCCTCAAGCGGACCCAGGGCCTTGCTTTGCAGCGCTTCGCGCGGCAGGCGCAGCTTCTGCAGGATCTCGAACGGTCGGCGCTGCGCGATCAAATTGGGCGCAGCCGGTTTGACCACACGCATCGACAGCAAGGCGCCCTGCCCCACCCGTGCGGCCACCGAGCGCCACTGCGCGCGCGGCACCGGCGCGAGAATCATCACGGCGGTGGAGTCCAGCGACTCGGCGGGCGCGGTGAGGTCGATGGGTTGCAGCGCCAGCGCTTCTTCGATCAGCGCAGGCAACTCGTCCTCGGGGATGATGGTGAAGTCCACATCGACCTCGGCCGGGAAGTAGTTTTGCGTGAAATCCTCCGGGTTGATCACTCCCGCCGGCAGGGGGCCGGCTGGCGGCAGCGCCGGGAAATGGGTGATGGCCGGAAAACCGCGCGTGCTGCCGGGCGGCGCCACATCGGCCAGGTGGGCCTGGTGCTGCATCAGGTGGGCCAGGCGCAGGCCGCGTGGTGCAAAACCCAGACCGGGCAAATCCCCCCGGTCGGCGCCGAGTTCTCGCCGCACCATGGCTTCGTCGATCCACACCACGGTGTTGTTCTGCAGCGCGATCATGGCCAGCGGCAGCACGTTGGCCGACACGCCGGCCGCACTGCCCTGGGTGAAGATCGCGCGCGCCGCGCGGCCACGCCGAGCGTCCAGCGCATCGGCGCCACCGTCGTCCTGCCAGGGCACCAGCACCACGGCGGTGGCCTCGATCACGTCACCGTCTTCCACCGTGCGCTGGCCGGTGATGGAGGTCGGGTAGGCGCCGATGGGGTTGGCGGTGAATTCCACCGGGCGCAGCGCCAGCACGAACAGACCGGTGCGGCTGCGCAGCGGGGGCTGCGGCAGGCGCGACAGACCGAAGCGGGCCGAGAGTTGCTCGGCCACCGGCAGGTTGGCCAGTTGCACGTCGATGTTGCGCGGCAAAAGCACGAGTTCGCCCGAGGGTGTGACGCCGTGCCCGCTGGAGACCACCAGCGTCTGGGGCTGGCCGCCTTCCTGCACAAACAAGCCCGTGGCCACCCCGCTGCCGGCGGCCTGGCCCAGGTCGGCCTCGCGCGTCAAAAAATACTGCTGGTCGCGGATCAGGTCGCGCGCGGCGAGAAAGCGGCCGTCGAAATAACGCGGCCGGCCGCGCCGGTGGTCTTCGATCAACACGCCCGCGTCGCGCAGGGTCTGCACCTGGCTGGAGGCGATCGTCTCGCGGGTGGTGCCGGTGTTGAGGTTCATGGCGTGCTCCAGTGAAGGGATGGGAAAACATGAATGGCTCAGAGTCCGGTCCAGCGCGCGAGCACGCCCAGGCCTGGCAGGAAGCGGCGGCTGTGGTTGTCCACCAGCACGGCGCTGCCCTGGCGCTGGGTGGGGTCCAGCGGATTGACCGGGATCAGCACGCGCGCAATGAACACCGCGCTGGCGTCCACCGTGGGCGGGTGTTCGGGGCCGCGCGGCAGCTCGCCGGCCGTGCGGTGGTAGCCGTGCAGCACGGCGTCTTGCAGCGCAGCGCGGCGCTCGTCGGCGTCGGCCGATGGGTTGTCCATGGCGGCCTCTCGCGCCAGCGCTTCGGCCGCCGTTTCCTGGTCCACCGGCAAGGTGAACGCGCCCGCGCGCAGAGGCAGGCCCAGGCCGGTGTCGGAGAGGTTCTGGCGCGGTACCAGGTGCAGCTCGTAGGCATCGCGCAAGCGCGACACGCTCACGGCGTTCAACGCATCAAACGGGCCGCTGGCGAACGCCGGCGTGAGGCCGCGCGGGCAGGCCACGAAACGCAGGAACACGTCGGCCACCACGGCGCGCACGGGCAACGCCACACCGGCCTGCGCGCGCGCCGAGATGAAGCGGCCCGGCGATGTGTAGTCGGCCTGCTGCAGGCTGGTCCGCGCGGCCTCGGCGTCCCACCAGGGTTGCAGGCGCAGGCAGGCCGGGCGCGGCAGTTCGATGAGGCGACCCAGCCGGTCCACCGCGAGGCCGGCGTTGACCTGGATTTCTTCCGGTGCCGCATCAAGGCCCGTCTCGACCGCAGGCCGGTGTTGCACCAGCAGCCCGGCCAGTGTGCCGCTGCCAGCCACGGCACCGAGCGCCCGCGCGAGCTGGCTGCGGTGGTAGGTCTGCTCGTCCAGAAAGTCCTGTGCGTCCAGCAGCATGCCGGTGGCGTACACCGGGCGCTCGCCCAGCGGCTGGCGCGTGAGCGGATCGGCGGTGCTGAAGGTGGTGGCCGTGTTGGCTGTGGAGGTCATGGGTCACTCCTTGCGGGATCGGGGCTTTCTGTTGCGGGGCACAGAGAGAGGCTCTGCAGGCACCACCGGCGGTGGCGCGGCTTCGCCACGCAGGCGCGGGTCCAGCGTGGTCGGGCCGAGCACGAAGTCGCTACCGCCCAGCACCGAGCGCTGCACACGCACCGGGCGCGGTGGCACGGCACGCGCCAGGTACGTATCCACCCCCACGAGGCTGGCCACACCCACCATGAAGGGCCAGCTCGCGGTGGCCACCCGCACCTGCACGTGCGCGGGCGACTCCAGCGCCACGATGCGGCGGATGAGCCCGATGTCCACCTCGTCCACCTCGCGGTGCACCAGCACGGTGGCGCGGTGCGCCAGGCGGCCATAAAAGTCGGCGATGTCCTGGTCTTCGCTGGCGCTGGTGGCTTCTTCGCGGTACAGCGCCATGAGCTCGGCGCGCGCCTGATCGCCCAGCACCAGCGTGTCGCCCACCACCGAGTTGCCGCTGACCTGCAGGCCCGGCAGCAGCGGATCGTCTTCATCGGCCAGGTCCACCCCGAGCAGCGTGGCGAGCAGGCGGCGCAGGCGGAAGTCTTCCAGCACCACCACCTCACCGCCGCTCACGCCACCGCCGGTGGCCACGTCCAGCGCCAGCGCCAGACCGCGGCGTGTGCCGTGCCAGCGCGCGAGTTCGGGTGCGGTCTGCAGCCAGGCGCGGCGCCGTTCTTCAGGCAGGGCCGCATCGAAGGCCAGCGCCACCCAGTTGGCCAGCCAGTCCAGGTGTTTGGCCGGTGTGCTGGCCGGGTCGGTGAGCAGGTGCGCGTGGGCCACGCGGTCTTCCAGTTGCGTGAGCACCCCTTCCACATTGGCCAGGCTGCGCGCCAAAAAGTCGGCGGGCGAGGCCTGCGGGCGGTACACGCCGATGGCGTGGCCGTCGAGCAAGAGGCGCCAGCAGCGCGCGCTGCCGCCGTCGCGCAAAAGCCAGCTGCGCCCGGGGTGCTCCACCACCACCTGCGCGCCGTCGCTCACATCGATACCGCCGGTGGCCAGGCGCAGCAGCAGCGCCACGTCGGGCTCACCCCCCAGATCCAGGCCTGCGGCGTGGCCTTCGTCCACACTGTCCAGGCGCTCGCCGGGCAGCTGCGCCGCATCGCCAAACCGGGTTTCGCGGTAGATGCGCGGCAGGTACTGCTCGGCGTAGTTGAAGCGGCTGGCCCAGGCGCGCAGCGCCACCACCTCGGGGCTTGCGCGGCCGTCGCCGTGCAGGCTCAGGCGCACCCACAAATAGCGGCCACTGAGCGAGCGCACCGCTGTCCGAGCGTTCTGCACCAGCACAGAGAACAGACCGCGCAAACCACGCTGCGGTACCCACGGCGCCAGACCGGGATGGGCGGGCAACTCCGAGGGTGCACGTTCCCACACCGCGTGCGGCACATGGGGGCCGGAGGCGGCGGGATCGATGCCGCGCACATCGCGGCCAAACGCATGCGGGTGCCAGGCATCCAGGCGCTCGGCTGCGGGCGGTTGCGGGTCGTTGGTGGCGGCGAGCCACACCACCACACCGCAGGCCGGCGGGATGCTGGCCTCCATGAACACGCGGTGCCAGGTGGTGGCCGGTGTGCCGCTGTCGATGAGCTGCGCGCGCAGCTGCCCAGCTTCGGCGGTGAAGCTGGCCGCCGTGCCGCTGCGCGCGAGGTTGGGCAGGGCCAGCGCAAACAGCGGCTCGGCCGCGTCTTCGCGCACGGGATAGTGCGCCACGCCCTCAGGCCGGTGCACGAACGGCGCCTCCACCTGGTCGCTCGCGAGCGGAAACACCTCGCCCAGCGCGGGCAGCTCGCCGGCCAAGGTGTGGTCGATGGCAAACGCAGGTGCGTCGACCCTGCCCGGCATTCGCACGGCGATGCGCGTGCCATCGAGCCAGGTGAGCGCATGCGCGTGCAGCGCACCGCGCAGCAAGCGCATGGGGCCGGGTGTGCGGGTGGCTTCATCCCAGCGCCGCACCCAGGCCTGGCCTGCGGTGTTCCAGCCCATGAGCAGCAGACCACCGGTGGCATGGCAGGCCAGCGCGAACGGCTCGGCCACCCCGCCCCAGCCGCCATGCACCACACTCATCGCAGGCACGTGGCAGTTCTCGGGATCGGGGCGGAACACGCCGGGCGCGTACGCATCGCTGGCCGGTGTCTGGCTGGGCAGCGGGTACCCCTTCAAACGCGCGAGCCGTCCGCTGCTGCGCTCCAGCGCCCACACACCGCCCTCGGGGTGCGCCGCCAGGCGCCACGGCGCAAAGCCCGGCTCGGTGATGTTCACCGCGTCCCAGCGACGCCGCAGGTCGTGCATGAGCACGCGATCCGGCAAGGCGACGTACAGCACCCCGTCACCACCCACGCACAGGTCGGTGGGCGCGGCGTCCAGCGGGAGTGCGATGGCGGCCTCGGGCAGATGCGCGCTGCGCACCACGATGGCCTGGCTGGGTGCGTGCCAGCTGCACACCACGCCCTGCGCATCGAGCGCGCGCGGCACCTCGTTCAGCGCCAGCAGCGCCGCACTGCGGCTGGCCGCCATGTCCGGCGGCGCTTCCAGTTCACGCTCCGAGGCCAGACACAACGCGCTGCAGTCCGCGTGCCATCGCACATGGCCCAGGCCCTGCCCCAGCGTCGGCCAGTGGGCTGGCGCCTGCAGCGACCAGAAGCGGGAGCCGTTGGCGTCCATCAGCAGAGCTCCGGCACCACGGGCACCGCGACGGCGTTCGCTTGTGCAAACGGGTTGGGCAAGGCGCGCAGATGCGTCGGCGCCTCCCCACCTTCCACCACCACGATGGACAACAGCTCGGGCAGTTGCCAGGGCTGCAGGCTCAGCGTCTGCTGGGCACCGGCCTGGTTGCGCGGCAGCAGCGCCCAGTCTTGCTGGCCGCCGACGCCCTGGCGCGCAAACAGCTGCAGGCCGGTGACCTCGGCCACACCGGCCACGCGCGAGACCTCCACCTCCAGTTCGCGTTCGCGCACCGAACGCCCGAGTGCCCAGCCTTCGCCGTCGAGCCCGCCGGGCGCCAGTGGCCAGAGCAGGCGGCGCAAGGCTTCGCGCACCTCGTACAACAGCTTGTCGCGCGCAAACCCTTCGCGCAGGCGCAGCGCCACCGACAAACCCAGCGGCACGTATTCGCAGCCGATCACATACAGCTCGGTGGCCAGCGGCACCCGCGCCGAAAGGTGGGCGTGCACGCGTTCGATGAAGGGCCGGTCGGGCCGCGGGTTGGGTGCGGGCGCCAACGCGGCGGACGGCAGCACCACCACGCTCACCACACCGGGCACGTTGAAACGCCGGTCGCGGGGCTTGAAGCGCGGCATCACCTCCACGCGGCCCACATCGGCCGCTGGTGTTTCCAGCGCGAGGCGCTTGAAATCGTCGGCGGTCACCGCGCGTTGCTGGTGGCGCAGCGAGGCGGGTATGCGCCGCTCGGCCTGGGGCAGGGTCTCGGCGTCTTCACCACCGTCCATGGCCAGCGGCTGGTGCACCTTCATGGCCGGGGCGCGCTGACCGCCCACGAGCGTGGCGGCGATCTCGCTCAGGCTGCCGGGTGCGAGGTTGCCTGCACGCCCACCGCCGAAGCGCCCACGCGCCAGCCGCACGCGCATGAGCCGCTCGGGGATGCGGCCTCGCACGCCGTCGCCAAAACGCAGGGTGCCGGCCTCGGCGTCGAGCTCAAACGCACCGGCTTCGCGCGCCACCAGCGCGTCGGCGCTGATCGCGGCCAGATCGTCCACACGCTGCCACGGCTGGTAGCCGCGCCCGCCGGGCTCTTCTACCTCGACCACCAGCGTCTGTGGGTCCACCGAACCGGCGGGCAAAGCAAACGCCTGGTCGGCCGCGCCCGTGCTGGTGCCCAGCACCTGGCCTTGCAGCGTCACGCGCTGGTCCACTTCGGCGGCGTTGATGCCCAGCCAGGTCAAAGGCAGACGTTGCACCTGGCTGCCGGGACGCGGGCGCACGCGCAGCCAGGCCACCAAGCGCGCGGCGCGCGCCGCGTCGTCGAGCCGGGGCGGCGCGTCGCCCACACCGGCCAGCGGGTTCACGCCCACCTGGTTCGAAGGCACCCAGATGTCGTCAACGCCGGGCAGCGGCAGGCGCAAGGTGCCGGGCCGCGTGAAGCCGCGCGAGCTGTCGCTGCCGGGCAGCGGCTCCAGCGTGAGGTAGTCCAGCGCCTGTGTGCCCGGCCGGCGCGTGACCATCTCCCAGATCACCGGCACCTCGGCCAGCGGGCCCACCTCTTCAAACAGCGCGGGCAAGGGCAGCGCAGGCACGATGCCCAGCGACAGCAGCGACGGCACGCCCGAGTCACCACCGCCGAGTGCGGCGCGCACGCTGTCGTTCACCCCCACCTGCTCCGACTGACCCGGTGCGGCGGGTGCGAGCAAGGCAATCCACAGGGCGCGGTCGGTCGAGCGCTCGAACACGTCAAAACCACCCGGCTCGGCGCGCCCTTCACCAAACACCGCCAGCGTCTCATACCCCTGCACTGCGCCGCTGATGCGGTGCACACGCGAGAGGCCACTGATCACATCGGCCATGCGCGCCGTCTCGGTGTCGGTGAGCTTGCGTTTGATGTAGACCTCGCCGGTGACCGGCAGCACGGTGGTCTCGCCCAGGGTCTCGAAGGGCTGCGCGCCTTTGAGGCGGGCACCGGGCAGCAGCGAACTGGCGCGCAGATCGGCCAGCGGCTGCGCATACGACAAACCCACGATGCCGCGCGCCGGCTGGGCCGCGCGCAAGCCCTGGCCGAGCAGCTTGAGAAACACAAGCCGTTGGCGCTCGGGGATGAGGTTGGCGCGGTAGAGCAGCGCATCACCCAGCCAGGCAAACAGCTCCAGCAGCGTGCGACCGGGGTCGCCCTGGCGCGGGTTGGTCCACTCGGGCGTGTGCGCGGGAATGCGCGCGATCAGGTCTTCAACGAGGTCGTCGAAGCGGCGGTCATCAAGGCTGGGCGGGATGATGGGCATCTAGGTCTCCAGCTGCACGTTCACATTCATGCGGCCCGGCGCACCCGTGCGCGCCAGCCGGTACTGGATCTCCACCCGCAGGTGGCTCGGGGCATCGGGCACGTCCCACACCTCCACCGCGTCGAGCAGGATGCGCGGCTCCCAGCGCGCCAGCGCGCTCTGCACCAGATCGCGGATGCGCCGGCGCGTCGCCAGCGTGTTGGGCTCGTGCAGCAGGCTCTCCAGCCCACCGCCGAATTCGGGGCGCATGAGTTGCTCGCCGGGGCGTGTGCTCAGCACGATGCGGATGCCGTCGCGCACGCTTTTCTCAAGCAGCGGCCAGCCGAGCTGGCCGTGTTCGTCGGGCACGCCGAGGAACGGAAATCCGATGGGAGCCGAGGTCGCGTTCATCAGTCGCCCTTCTTTGGAAACGGAATGCAGATCTTGATGAAGGCCAACCAGCCGAAGATCAGGTTGAGCAGGCCGAGAAAAATGCTCAGCACGATGAAGGCGCAGATCGTGATGGCAGGCAGGCTGAAGCTGCAGATCCAGCCGATGGTGATGCCACCGTCGGGCGGCTTCTTGCCCTCCATCAGGTCTTTCGGGTTGCCGCTCAGCAGGTTCTGCAGCGCGGGCGGCACCGCAAACGACACGTTGGGTTTGAGCGATGCGAGCAGGCCGGGCGCGGTGATGTCGGGCAGGTCGATGCGCACCGGCGGCGCGCCCGAGCCTTCGAACCACGGCGCGATCACAAAGGGTTCGGTGGCCTCGCTCCAGACGATGCGCGCCGGACAACCACACTCGGGCTTGAGGCGAACAAAAGCGCGCACCACGTACTGCGCGCCCGCGTCGTCAAAGCGCCCGGGCGCGGGGTTGAGTTGCACAAAACGCTCGGCCACGGCGCGCGAGAGCGCCAGCCGCAAGGCGCTCGCCTGGTGGCCGGGCAGCGCAGGCCAGCGCGTGGGCATCTCGGGCCGCGCGGCCTGCTCGTTGCGCTGCACCAGCACCAGCACCGCCTGGCGCAAAAAGGTCTCGGCGTTGACCGTGCGCGCCACCGATTCACCGCTGCGCAGCTTCAAAGGCAGGTGGATGGCCGCGAGTTGCTGACGCAGCGCCCGCGCCACGGGCGAGGTGCCGGCAAAGGCGTTGAACTCACCATCGAGCTGCCGCAACAAACGCAAGAAGCGCTGCATGCTGCTGCGCGAACCACCGCCGGGGTGCAGGCGGTTCCAGTGGTCGTTGCTCAGGCCGTTGGGCCGCACGGTGGTGGCGATCTCGGCGGCTTCGGTCCAGGTCGGGTTCAGGGTCTCGCCTTCGAGGGGGAAGTCCATGGCCTCGCCGCGCAGGGCCTGCACCAGGTGGTTGCGGAAATCGGCGCTCTCGGGTCCGAAGGTGTTGGCCTCGTCGAACACCGGCGCGGTCTCGGCCAGCTCGCCGCTCACCGTGGGCACCAGACCGTAGTAGACCGTCTTGCCCGCAGCCTTGCACACCTCGGGCGGCGCCACGAACATGGGCACCACGTGTTCGTTCAGCAGGGTGTCCTCGCGCTGCAGGGCCAGCTGCATGAGTTCGTGGTCGATGTCGGCCACGCCGGTCTGGCCGCTGTGCAGCCGCAACTGGCTCGCCGGGTCGTTGGATGCGCCACCGATGCGCTGCACCGGCAGCCAGCCGCGCAGGCGCCCGCGCGAGCGCATCCAGCCTTCTTCGGCGGCGTTGCCGGCGCGGCGCACCCGGCGCACCACCAGCCCGGCCGACTCGACGCGCGCCGGGTCCAGGCGCGGTGTGCCCGGTGTGTCGCACCAGGCTTCGAGCACGGCCAGGTGGTGCTGGCGCTGGATGGGCTGGAACAGCTTGAGCACCTGGCGCTGCGTGCGCGCCGCCGCGCGCGTGGCGAGCAGCTTGGCGCGGCCATCGGCGCTGGTGATCTCGTCCAGCACCGCGTCGATGAAGTCGCCGTCAGACCGCTGCAGCAGCAGAGGGGCGCCGCCCAGCGCCACACCGCGCGGCGCACCCAGGGCGACATCGTGTGGAGGTTGCATCAGGGTGCGGGCCATGGCATCACCACACGTTCCCGGCGCCCGGGGTGTAGCTGGTGGAAATGACGGCGTTGGTCTGCAGGGTGGCGCACTTCACGATGCCCGAGAAGTCGGCCATGGCCGCGTCCACCTTGACCATGCCCGCGGTCACTTCCACCTGCGAAGCGCTCACTTTCACCTTGGCCGACGCCGTGATGCTGATGCCCGCCGTTTCCATCACCACGCGGTTGCCGTTGGCGTCTTCCAGCGTGATGGTGCCCGGCCCGTCCTGCAGCGTCACGGTTTGCCCGCCGGGCGTCTCCAGCGTCAGCGTTTCCTGGCCGTCTTCGTCCAGGATGGTGATGGCCACACCGTTCTTCGACTTCAGGCGTTTGGTGCGGTGCTGGCCATTGGCCAGGTCGGCGGGTGATGGCGAGTTGCCGTTCCACAGGCCGCCGATGATCAGCGGGTGGCGCGCGTCGCCGTTCATGAAAATCACCAGCACCTCGTCGTCCACATCGGGCAGAAAAAAGAACCCCCGGTCGTTGCCGGCAAACGGTGCCACCACACGCGCCCACAGCGGCGCGTCCTGGTCGGTCACGCCGTCGTGCGCCAGCAGGCGCACCTGCACCCGGTTGCGGCCGGCGGGATCGTCGAGCGACACCACCTGCGCCAGCGCACCGGCCTGCAGCCAGGCGGCGGGGCGGTCGAACAGGCCGTCGCGTTTCATGCGCCTTCCCCAAGAAACGCGCACTCGCCGCTGAACTCGGTGCGGTAGCCCGCCGTCTGGTCGTACATATGCGAGACGGCGCACACGAAGTAGCGGTTGTCGAACTGCGGAGACAGGCCGCTCACCGACACCGTGGTGCCCACGCGGATGGCGGGGTTGCCTTCGCTCAAACCTTCGATGCGCACGAAGCGGCGGGCACGCTGGTCCAGCGCCGCGGTGGCCACGGCCTGGGCCTCCGCGTCGCTGCTCACCGCGAGGTGGCCGATGTGTTCCTGGCGCGCGCCAAACGCTTCATCGAGCCACGACAAGCCGCTGCGCCCGCTGCCCGGCCCGCTGTGCGTGATCTGCGTGGCCTCATGGCTCACCGCGCTGCCGTCCACCGGGTTCCAGCCGGTTGCGCTGGTGGCGGTGACTTGCTGCGACAGGTCGGCGATCACACGGGCGCGCATGAGCTGGCCGAACAGGGCCAGCTCCACCTCGCCGCGCGCCACGTCGCCGCGTGGTGACACCTGCAACTCATCGCCCACGATCTGCAGGTCCGCGTCGAAGCGCGCGAGCAGGCGGCGCAAAAAAGCCAGATCACTCTCGTTGATCTGCGCCCAGGTGTCCACCGGGCTGGCAAGGCCGGTGACGGTCGGGCGCAGGTTGAGCGCACCGGCCACCTCACGCACCACATCGGCCGGCGACAGGTCGGTGTAGGTCTTGCTGCGCCGGGCCAGGCGCGCGGCCTGCAGCGCGTCTTCGGCCAGCACCGTGATTTCGGGCGCGCCGCCCATGCTGAACAGCAATTCGATGGCACTGACCTTGCCGCGAAACACCTCCACCGGTGCCTGCACATCACCGGCGTACACCGCCAGCTCGGCGCCCAGCTTCAGATCGGACTGCGCACCAAAGGCCTGCTCGGTGCCGCCCGCCGTGGTGCCCACCCAGTTCGAGAGGCGCAGCTCCAGCCGGCTCATGCCGCCTTCGCTTTCGTCCATGCGCATGGCAATCAACAGGTTGGACAGCCGCACATCGGCCTGCCCGGCCAGCCGCAGCGTGGGGCGCGCGCTGTAGAGGGCTTGTCGGCTGAGGGCGGTTTCGGTCATGGCGAGTGGACTCAATCGGTGTGCAGGCGCCAGGTGCGCTCGGCGCGCAGGTCCAGCGCCTGCTGCATCGCCTCCAACGCCTGCGGGTCGTCGGGTGACGCCGCCGCGCTGGCCTGCGCGGCCGGTGGTGTGGGCCGATCGGCCGGCACTTCGGCAGTGACTTCTTCAAACGTGATGGGCATGTGTGTCTCCCCGGGGTTCGTTCAGTCAAAAGCGATGCGGGCCTGCAGGTCGGCGGCCGCGCCCACGTCGGTGCCCAGGCTGCCGGCCCCCGATCCGCGCGCCATGCCGCCCGGCGCGAACCCGGTGGCCCCCACGCTCACCTGGGTCGAGGGCAACAGGGCTTGCGCGTTGGGCAGCGATGCGCCACCAGCCGCACCGGTGCGCAAGCCGGCAAACGCGGCACCGGCGGTGGCACCGATGCCCACGCCCCCGCCGATACCGACTCCGACTCCGACGCCCAGCCCGGCGCCAGCCCCCACCGACAGCGAGCCCGACGCAAACGCCGCCGGCGCGCCCAGCGACACCTTGGCATCCACCAGCAGCGACGCGCTGCCGCCAAAACGCAGGCTGGCCGAGGCGTTGGCACTCGCCACCGCTCGAGCCGCGCGCGGGTCCCCGCCAGCAGCGGCCACACCCGACGGCCCGGCACCGCCAGGCACCTCCATCGGTGAGGCCCCCGCACGGTCTGCGGACGAGGCCGGCGCGCTCGCGCTTTCAAAGTTGGGTGCATCGCTGGAGAGCGTGAGGTTGATGCCCGCGCGCAGCGGCACACCGTCGTGCGAAAACAGGTCCAGCGTTTCCTTGTACTGCTCCACCGTGCCCACGAAGCGGTAAGCGCCCCAGCTGAACTCCACACGCGGCGGGGTCTTTTCGTTCTCGCCGCCAAAGGGCTTGAGCATTTGCGCCATCTTGTCGGTGAAGCTGCGCACGTCTTCACCGCCTTTGACCTTGTCGTCGAGATTTCCAGCCGTGGTGTCGAACACCAGGTCCATGGTGAGCTTGGCCACAGTGGCGCTCACGTACTGGCGGCTGCCCGCGCCCTGGCCGGCGGGGCCGAGCGTGTTGGACACGGTGTACTGCAGGGAGGCCGGGTTGAAGTGCACCTTCACCACCTGCTCGGGCGCCGGACTCAGCGTCTTGAACTCGGCCACGGCGATGGTGCGCTCGGTCATGGTCAGGCCTTGGGAAACGCCAGGGTGAGGCCCTCGTGGGCCAGGTGCAGCTCTTCCACCGCCACCTCGGTGGCGCGGGCGTTGAGGTCGGCCGCCTTGAACTTCACCGGCATGCAGCGCGCGAGCGACCAGGTCATGACCTTGGTGCCCGCGCCGTCGAGCATGTCGATGTCCACGTCCATGCGCGCGGCGTAGTCGCCGCCCGAGACCATGGCAAACCACTTCCAGAGGTGGCGGTTGTCGGTCATGCCGCGCTTGAGGATCACGGTGGCATGGGTCACCTGCCCCGCGCGCTGGAAGGCGTGGTGGTTCACGCCACCGCTGCGGATCACCTTGGGCTCCATGGTGGCTTCAAGACCGGTGCATTCGGCGAACGCGCCCCTGCACATGTCGACCTCGTTGCCCTGCGCCGCGCCTGCGCCCGACTGGCGAAATCGCAGCTGGAAGCGAAAGGGGATCAGCGGGGCGGAGACCTTGGCGCCCGCAGCCGAACCGGTGCCCGCCCCGAGACCGATCGATACCGAGGCACTGGCGGAAAACTCGGCACCGATGGCCATCACGCCACCTCCCGCACGCTGGCCTGGCCCACACCGGCCGCTGCAAGCGCCAGCACCACGGTGATGCGCTCGATGCTGTGCGCCGGCAGCACGGTGATCTCGGTCACGAGGCGGCCGTTGTCGATGTCGTTCTGCGTCATGGTGCTGCGGTCGCAGCGCACGCTGAACGCATCCGCTGGTGTGGCACCGGCCAGCGCGCCCACGCGCCAGAAGCCCTTGAGCAATTCTTCAAAGCTGCGCTCCAGCCGTGCCCAGGTCTCGGGGCCGTTGCCGTCGAACAGCACGCTCTGGCCGCGCAGCCGTGCTGCGCGCAGCAACGTGGCCATGAGGCGGCTCACACCGCCGCTGCGCCAGGCCGCATCCACCGTGGTGGTCACATCCGACTGCAGTGCCCAGCCACCGGCTTGCTGCGTGAAGAGGCACACGCGTTCGGCCAGTTGCGCGCTCGGCGACTGCGGGCCTGCGCCCCAGCCCGGCAGCGGCACAGCCGTTTGCAGATCGCGCAGCGCCGGCATGGACGTGTCGCCGGCCACGCTGGCGTGGGTGCCGCGCGCCAGCGCACTGCCCGCGATCAGGCCGGCCAGTGCGCCATCGGGCGGCTCCAGGCCTTCGGGCAAATCCAACGCAGCGCTTGTGGCCAGCCACGGGTAACCGAGTTGCACGAAGGCGCTGGCGATGGACAGGCCACTGGCATCCACGCGGCCTTCGGCCTCCAGCACACCGCTGCGCCGCAGAAACGCCAGCATGTCGCTGTGCGCGTGCACGCCGCCGTCGCTCACCGGCCGGCGCGCGTCTTCGCGCGGCAGGGGCAGCGCGCCCACGAACAGCATCTCGCGCTGGTGTTGCGCCAGAAAGGTGCGCACGCTGGCCACCGCCACGCGCCAGGGGCCGTAGCCCGGGCCGTCCAGGCGCGGTGCGTGCAAGGCGCGCAAGCCGGCGTCTCTGGGCAGCGGGGGTTCGTCGGGGCTGCATTCCACAAAGCCTTCAACAAGGGGCTGCAGCGGCACGGCCACCGAGGGTGCGAGCGGTTCGGTGGAGCACGCGTCGGGCAGATCGGGCAGGCACAACAGGCTGGCTTCGGACAGGCCCACCACGTGCCCGATGCCGCGCCAGGTGCGTGGGTCCATGGGCTCGAACACCTCGCCCACCGAATCGCGGTCGCTGAAGCCGGGGATGAGGCGGGCCAGGCGCGCGCGCCGCTTGGCCGCGCGGTTGGCCGCAGACTCCAGAAACGCCCACGGGTCGCCCACACGCACCACCACCGCGCGCTGACCACCGCGCGCAAAAAAGCTGCGCACAGCCGCACCGAGGTAGGTAGCGCACAGCGAAGGCGCGCCGCTCACCACGTCGGACGCACGACCCACCAGGCGCTCGTCCCACGCAAAGAGGCGGTCAAAGAGGGCCCAGCTGTCGACCACCACCGGCACGTTCTGCAGCGCCTCCAGCGCATCGGCTCCCTTGCGCCATGGCCCGTGCACCCAGCCCGCGTCCGTGAGCTGGCGGCGCACCGACATGGGCAATGGTTGATCGCGCCGGCGCGCCACGAAGCCCACGAAACACGCCACGTCGGTGCGCTCCGGCGCGGTGCGCAAAGCAGGTGCGGCGGTTTCGAAAACGAGGCTCATGGTCTGGCGTCCAACACGATGTCGGGAAATTGACACGAACGAAGCAACGCAACCCAAGAACACCACCGAACCGGCTTTGCCGGGCGGTAGGTGTTGCCCCCTTGAGGGGGTCGCGCGCAGCGCGGCGGGGGTGTTTTCATGGTATCTAGGCGGTGATTTCCATCGCTTCTGCGGAGAGCGCAATCTCTTCCATCGCCACATCGCCCCCACCCTTGCCCGCCAGCGTGGGCCCGGTGTATTTCATCGGGATCACGCCGCGCAACACCCAGGTCTGCACGGGCGTGTGGGCTTCGTCGAGCAGGGTGATGGTCACGTTGCGCTGCGCGGCCGGGCCCTGCGTGCGCGTCTGGCTGATCCAGTCGAACAGCGTCTTGCTGTTGAGGATGCCGCGCTTCAAGGTCACGTCGGCCACCTTGTGGATGCCGGCGACCTTGCGCACGTGGTTCTCCTTGTCGTTGCCGTTGCGGTACTCGGCCACGGTGACTTCGGTGCCGATGCCGCTGACATCGGAGAAGCCGCCGAAGACCTCGCCGCCGTCGAAGTTGACGAGGTAGTTGAAGGCGCCGTAGGGCGTGGTGCGGTTGGCCATGGTTCAGCTCCTGATGGATCGTGTGGGACGGGAGGTCACTCGCGGGCGTCGGCCGTTTTCTGGCCGATGCGGAAGATCACGAACTCGGCCGGCTTGATGATGGCCACGCCGATCAGGCAGATGAGGCGACCGTTGTCCAGGTCGTTCTGCGTCATGGTGCTGCGGTCGCAGCGCACGAAAAAGGCCTCGTCGGGTGAGGTGCCGAGCAGCGCGCCGCTGCGCCACTCGTTGTAGAGAAAGTCGGCGATGGTCTGGCGGATGTTGGCCCACAGGCGCTCGCCGTTGGGCTCGAACACGGCCCACTGCGTGCTGCGGTCGATGGAGGCTTCGAGGTAGTTGAAGTAGCGCCGGTCGCTCACGTATTTCCACTCCGGGTCGCTGGAGATCAGGCGCGCACCCCACACGCGGTTGCCGCGTCCGCTGAAGAAACGCAGGCAGTTCACACCGGCCGGGTTGAGCAGTTCCTGCTGCGCAAAATTCACGTCGATCTCGAAGCGCAATGCACCGCGCACCACCTCGTTGGCCGGCGCTTTGTGCACGCCGCGCTGCACGTCGTTGCGCGCGTAGATGCCGCTCACAAAACCCGAGGGCGGCAGCGCGATTTCTTTGGGAATGTCTTCGCGGCCCGGGCGCGCCAGCGGGTTGGACACCACCACCCACGGGAAGTACATGGCGCCGTACTTGGAGTCGAACAAACCGCGGTAGGTGCGCGCGGTGGTGGGCAGCAGTTCGGGCGGTGTGTCGAGCACGGCGATGCGGTAAGCGCGGCGGCCTTCGGCGTGTGCAATGAGCGCGCTGGCAATGGCCTGCGGGTTGTCGTCGTCGTCCACGCCGTAGGCCGAGCTGCCGGGCGCGGCGACGATGGACACGTCTTCAAGCGATGCAATTTCGGACAGGGCGAGCGCGTAGTTGGTGGACGTGGGCTCGGCGCCGTCGGCACCGCCGGTGAGCGTCCACACGCGTTCGGGCTGGCCGGCGGCGTTGTTGACAGCGCCATTGAACAGGCCTGCATGCAGCTCGGAAGGCGTCACACCGGCGCCCACGCTGATGGCATACAGGTTTTGCAGGTGGTCGCTGCGCCGCGACGGCGTGGCCGACATCACGTGGCCGATCCAGCGCGGGTGCGTGTTGGTCAACCCCATGTCTTCAAAGCCCAGGCTGTTGCCGTCGCCGTCGATGGTGAGCACCGAGAGCGTGAGCAACTGCGGCGTGCCGGCCAGCACATTGGCCTGCGTGACCGCCTCGCCCGCGAGGTTGGCCGCCGGGCGCCAGCTGTTGCCCACGCGCACCAGCAGGACCGCGCTGCCACCCACCGTGGCGCGCACCAGGCTGCCGGGTGGCGCGTTGTTGAGCGTGGTCTCCGACGCGGGTGTGGCGGCCTCGCGCACCACGATCCGGCCGTTGCCCACGGCGCCGGGAAAACGCGCGGCAAAGCCCACGCCTTCGTCTGTTCCGGCCACCACCTGCACCGCCGCCGCTGCCGGGCTGGCCCCCACCACACGGGAGACGTAGAGCCGCGAGCCGCCCTCGTTGAAGAACGCACGCACCGCATGCGCGAGGTAGTTGGTGCCCGGCACATCGGTCCCCAGGGAGAGGTCGGCAAAGCCGCCGTAGATGCGTTCGAAGTCGCCGTAGCTGGTGAGCAGTTCGGGCGATTCGGGGGTTTCGTCGTCCACCCGGTACGGCCCCTTGCGGGTGGGGCCGACAAACGCGGTGGTGCTGGTGCCCACCCCTTCGATGCTCTTGGCGCGGAAGCTGGTTTCCTCGACGTATACGCCCGGCGCGAGGTATTCAGGCATGGTGGTTCTCCTTGTGAAGTGCGGGTGGGAACATCGCGTTGGTCCTCAAGGCAGGTCCACCCCGAGGGAAACATGCAGCGGTCGACCGGCCGCCAGGTTGACCAGCACGCTGGCCTGCGGGAGGCCGGCGCGCGCTGTTTCGATGGCCGCCGGGTCCACCAGCGGCACGGCGTGGGGCGTGCGGCCCGCCTGCAGCACGGACTGCGGCGTGCGGGTGACGCTGGCGGGATCGGCCACGGCCTGCAGCTCGGCCGAAATCTGTGTGACGACCACGTCGCCCGGCTCGCTGGACCAGGTGGTCACGGGGATGCCCGCCACCGGCACCAGCGCTTCGCCGCGCCAGTCAGACAAACCCAGTGCGCGCACCGCGCCCGCCGCCACCACGCGCAACAGCACGCCGCCCAGCGCATCGCCACTGCCGGGTTCGAACACGCTCACGCTCACGCAGGCCCAGTTGGAGCCGACCCGGCCTGTGGCCGAGGGGTACATGGGCACGGTCAGTGGGCGAAACAGCGAACCCGGCTGCGCGGCGTTGGCCGGGTCGGCGTCGCGCGGGAGCGCAACGCGCACCAGCCGTGGCAGGTAGTGGCCCAGCGGATCGGACACGGTGAGCATCAGCGTGAGCGACCCCACCGGGACATCACCCGGCGGGCTGGCAAACGCGGCCGTGTGGTGCACCAGCGCCGGCCAGCCGTGAATCACCAGCAGGCCACTGCGGTTGCGCAGGATGCGCGCGCCGGCAGGCGCCTCCACGCGAAGGGTTTGCTCCAGCGGCGCGCCGGTGGTGGCGTCCACACAGCGCAGGGCACCGAGCACGCGGCGCTCCACACGTTCGACCTCGGTGGCGTTGAGCAGCAGGCTCATGAGGCCACCCCCGCGCCGTAGGTGTACCGGCTGGCCACCACCGGCACGGCCTCGGGCAAGGCGTCGGGGTCCAGGCGCACGGTGCGCGCGATGTAGGAAGCCGAGAGACGGTACGAGGGCTCCAGCGCATCCCAGATGCGCATGATGTCTTCGGTGGACAGCTCGGCCGGCACGATCTGGATCACTTCGTCCGCATCCCAGGCGGGCTCGGGCGAGAGGGACGAGGCGTCGAGCAAGGGGTGCAGGTGCAACTGCCGCATGGCCCAGGCCATGGTGATGTGTTCGTCCAGAGCGGTCGCACCCCAGGCCGACAGGAGGATGTGCAGGTCCAGGTGCAGGGGTGCGGGCAGTGCGTTGGGCGCCCGCGAAGGCCGCTGCTGGCGGCTGTGTTCGTTGACGGTGGCCCGGTAGAGAAAGAGGCTCACACGGTTGCCGTCGGGGGGCGTGTTGGTCATTTCCTGGGACGACAACACCTCGAAATCGCAGGCCGGCATGGTCATGCCGTTGGTGGCCGCCGGGTAGGTGTTGTTCAGGAAGGTCGCAATGGAGCTGCAGACCGAATGCATCGCCAGCACGTTGGCCATGGATTCACCCCCGAGATGCGTGAGACCACGCGCGCAGGAAACCCCGTGAACGATGCATGTCACCCCCTCCCGAAGTCGTCAAACCGTTATGGCAATGAACCTTTATGGATCACTTGATCGTCAGTTTTTTACAACTAACGTGTGATTTATTTGACGTTTTTATACCGCTTGTTCGCTCAGGACGCGCAAACAACTACGTTTTCAAAGATGGATTTACAACTGCACACATTCGGCGCGGATCGGCCGAGTCGGTCGCCCCGGGGCAGGCCGCTCAGGGCCTGATGTTGTTGCGCCGGATCACCTCGGTCATGGCGGTGGTGTCGGTTTCGATGCGACGGCGCAGACCCTCGGGCGAGGCGCCCACCACCTGCCAACCTTGCGCAAACATCTTCTGGCGGATGTCGTCGCGCCGCACGATCCCGGCCAGCAGCGTGGCCAGGCGGTTCGCGTGTGCCCTGGGCAGGCCGTTGGGCGCAGCCACGGCGTTCCAGATCTCCAGCTGAAGGTTCGGCACCCCCACCTCGCCCAGGCTGGGCAGCTCGGGCACCAGGCTGCTGCGCCCCGCCGACGTGACGCCGATGGCATTGAGCTTGCCCGCGCGCACCTGTGCCATGGCAAGGCCCGGCGGCAGCAACGCCATCTGGATCTGGTTGGCCAACAGGGCCGCGATCACCTGCGGGTTGCCGGAGTACGGCACGTGCACGGGTGCGATGCCGGCGCGCTGCCTGAGCAGTTCCATGCCGAGGTGCGCCACGGTGCCCACACCCGGCGTGCCGTGGTTCCAGCGGGCACCCGACTCCCGGGCTTGCGCGAAGAACGCAGCGCCAGCAGGGCTGCCCGCCGGCGCACACAGCACGAGCGGCGCGACCGCGAGCAAGGACACCGGTGCGAGGTCTTTCAGCGGGTCGTAGGGCGTGTCGGGGTTGAGGATCTTCGCGATCGTGAGGTTGCCGTTGATCATCAGCCCGATGGTGTGGTCGTCGGTGGCGCGGGCCACATGGGCCGCAGCGATGTTGCCGCCCGCACCGGGCCTGTTTTCAACGACCACCGGTTGACCCAGCGCCTGCGACAGGGGCTCGGCCAGCAGGCGCGCCATGAGGTCGGGCGAAGACCCTCCGGGGAAACCCACGACGATCCTGAGCGGGCGGCGGGGCCAACCGGTCTGAGCCCGCGCCTGTGCAGTCGGCAGCACGCTGGTGGCCGCCAGCGCCACCGCAGCAGCCAGGGCCGAGCGGCGGCCGGTGTGCGTGTTCATGCTGCCCTCCTGGAGCGGGGCGAGGGGTCCGGTGGTTGTTCGGGCTCGGGTGGGCCGTTGTAGAGCCACGGGTTGTCCAGCAGGCGCTCGCCCAGCAGGCGCATGGCGGTGTCGCGCCCCCAGCGCACCAGCCCGGTGGCGTGAAAGATGCGGCCGTTGCGCTGCGAATGCTGTTGCACTTGCGCATTGCGTTGCCAGCGCGTGTCGGCAAACGCCGCGAGCAGCAACGGCCAGTCGTTTTTTTGGTTCGCGTATTGATGCACGCGGCCCAGCGTCCACGCGTCTTCCATCGCCATCGCCGCGCCCTGCGCGAGGTAGGGGCGCAGCGGATGTGCCGCATCACCCAGCAGCGCCACCCGGTCCTGCGCGTGCTCGTGGGCGCCGGCCATGGCCGGGCGGTCGTTCAGTGCCCACAAGGTCCAGCCCTGCACGGCTTCGATCATCGCCAGCAGTTCGGTGCAAGCCGGGCCGATGGCCCGCTGAAGATCGGCAGCACGGGCTTCGTGCGACCAGGCCTGCGGGTCCGAGCCCGGCTCGCCACCATGGCCCTGGCCCAACACACCGTGCACCACCGCCACCACGTTGATCCACTCGCCACTCCGCACCGGGTAGTGCACCACGTGCATGCGCGGCCCGAGCCAGGCGGTGATGTCGTTGGCACGCAGCGCAGGCGGCAGATCGCCCGTGCGCACCATGCCTCGGTAAGCCAGATGACCGCTGGCACGCACGCCCTGCGCACCCAGCAACTGCGAGCGCACCCGGCTCCACAGCCCGTCGCAGCCCAGCAGCGCGCCACCGCTCAGCGTGCTGCCATCGTCCAGCGAGGCGCTCACGCCATCGGATGTTTCTGCAAACGACGCCAGCCGTGTGTTCAAGCGCCATTCGGTGAGCTCCTGCCGTTGCACCGCACCGAACAGCAGCGCATGCAGATCGGCCCGGTGCAGCGTGGCGTAAGGCTGGCCGTAACGCGCCAGCGCCATGGCCCCCAGGCGCAACTGCCCAAGACCGGTGCCCCGGTGGGCATCGCGCACCCGCAGCACCTCGGGGAACGCGGCACAGGCCTCCAATGCATCGCCCAACCCCCAATCGGCCAGCACCCGCGTGGCGTTGGGCCCCAGCTGCAGCCCCGCCCCCACCTCGCCAAACGCCGCCGCCTGCTCCAGCAGCACGGTCGGCACACCCTGCCTGGCCAGAGCCAGGGCGCTGGCCAGGCCGCCGATGCCCCCACCGGCGACGATCACTTGTTGGTTCATGCGGGGATTGTGCCGGTGCAGGCCGGCGGCGCCCTCACAAAATCCGGTTGAACCACCACACCGACAACCCCGCCGCGAACAGCGCGAGGATGGACGCCACCAGCGCGAGCAAGCCGGCGATTTCGGTTTCTTTTTTCTCCACCGTCAGGCGCGAGCTCAGGGTCTCGTAGACCTTCTTCAGGTTGTCGGCCGTGCCGGCGTAGAAGTACTCGGCCTGGGTGGTGCGGGCCACTTCTTTCAGGCTGTCCTCGTCCAGCCGCACGCGCATGGACCAGCCCTCAAACCCGATCACCTCGCCATCCACCGTGCCCACGCCCACGGTGTACACGCGCACACCTCGGTCGGCGGCCATCTTGGCGGCCTCGGCGGTGTCCACGCCGGTGGTGCGCTGGCCGTCGGTGAGCAGGATGATGGCGGCCGAGCCGTAGGAGCCCGGGGCCACCGGCACAAAGGCCTTGGGCTCGGTCTTGGGCTGGTCGATGGCGCGCCCTTGCGGGGCAAACGGATCGCTGTTGCGGTTGTAGGTCATGGCGCCGATGTCGAAGCCCTGGCCGGGGAACAGCTCGGAGAGGGAGACCACGATGGCGCTGCCGATGGCGGTGGCGCGCTGCAACTGGAACTTGTCAATCGCGGTCACCAGGTCTTCGCGGCTGAGCGTGACGGGCTGCACCACCTGGGCCGAACCGGCAAAGGCCACGATGCCCACCTTCACATGGCGCGGCAGCTCGGCGAGAAACGCCTTGGCGGCGTTTTGTGATGCGACCAGCCGGTTGGGCTGCACGTCTTCGGCGCGCATGCTGCCCGACACGTCCATGGCCAGGATGATGGTCTGCTCCTGCGAGGGCAGTACGATGCTCGCCATGGGCCGCGCCGAGGCCAGCAGCATGGTGGCAATGGCCAGCAGCAGCAACACCGGCGGCACGTGGCGCCGCCAGCCCGGGCCTTTGCCCATGGCTTCGCGCACGATGGCCAGGCTGGCAAACCGCACCGCCGCCTGCTTGCGCCGGCGCAACAACCACACGTACAGCAGCACCAGCAGCGGCAGGGCCAGCAGCAGCCAGAGCAACTGCGGCCACAGGAAGGTCACAGGGATGTTCATGGTCGTGTTCCTTCACGGGGAGTGCCGAAGCTGCTGCGGTCGCGGCTGGGCATCTGGGACGGCATGCTGCGACCGGCCTGCGCGTGCTTGCCGGCGCGCAGGCGGCGCTTGCGCAGGTCGATGAAGCGCACCACGGCTTCGGCCAGGTCGTCGTCGGTGGAGAGCTCCAGCGTGTCGACCCCGGCGCGCGCCAGGCTCTCGCGCAGCTGCGCCTCGCGTTGCGCGGCGATGCGCGCAAAGCGCTGCCGAAAGCCCGCGTCGTGCGTGTCCACCATCAGCTGCTCGCCGGTCTCGGCATCGCGAATGGGGATCAGGCCGAGGTCGGGCAACTCCAGCTCCAGCGGGTCGAGCAGGCGCACGGCCACCACATCGTGGCGGCGCGCGAGTTCACCGAGCGGCTTTTCCCAACCGGGTTCGCTGATGAAGTCGGACACCACGAACACGGTGGCGCGCTGGCGCACCGTGTGCACGGCGGCCTTGAGCAGGTCGGAGAGTTGGGTCACGCCGTCCTTGACGCTCGCGTCTTTCTTCGGCGGCTGCAACACCATCTGCATCAGGCGCAGCACCTGCGTGCGGCCGCCGCGCGCGGGCAGCACCGCGTCCACCACCGGTTGCCCGCGTGAGCCGTAGAGCACCGCGCCCACGCGGTTGCCGTGGCGCCCGATCAGGCGCGCGAGCACGGCGGTGAAGTCGAGCAACACCTGGCTCTTGCGCTGGTTGCCCGAGCCAAAGTCCACCGAGGGGCTGAGGTCGAGCAGGAACCAGGCGGCCATCTCGCGGTCTTCGGTGAACACGCGCACATGCGGCTGCTGCAGCCGCGCGGTGACGTTCCAGTCGATGTGGCGCACGTCGTCGTGCAGCTGGTATTCGCGCAGGTCGGCCAGATCGAGGCCCGAGCCGCGCATGAGCGTTTTGTAGTCGCCTTGCAGCAGGCCGTCGAGCTTGCGCAGCACGGTCCACTCCAACCGGCGCAGCAGGGCGTCGGCCCGCAGCGTCACCGGTGTGGCCAGCGCGATGCCTGCGGCCTTGGCCGGCGCATCGGCAGCGCCGCGATCGGATCCGAACAGGCGTTTGAAGAACATGCTGTGACCCGTGTGTTCAGGCGGCGCGCTTTTCGTGTTCGAGCGGGCGGGCTGGTGGCGCGATCTGTTTCATGATCTTGGCGATCAGCGACTCGGACGTGAGGCCTTCGGACAAACCTTCGTACGACAGCACCACGCGGTGGCGCAACACGTCGGGCACGAGATCGGTCATGTCTTCGGGCAACGCATAACTGCGCCCACGCAGCATGGCCAGCGCGCGGGCGCCTTCCACCAGGCCGATGGTGGCGCGCGGGCTGGCGCCAAAGGTGATGAAGCGCGCGAGGTCCTTGAGGCCGTGCTTCTCGGGCGTGCGCGTGGCCGACACCAGCTTCACCGCGTACTGCACCAGCGAGGGGTCCACATACACCTGGCGGCACTGCGCCTGCAGCACCGCGAGCTGGTCCGTGGTGGCCACGGCATTGACCTGCACGGCCGGGCCGGTGACGCGCTCGACGATCACGTACTCCTCTTCGTCGCTGGGGTAGTCCACCAGCACCTTCATCATGAAACGGTCGACCTGCGCCTCGGGCAACGGGTAGGTGCCTTCGGTCTCGATCGGGTTCTGCGTGGCCATCACCAGAAACGGGCTGGGCACCTTGTGCGACTCGCCGGCAATCGTGACCTGGCGCTCCTGCATCACTTCCAGCAGCGCGCTCTGCACCTTGGCCGGCGCGCGGTTGATCTCGTCGGCCAGCAGCAGGTTGGCAAACACCGGGCCCAGCGAGGTGCTGAAGTCGCCGGTCTTCTGGTTGTAGATGCGCGTTCCCACCAGATCGGCGGGCACCAGATCGGGCGTGAACTGGATGCGCTTGAACTGCCCTTGCACCACATTGGCCAGGGTCTTCACCGTGAGCGTCTTGGCCAGACCCGGCACACCCTCCACCAGCAGGTGGCCCTGGGCCAGCATGGCCACCATCACACGCTCCAGAAAACGGTCCTGGCCGACCACCACGCGTTTCACTTCGTACAGGATCTGCTCCATGAGCTGGGCGGTCTCGGGGGCGGCGTTCTGGTCCATGGAAGCTCCTGTGACGGTGAAAAAAATTCAGAAGGGTGGCAAGCCGGCGGCGGATGCAGCGCTCTCGATGGGCACTGCAAAACCGATGCCGACAAAGGTGCGGTGGCTGGTGGGGTTGAGGATGCCGGTGACGATGCCGATGACCTCACCGTCCATGGTGACCAGCGGGCCGCCCGAATTGCCGGGGTTGGCCGCCGCGTCGAACTGGATCAGGTTGCCGATTTCCTGCACGCCTTCGGGCGACTTGAAGGCACGGTCGAAGCCCGAGATGACGCCCGAGGACACCGAGGGACCGATGCCGAAAGGAAAGCCCACCGCCACCACGTCTTCACCGGGCACGAGGTCGTTGGTGGAGCGCATGGTGGCGGCGATGAGGTCGTCGGGAATGATCTGCGCCTGCAGCACGGCCAGGTCGTTTTGTGGCTGCGCGCCGGTCACGGTGGCCGGCGACTCGGCGCCGTCGGCGTACACCACCTTGATGCTCAGCGCGGTCTGCACCACGTGCAGGTTGGTCAGGATGATGCCCTTGTCGGTGATCACGACACCGGTGCCCACGCCCTGCTCCACCTCCTTGCCTTCGCCATTTTTGCCATAGGACACGACGCGCACCACCGCAGGCCGGATCTTCTCGGCGGCGCGGGCCGCGCGCGAGGGCAGGTTCTGGGTGGTGAGGGTGCGCAGCACGGCCGCGTCGATGTCTTTCTGCGTGAGCGCCTTGGCTCCACCCACGCCGCCTTGCCACACACTGGCCGCCAGCAGCGCAGCGATCAGCACCATCGCCGACCACATCACGCGCGGGCTGGAGGCGGCCCGTGCGCTGGCCTGGCGCAAGCGGCGAAAGCGGCCTGCAGGCGCGGGAACCGCTGATGCCTCAACCGCCGGGAGGGCACGCGCGTCTGCCTGTGGCGGCCCGGCTCGGTGAGAGGGGCTGTACAAGGCAGGCTTTCGCATGGCGGCTCCTGGTGCGGCGGAAAACACATCATGCCGTTTTGCGGCATCCGGCTCAAGCGCTCAACAATTGCCTGAGCACATAGGGGAGGATTCCACCCTCGCGGTAATAGTTCACCTCCACCGGTGTGTCGATGCGCAGGGTCACGGTAACGGTCTTGACGGACCCATCGGCGCGGGTGATCACCAGTTGCGCATCACTTTGGGGCGTGAGGTCCGGATGCGGCAACACGTCGATGGTTTCGTCACCACGCAAGCCCAGGCTCTCCCACGACTCACCCGCCTTGAACTGCAGCGGCAGCACACCCATGCCCACCAGGTTGGAGCGGTGGATGCGCTCGAAGCTGCGCGCCACCACCGCCTTGATGCCCAGCAGCTGCGTGCCCTTGGCGGCCCAGTCGCGGCTGGAGCCGGTGCCGTATTCCTCACCGGCAAAGACCACCGTGGGAATGTTCGCGGCCTGGTAGCGCATGGCGGCGTCGAAGATGCTCATCTTCTGGCCATGGCCCACGCCTTCCCGCTGGTACACCGTCCAGCCGCCCTCCTCGCGCGAGCCGTCGGCACCGGCGGCGAGCATGAGGTTCTTGATGCGCACGTTGGCAAACGTCCCGCGCATCATCACCTCGTGGTGGCCGCGGCGCGCGCCGTAGCTGTTGAAGTCGGCCTTGAGCACGCCACGCGCCAGCAGCCACTGGCCGGCCGGCGAGTTCTCGGCGATGTTGCCGGCGGGCGAAATGTGGTCGGTGGTGATGGAGTCGCCAAACAGCGCCATGACGCGCGCACCGCGCACCGCAGGCGGCTCGGTGGCAGCGGGCAAGGCGAGTTCGAACGATTCAAAAAACGGCGGCTCGGCGATGTAGGAGCTCTCGGGCCAGGTGTAGGCGTTGCCGCTCACACCCTTGATGCGCTCCCACAGCTTGCCGGGCTCGGCCTTCACGCGCGCGTAGTTCTCGCGGTAGGCGCGTCCGTTCATGGCGAACTTCATCAGGTCGTAGATCTCGTCGCTGGTGGGCCAGATGTCGCCCAGGTACACCGGTTTGCCGCCCTTGCCTTTGCCCAGCGGCTCGGTCATGAGGTCGATCATCACGTTGCCGGCGATCGCATACGCCACCACCAGCGGCGGGCTCGCCAGAAAGTTGGCCTTGAGGTTGGGGTGGATGCGCGCCTCGAAGTTGCGGTTGCCCGAAAGCACAGCGGCGCAGATCAGGTCGTTGCTGGTGATGACCTCGTTGAGCTCGGGCGTGAGATCGCCCGCGTTGCCGATGCAGGTGGTGCAGCCGTAACCCGCGAGCGAGAAACCGAGCTTCTCCAGGTAGGGCATCAGGCCGGTCTGGGTGAGGTACTCGGTGACGATGCGCGAGCCGGGGGCCAGAGACGTCTTGATGTGCGGCTTGACCTTCAGACCCGCCTCCACCGCCTTCTTGGCCAGCAGGCCGGCGGCCAGCAGCACGCCGGGGTTGGAGGTGTTGGTGCAGCTGGTGATGGCGGCGATCAGCACATCACCGTTGCCGATGCTCAGCTTGCTGCCTTTGCTCAGAGCCGCAGGGGCAGCTTCGGCGGTGAGCATCGCGGGTTTGTTGGACTCCATCTCGGCCACAAAACGCGGTGCACCCGGCACAGTGGCTTGGGGTTTGGCGGGGGGCGCCGCGTCGATCTCGTCGGCCGAGTGCGGCTGGTGGCGCGTGTGCAGCAAGGCGGCCGGGCGGTTGAAGCCGTTCTGCGCATTGGGCTTGCTGAACAGCGCGGCAAACTGGCTGGCCACGTTGCCCAGCTCGATGCGGTCTTGGGGGCGCTTGGGGCCGGCCAGGCTGGGCGTCACTTTGCCCAGATCCAGCGTGACCACCTGTGAATAGTCGATCTCGCCGGCCTTGATGGACGCACCTGGCGCGCCCGGCACACCGAAGATGCCCTGCGCGCGGAAGTAAGCCTCGAAGGCCTCGATCTCCGCCTTGCTGCGGCCGGTGCCGCGAAAGTAATCCAGCGTCTTTCCATCGACCGGAAAGAAGCCCATGGTGGCGCCGTACTCGGGCGCCATGTTGGCGATGGTGGCGCGGTCGGGCAAGGCGAGCGAGGCGGTGCCCTCGCCGAAAAATTCAACGAACTTGCCCACCACCTTGTGGCTCCGCAGGATCTCGGTGACGGTGAGCACCAGGTCGGTCGCGGTCACACCTTCGCGCAGGCGCCCGGTGAGCTCGAAGCCCACCACGTCGGGCATGAGGAAATACACCGGCTGGCCCAGCATCGCGGCCTCGGCCTCGATGCCGCCCACACCCCAGCCCACCACACCGATGCCGTTGATCATGGTGGTGTGGCTGTCGGTGCCCACCAGCGTGTCGGGGTAGTACAGGCCACCGTTCATGTGCACGCCGCGCGCCAGGTACTCCAGGTTCACCTGGTGCACGATGCCGAAGCCAGGGGGCACCACGCCAAAGGTGTCAAACGCCTGCATGCCCCACTTCATGAACTGGTAGCGCTCGTTGTTGCGCTGGAATTCGAGTTTCATGTTGAGGTCGAGCGCGCTCCTGGTGCCGTAGTGGTCCACCATCACCGAGTGGTCCACCACCAGGTCCACCGGCACCAGCGGTTCGATTTTTTTCGGGTCTTTGCCCAGGCGCTCGGCCACGCTGCGCATGGCCGCCAGATCGGCCAGCAGCGGCACACCGGTGAAGTCTTGCAAGACCACACGCGCCACGGTGAACGGGATCTCCTGCGTGCGCTCGCCATTGGGGTTCCATTGCGCGAGCTGGGCCACGTGTTCGGGCATCACGCGTTCGCCGTCGCAGTGACGCAGCACGCTCTCCAGCACGATGCGCAGCGACACCGGCAGGCGTTGGATCGCGGGGAATTGTCTGGCGAGCGCCGGCAGCGAATAGAAACGCCCACTCTTGCCCGAAGCGGTCTTGAAGGTCTTGACGGTGTTGGCGAAGGGGTGCGCGTAGCGAGCGGTGGCGGACATGGCGACTCCAGAGGGCGATTGAATGACCAAACCATTCTGTCAGCAGGTGGGGTGTCCGTGCTGACAGCAGTGATTCTTCACAACGCCCAAGTCGCCGGCCCATCTCAAGCCGCGAACCGAACCTTGTCGCTGCTGGCGAGCCCGCGCCACCCGATCCACTCCAGTTCGGCCAGAGCGAACACCACGACCGTCTGCACCAACAGATAGGTCAGACCCAGCGGCGTGGGGCTGACCGCACCACCGAACGCCAGCCACAGGCAGGCGAGCGCCCAGGCGGCGTTGAGCAACACGATCGTCATCAGCGGAACGCGTGGCGGCGAAGACTGCAGCGCCAGCCAGCCGGCCAGCAACACGAACGCGAAGATCGCCACACCCGAGGCCTGCAACAGCGCCTCGGGCAGGCCAAGCCAGGTGGACAGCAGCGGTGCCAGCAACAGGTGCAGCGCGCCGGTGCCGGCGCCCGACACAGCGTCGAACGCGAGCACGCGGCGCAGCACGGTGGTGGATGAAAGTTGGGCGGTGAGGGACATGGAAGCACTCCTGGCGGTGTTGATGAGGCCTTGATCGTGGGCCGCGGCGTGCAGACCGTCGATGACCTCGGAGGTCATGGAAGCCTTGCCCCGCTCGCCCTAACATGCGGTCCATGGACACCCCCGCCCTCCCACACCGCAGCGCCCCACCCACCTCGTTTGGTGAACACCTGCGCCACTGGCGCCAGCGGCGGCGCTTCAGCCAGATGGACCTGGCCCACGTGGCCGAGGTGTCCACGCGCCACCTGAGCTGCGTGGAGACCGGGCGAGCCAGCCCGAGCCGCGAAATGGTGCTGCGCCTGGTGGAGCGGCTCGATGTGCCACTGCGCGAGCGCAACGCCTGGCTGGTGGCCGCCGGCTTTGCACCCATGTACCGCGCGCGGCCGCTGGACGACCCCGGCATGGCTTCAGCGCGCGCCGCCGTGCAGCGCATCCTCGAATGCCACGAGCCCTGGCCCGCGCTGGCCATGGACCGCCACTGGAACCTGGTGATGTACAACCGCCTGGTGCCCTTGCTCACGGCGGGTGCTGCGCCCGAGCTGCTGCAAGGCGCCGTGAACGTGTTGCGCCTGAGCCTGCACCCGCAAGGCCTGGCGCCGCGCATCGCCAACCTGCGGCAGTGGCGCGAGCACCTGTTCGAGCGGCTGCGCCAGCAGATCCGCGCCACCGGCGACGCGGTGCTGGTCGCGCTGCTGGAAGAGCTCAAGGGCTACCCCGATGCGTCGGGGTCTGGTGCCGTGGAATTGCCGGGCGAACACCCCGGTGTGCTGATGCCGTTCCAGTTCCACACACCCCACGGTGTGCTGCAGCTCGTGAGCACCACCACCGTGTTCGGCTCGCCGGTGGACATCACGCTGCAGGAGCTGGCGATGGAAACGTTTTTTCCAGCGGATGAGGCCACGGCGACCGCGCTGCGCGGGCTGCTGGCCTCCACAACCGACTGATCAGCGCTTGTCGTCGGTGGACACCGGCGCAGCCGAGTCGTGGTTCAAGCCGGGTGGGATGTCACCCCGGTCACCGCTGGCCGTGCGGCGGCGAAACAGCTCGGTGCGCGCCAGCAGGATGGTGGTGACCGGCACCGTGAGCGCCAGAAAAATGATGATGAGCCAGCTGCGCAGCGCGAGCTTGTCGTCCTGCGCCGAGAAGTACACGATGCTGGCCAGCGTGACGCACCAGGCGGCGAAGCTGTAGGCCAGCGCGGGCGGGTGCATGCGTTGAAAAAAAGTCTTGAAGCGCACCACGCCCACGCCCGCGGCCAGCGCAAACAGACCGCTGAGCACCAGCAGCAGCGCCACCGGAATCTCGATCCACCAGGCCAGGTTGCCGCTCATTCGATCACCTCGCCACGCAGCAAAAACTTGGCCATGGCGGCCGAGCCGATGAAGCCGAACACGGCGATCAGCAGCGCGGCCTCGAAGTACATGGAGCTGCGGTAGCGGATGGCCAGCACCATCATCATGAGCATGGCCAGGGTGCAGATCAGGTCCATGGCGAGCACCCGGTCTTGCGCCGAGGGGCCACGCAGCAGGCGCACCAGCGCCAGGCCCATGGCCAGGGCAAAACAGGCCTGAGCAAACACGATGGCGCCGAACAGCAGCGGGGTCATTCGAATATCTCCATCAACGGCCGCTCGTAGCGGTGTTTGATCAGGTCGATCTCGGCCTGCGCGTCGTCCATGTCGAACATGTGGACCAGCAGGGCACTGCGGTCCAGCGCGAGCTCGGACCAGATGGTGCCGGGAATCACACACATGATGGCGGCCAGCACGGCCAGACCATTGGGGTCGCGCAGGTCCAGCGGCACCACCACAAAACCGCCTTGCGGCACCTTGCCCGCAGGTGCCACCGTGCCCAGCAGCACGCGCCAGTTCCACACCAGCACGTCGCGCCCGACCTGAAAGAACAAGCGCAGCGCCACCAGCGGGTGGCTGAAGCGCACCGGCGTGGGCCGCAGCGAATGCGTGAGCCAGGGCACCAGCCAGCCCAGCAGCAGCGCCATCAACCACTGGCCCAGGCCGAGCGAGTTGTTGAGCAGCAGCCACAAGGCCACCAGCGCCAGCGAAAGCAAGGGCGAGGGGAACAGGCGGCGCATCACTTCACACCTCCCGGCACGGGCACGCCCAGCCGATCGGCGTTGGTGGGCGTGGGCAAGGGTCGGGCGCTCATCACCGCGTCGATGTAGAGGCGGGGTTGGTAGAGCGCGGCGGCCGTGGCGCTGGTGTAGCGCATCACCGCTTCGGCGCGCACGGTGAAGAGCACACACAGCGCGATCAGCAAGGCAATGGGCAGGTACTCCACCACGCGCAGCACCGGCGCTGGGCGGTCCACCGGCGCCCAGAAGAAACGCATGCCGGTGCGCGTCAACGCCAGCAGGGCCAGCAGGCCCGAGCTGATGATGGCGCCCAGGAGCAACCAGCTCACCGGCGCCACGGTGCCACCGGGCGCGTCCAGCAGCGTGGAGAGCATGGCGAACTTGCCGATGAAGCCGGAGAACGGCGGCAGGCCCGCGAGCAGCAGCGTGCAGCAGATGAAGGCCAGGCCCAGCAACGCGGTGGCGGCGGGAATGGCGCGCCCCACCAGCGGCACTTCGTCCTCGTCGAGGTTGGTGCCCTGCGCCAGTTCCAGCTCGGCCATGGAAAACGGCAGGTGGTCTTCTTCGTCTTCGGGTGCTTGCTCGCGCATGCCCTCCGATTGCCGTGAGCGGTCCATGAGCTCGGTGAGCAGGAAAAACGCCGCCACCGCGAAGGTGGACACCGGCAGGTAGTACAGCGCGCCTGCGGTGACCTCGGGCCGCGCCAGCCCGAACACCGCCATGAGCGTGCCCGACGAAACGATGACCGCGAACCCGGCCAAACGCGCCGGGCGCTGCGCAGACATCATGCCGATGGCACCCAAGGTCAGCGTGGCCAGGCCGCCCCACAACAACCACTGGCTGCCGAAGCCGGCCGAGTCGCCCGCGTCGTCGGAAAACAGCAGCGTCGACAAGCGCAGCAACACATACACACCCACCTTGGTGAGCAAGGCGAACACCGCCGCCGACGGCGCGCTCGCGCTCGCATACGCCGGCACCAGCCAGAAGTTCAGTGGCCACATGGCCGCCTTGGCCAGAAAAGCCACACCCAGGATGGCGCAGCCCGCGTGCAGCAAGGCGCGGTCGGCGTCCGCCACCTCGGCCATGCGCGCGGCCAGGTCGGCCATGTTGAGCGTGCCGGAGATGCCGTAGATGAGCGCCGCACCCACGAGGAACAACGACGATGCGGCGAGGTTGATGGCGATGTAGTGCAGGCCGGCTTTCACCCGCGCCGGCCCGGAGCCGTGCAAGAGCAAACCGTAAGACGCGGCGAGCATGACCTCGAAGAACACGAACAGGTTGAACAGGTCGCCGGTGAGGAAGGCGCCGTTCAAACCCATGATCTGGATCTGGAACAGCGGGTGGAAATGCGCCCCCGCCTTGTGCCAGCGCGCCAGCGCAAACAACAAGGCCATCAAGGCCACCAGCGCGGTCATCACCAGCATCAGGGCCGAGAGCCGGTCGAGCACGAGCGCGATGCCGTAGGGCACGTCCCAGTTGGACGGCAGGTAAATGCCGAAGGCGCTCGGTCCGTCTTCAGCCTTGACCCAGAACACCAGCAGCACGGCCACCACCAGGTTGGCGGCGGTGGCCAGCAGACCGAGCGTGGCCTTGGTGCGGTGGCGGCGCTCGCTCACCAGCATGAGCAGGCACGCTGCCAGCAGCGGCAGCAGCACGGGTGCGACCATCAGGTGTGGCATCAGGGCCTGGGCCAGCTCCCTCATTCGCCAACCTCCCGAGCTTTCTCCTCGCCGTCCACATGGTCGTTGCCGGAGAAGCCCCGCTGCGCCAGCATGACCACCAGGAACAGCGCGGTCATGGCGAAGCCGATCACGATGGCGGTGAGCACCAGGGCTTGTGGCATCGGGTCGTCGTAAAACTCGAAGGTGGGCGGAAATCCCGCCACCATGATGGGTTCGCTGTCCACCGAGAGCCGGCCCATGCTGAAGATGAACAGGTTCACACCGTAGCCCAGCAGCGCCAGACCCATGATCACCTGGAAGGTGCGCGGGCGCAGCATGAGCCACACGCCGCAGGTGGTGAGCACACCGATGGCCAGGGCCAGCACGATTTCCATCAGAGGTCTCCCTTGTGTTGTCCGCCGGCATCGCGGGCGTCGGTGCTCACGCGGCGGTGGCCGCGCACCGACTGGTGGCCCAGCGCCGTGAGGATGAGCAGCGTGGCGCCCACCACCAGGGTGAAGACGCCGATGTCGTAGAACAGCGCGCTGGCCACGTGGATCTCGCCGAGCAGCGGGAGGGAGAGGTGGGCGGTGTGCGTGGTGAGGAAGGGGTAGCCGAAGAAGAGTGCGCCCAGACCGGTGAAGGTCGCCATCAGCAGGCCCGCGGCGATCCAGCGCACGGGGCGCAGGCTGATGTTGGCCTCGACCCACTGCGTGCCCGAGACGATGTACTGCAGGATGAAGGCGGTGGAGAGCACCAGCCCGGCCACGAAGCCGCCGCCCGGCTCGTTGTGCCCGCGCATGAAAAGGTAAACCCCGATCACGGCCGCGATCGGCAGCAGCAGGCGCACCAGCACCGCGGGCACCAGCAGGTAGCCGTGGGCGGTGTCGGCGGCGGTTTGTGCGTTCACAAGATCGGTCGCGAGGTCGGTGGGCAGGGCGCGCTGTTGCGGCGGCAGGTCCATGCTCTCGGGCGCGGGCCTGAAACGGCGCAGCAGCGCGTACACCGTGAGCGCCACGATGCCCAGCACGGCGATCTCGCCCAACGTGTCGAAGCCGCGAAAGTCCACCAGCATCACGTTGACCACGTTGGTGCCGCCACCCTCGGGCACGGCGCGCTCCAGGAAAAAGGTGGAGATGCTCTGCGGGAAGTCGCGCGTCATGACCGCGTACGACAGCGCGGCCATGCCACCACCGGCCGCCAGCGCCACGGTCAGGTCGCGCCCGCGCCGGGTGCTGGTGCGCAGGCGGACGCGCAACGGCAAACGCCGGTCCACCGCCTCGGAGCGTTTGGGCAACCAGCGCAGGCCGAGCAGGATCAGCACCGTGGTCACCGCCTCCACCGAGAGCTGGGTCAAGGCCAGGTCGGGCGCGGAGAACCAGGCAAAGGTGACCACTGTGACCAAACCCGCCACGCTCATGAGCGCCAGCGCGGTGAGTCGGTGGTACTTGGCCTGCCAGGTGGCGCCGATGGCGCTGCCGATGCCCACCAGCCAGAGCAGCGCAAACATGGGCGAGAACGGCAGCACCTTGCGCTCGCCCGCGAGCCAGGTGCCCGCACCGGCCCCGCGCAGCGAAACGAACGCGGCGAACACCGTGACCAACACCAACAGCAGCAACTGGGCCTGCAGGCGCCGCGTGCCCAGCCTGCGCTGCAGCTGTCGACTGGCTGCGGTGATGAACGCCAAGGTGCCTTCAAACACCCGTTTGCCACTCACCCAGCCGAGCACCGGCGTGCGCCGGATGCGGCCGGTCTGCATCGGTTGGCGCAGCAGCGCAAACAGCACGATGCCACCGGCCAGCGCCACAAAGCTCATCACCAGCGGCAGGTTGAAGCCGTGCCACACCGCCAGATCAAACGCCGGCAGTTGCCCACCCACCACCGGTGTGGCCGCGGTGGACAGGATGGCCTGAATGGACCACTGCGGCAGCACGCCCACCAGCAAACAGGCCAGCACCAGCAGCTCGACCGGCACCCGCATCCAGTGCGGCGGCTCGTGGGGCGTGCGCGGCAGCGCGTGGCAGGTGTCGGGGCCGAAGAACACGTTGACGGTGAAGCGCAGCGAATACGCCACGCTGAAGGCACCCGCCACCACCGCGGCCAGCGGCAGGAGGGTGTCGAACCAGGGCGCGGCGTTCACGAACACCGCCTCGGTGAAAAACATCTCCTTGGAGATGAAGCCGTTGAGCAGCGGCACACCCGCCATGGCCGCGCCCGCCACCAGGGTGAGCGTGGCGGTGATGGGCATGTAGCGCCAGAGGCCACTCAAGCGGCGCATGTCGCGCGTGCCGGTCTCGTGGTCGATGATGCCCACGGCCATGAACAGCGAGGCCTTGAAGGTCGCGTGGTTGATGATGTGGAACACCGCCGCCACCGCGGCCAGCGGGCTGTTCAGACCGAGCAGCGTGGTGATGAGGCCCAGGTGCGAAATGGTCGAGTAGGCCAGCAGGCTCTTGAGGTCTTTCTGGAAGATGGCCGCGAAGCCGCCGATCAGCAAGGTGATGAGGCCGGAGCCGGTGACGAGCCAGAACCACTCGTCGGTGCCGGCCAGCACTGGCCACAGCCGCGCCAGCAGAAACACCCCGGCCTTGACCATGGTGGCCGAGTGCAGGTAGGCCGACACCGGGGTGGGCGCGGCCATGGCGTGTGGCAGCCAGAAATGTAACGGAAACTGCGCGCTCTTGGTCAATGCACCGAGCAGGATCAGCACCAGCGCCGTGCTGTAGAGCGGGTGGGCACGGATCACGTCGCCCGCGCGCAGCACCACGTCGAGGTCGTAGCTGCCCACGATGTGGCCGAGCACCAGCATGCCGGCGAGCAGGCACAGGCCGCCGGTGCCGGTGACGGTGAGCGCCATGCGCGCGCCGCGCCGCGCGTCGCTGCGGTGGTGCCAGTAACCGATGAGCAGAAACGAGAACAGGCTGGTGAGTTCCCAGAACAGCACCAGCTGGATCAGGTTGCCCGAGAGCACCACACCGCTCATGGAGCCCATGAAGGCCAGCAGCAGCGAGAAGAAGCGCGGCACCGGATCGGTGGGCGACATGTAGTAACGCGCGTACAGCACCACCAGCGCGCCAATGCCCAGCACCAGCAGGGAGAACATCCAGGCAAACCCGTCCATGCGGAACACCAGGTTCAAACCGAGCGACGGCAACCACACGATCTCTTCGCGCACCACACCGCCGGCGGCCATCTCGGGAAACAGCATCGCGGCCTGCACGGCGCAGAACAAAGCGATCGCACCGGCCAGTGTGGACTCGGTGTTTCGGGCGTTCGACGGCAGCAGGGCGGCAACGAGGCTGCCCACGAATGGCAAGAGGACGAGGCTGTAGAGCGGCAGGGTCATGTGGCTTTGAGTCTATCGGCTGCGCATGGCAGGGCACCGAGCAAGGCGGAGGCCAAAAAAAAGCGGCCCGCAGGCCGCTTCTTCAAGGAGGGGCTGCGGCTCAGGCGGTGACGCCTTTGGCCGCGTCGGCGTATTCCGAAATCTGGTCAAAGTTCAGGTACTTGTAGATCTGGCTGCCGTCCTTGTTGATCACGCCCATGTCGGCCTGGTACTCGGCCACGGTCGGGATGCGACCCAGCTTGGACGCAATGGCCGCCAGCTCGGCCGAGGCCAGGTAGACGTTGGTGTTCTTGCCCAGGCGGTTGGGGAAGTTGCGCGTGGAGGTGGAGACCACGGTGGCGCCTTCGCGCACCTGCGCCTGGTTGCCCATGCACAGCGAGCAGCCCGGCATTTCGGTGCGCGCACCGGCGGTGCCGAACACGCCGTAGTGGCCTTCCTTGGTCAGCTCGGCCGCGTCCATCTTGGTGGGCGGCGCGATCCACAGCTTCACCGGGATGTCGCGCTTGCCTTCGAGCAGCTTGGAAGCCGCGCGGAAGTGACCGATGTTGGTCATGCACGAACCGATGAACACCTCGTCGATCTTGGCACCGGCCACATCGCTGAGCAGCTTGGCGTCGTCCGGATCGTTGGGGCAGCACAGCACGGGCTCGGTGAGGTCGGCCAGGTCGATCTCGATCACGGCGGCGTACTCGGCGTCCTTGTCGGCTTCCAGCAGGCTCGGGTTGGCCAGCCAGGCTTCGACCTTCTCGATGCGGCGCGCCAGCGTGCGGGCGTCGGCATAACCGTCGGCGATCATGTTCTTCATCAGCACCACGTTGCTGGTGAGGTACTCCTTGATCGGCTCGGGGTTGAGCTTCACGGTGCAACCGGCGGCCGAGCGTTCGGCCGAGGCGTCGGAGAGTTCAAACGCCTGCTCCACCTTCAAATCCGGCAGGCCTTCGATTTCCAGGATGCGGCCGGAGAACACGTTCTTCTTGCCGGCCTTGGCCACGGTCAACAGACCGGCGCGAATCGCGTACAGCGGGATCGCGTGCACGAGATCGCGCAGCGTGATGCCGGGCTGCATCTGGCCCTTGAAACGCACCAACACCGACTCGGGCATGTCCAACGGCATCACGCCGGTGGCCGCGCCAAACGCCACCAGGCCGGAGCCGGCGGGGAAGCTGATGCCGATGGGGAAACGGGTGTGCGAGTCGCCGCCGGTGCCCACGGTGTCGGGCAGCAACAGGCGGTTGAGCCAGCTGTGGATCACGCCGTCACCCGGGCGCAGGGCCACGCCGCCGCGGTTGCTGATGAAAGCTGGCAGCTCGCGGTGGGTCTTCACGTCCACGGGTTTCGGGTAGGCGGCGGTGTGGCAGAAGGACTGCATCACCAGGTCGGCGCTGAAGCCGAGGCAGGCCAGGTCTTTCAGTTCGTCGCGCGTCATGGGGCCGGTGGTGTCCTGGCTGCCCACGGTGGTCATCTTGGGCTCGCAGTAGGTGCCCGGGCGAACGCCCTGGCCTTCCGGCATGCCGACCGCGCGGCCCACCATTTTTTGCGCCAGCGTGAAGCCGGCCTTGGTGGCCACGGGCGTGGTCGGCAAGCGGAACAGCGTGCTTGCTGCCAGGCCCAGGAACTCGCGCGCCTTGGCGGTGAGCGAGCGGCCAATGATCAGGTTGATGCGGCCACCGGCGCGCACTTCGTCGAACAACACATCGCTCTTGAGCTTGAACTCGACCACCGTCTCGCCATTGCGAACGATCTTGCCGTCGTAGGGCATCACGTCGACGACATCGCCCATCTCGAGTTTGGACACGTCCACTTCGATCGGCAGCGAGCCCGAGTCTTCCTGCGTGTTGAAGAAGATGGGCGCGATCTTGCCGCCCAGCGTCACACCGCCGAAGCGCTTGTTCGGCACGAACGGGATGTCCTGGCCCGTGGCCCAGATCACCGAGTTGGTGGCCGACTTGCGGCTGGAGCCGGTGCCCACCACGTCGCCCACGTAGGCCACGAGGTGACCCTTTTTCTTCAGGTCTTCAATGAACTGCATCGGGCCGCGCTTGCCGTCTTCTTCGGGCTTGAAGGCCGCGCCTTCGCGCGTGTTCTTCAGCATGGCCAGGTAGTGCAGCGGAATGTCGGGGCGGCTCCAGGCGTCGGGCGCGGGCGACAGGTCGTCGGTGTTGGTCTCGCCGGGCACCTTGAACACGGTCACGGTGATCGACTTCGGCACTTCGGGGCGGGTGGTGAACCACTCGGCGTTGGCCCAGCTCTCGATCACTTCCTTCGCCTTGGCGTTGCCGGCTTTGGCCTTGGCGGCCACGTCGTTGAAGAAGTCGAACATCAAGAGCGTTTTCTTCAGGCCTTCGGCCGCCACCGCCGCCACATCGGCCTGGTCGAGCAGGTCGATCAGCGGGTGCACGTTGTAGCCACCCACCATGGTGCCCAGCAGCTCGGTGGCCTTGGCCTTGGAGACCAGCGCCACGGCGATGTCGCCGTGCGCCACGGCCGCCAGGAAGCTGGCCTTGACCTTGGCGGCATCGTCCACGCCCGGTGGCACGCGGTGCGTGAGCAGATCCATCAGGAACGCGTCTTCCCCGGCCGGTGGCGCCTTGATCAACTCAATCAGGTCGGCGACCTGCTTCGCATCCAGCGGCAGCGGCGGAATGCCCAGGGCCGCGCGCTCGGCGGTGTGGGCGCGGTAGTCGGTGAGGAAGGTGTTGGACATGGCGTTCTCCAGTGGGAAGGGTATTCGTGAGGATCAGAAAACAGATGGGGTGGGGGCAAGCAAGCTCAATGCCGCGCTTTGAGAGGCTCGTTGAAAAACGGCCGCATGGCGTCGGGCAGCGGCAGGCCGGTGTGGTGCGCGCGCTCCAGCACCTGCCAGAAATAGCGGTAGCTCGCGCGGTCGTGCAGTCGGCCTTCAAACTGCACCGGCGCCCAGTTGGCGGCCATGGCGCATTCAATGAGCGCGGCAGCGGTGTCGACCTCGCGCTCTGATGGTGCAAACGCCGCCAGGATGGGGCGAATCTGGTCGGGGTGGATGCTCCACATGCGGGTGTAGCCCAGTTCGCGGGCGGCCTTGTGCGCGGCGTTCTGCAGCGCGACCAAGTCCTTGAACTCGGTGACCACGCAGTGCGACGGCACCTTGCCGTGTGCGTGGCAGGCGGACGCAATGGCCAGCTTGGCGCGCAGCACGAGCGGGTGGCTGAACTGGCCTGCCACGCTCATGCCGTCGGCAGGGATGGCCCCACCGTGCGCCGAGACAAAGTCCATCAGGCCAAAGCTCAGGCTCTGCACACGCGGATGGGCGGCGATGTCGAAGGCACGGTGCACGGCGGCGGGTGACTCGATGAGCACGTGCAGCGGCAGTGCCGATGCGCCCGCGGCGTCGAGCGCAGCCACGGCGCGCTGCACGTCGGCCACCGACTCGACCTTGGGCACCATCAGGTGCGCGAGGCGCTGCCCTGCACGGCCGGCGATGGTGGCCACGTCGGCCTCAAACGCCGGGTGGTCCACCGGGTGCACACGCACGGCCACACGCGCTTGCGGCGCAGCGGCCAGGGCCAGTTCGGTGACGAGCAAGGCGTGATCCGCCTCGCCGCCCACGGGCGCACCGTCTTCGCAGTCGAGCGTCACGTCGAACACGCAGGTGCCGAACTCCTCGGCCATCTCGGCCTGCAGCGCCAGGCTCTTCTTCATCCGCGCCTCCACCCCGCTGTAGTGGTCACAGACCGGCAGCGCGAACGCGCCGGCCTGAGCGCCCAGCAGGATGGAACGAGGGTGGATTTTCACGGGTGCGCTACGAGGTGACGACGAAAACGAATCCGCACCGCCTGCGTCCAGCACACACCACGGAACTGGCTTTGCCAGGCCGTAAGTGTGGTCCCCCCGGGGGGACGACGCGAAGCGGCGCAGGGGGGCATCACAGCAAATGCTTCACGCCGTCTTGTTCACCCTGCAGCTCGGCCAGGGTCTTGTTGATGCATTCCTGCGAGAAGGCGTCGATCTCCAGGCCTTCAACGACCTTGTATTCACCGTTTTCACAGGTGACGGGGAAGCCGAACATCATGTCCTTCGGAATGCCGTACCAGCCTTGCGAAGGAATGCCCATGGTGACCCACTCGCCTTGGGTGCCCAGCGCCCAGTCGCGCATGTGGTCGATGGCGGCGTTGGCGGCCGAGGCAGCGGAAGACAAACCGCGTGCTTCGATGATGGCCGCGCCACGCTTGCCCACGGTGGGCAGGAACACGTCCTTGTTCCACACCTGGTCGTTGATCATGTCCTTGACCGACGCGCCGTCGATGGTGGCGAAGCGGTAGTCGGCGTACATGGTGGGCGAGTGGTTGCCCCACACGGCCAGTTTCTTGATGCTGGCCACGGCCTTGCCGGTCTTGGCTGCGATCTGGCTCAGGGCACGGTTGTGGTCCAGGCGCAGCATGGCGGTGAAGTTGCGCGGGTTGAGATCGGGCGCGCTCTTCATGGCAATGTAGGCGTTGGTGTTGGCGGGGTTGCCGACCACCAGCACCTTGACGTTGCGCGAAGCCACGGCGTTGAGCGCCTTGCCCTGGGCGGTGAAGATGGCGCCGTTGATGGCGAGCAGCTCGGCGCGCTCCATGCCGGGGCCACGCGGACGCGAACCGACCAGCAGTGCGTAGTCGGTGTCCTTGAACGCCGTCATCGGGTCGCTGTGGGCCTCCATGCCGACCAGCAACGGGAACGCGCAGTCTTCCAGTTCCATCATCACACCCTTGAGCGCTTTTTGCGGCCCATCCACCGGCACTTCCAGCAACTGCAGGATCACGGGCTGGTCTTTGCCGAGCATTTCGCCCGAAGCGATGCGAAACAGCAGGGCGTAACCGATCTGGCCAGCGGCGCCGGTGACGGCGACACGAACGGGCTTCTTTTGCATGGTGAGAACTCCAGAATGAGACGAGGGGATGGGGATGGGGTTGGGGAGCGAACACCCCGAGACGCAGATGGCAAAAGCGGGCAAAAAACGCGCCGCTGGTGGGTCCAGGTCAGCCACAGAGTGTACCCTCGCAAACCCTGATACGTCAATTTGTCTTATGTCTTATATAAGATATGATTCATCGTTCGTGCGCCGCCTGCGGACGCATCAAACATCATGGCCACGACTCCACTCAGCACCCCCGACGCACCAGCGAACGACGGTCGCCCCACGCCCGATGCTGGCGCGTTTGAACACAGCGCACCGGCCTTCAGCCCGTTGTATCAACAGATCAAGACGCTGATCCTGCGCAGCCTGCAGGCCAGCGAATGGAAGCCCGGCGACATGATCCCGAGCGAATTCGACCTGGCCGCCCGCTTCAAGGTGAGCCAGGGCACGGTGCGCAAGGCCATCGACGAACTCGCCACCGACAACCTGCTGGTGCGCCGCCAGGGCAAGGGCACCTTTGTGGCCACGCACTCCGAGCAGCACATCCAGTACCGCTTCCTGCGCCTGCTGCCCGACACCGGTTCGCTGGAAGACCAGGGCACGGCGGAGCGCCGCATCATCGAATGCCGCCGCCTGCGTGCGCCCGCCGAGGTGGCGCGCCAGCTGGCCTTGCGCACCGGCGACCCGGTGCTGCAGGTCAAACGTGTGCTCACCTTCGCGCAGGTGCCCGCCATCCTCGAAGAACTCTGGCTGCCTGGCGTGCCGTTCAAAGGCCTGACCCTGGAAACGCTGGCCGACGACAAGGGGCCGATGTATGCCTTGTTTGAAGCGCAGTTCGGCGTGCGCATGGTGCGCGCGGTCGAGAAGATCAAGGCCGTGGCCGCCGACAGCGAGGCCGCCACGTTGCTGGGCGTGGCCGAGGGTTCGCCGCTGCTCAGCGTCGAACGCCTGGCCTTCACCTACAACGACACCCCGATGGAACTGCGGCGCGGCCTCTACCGCACCGACGCCCGTCACTACCGCAACGAACTGAGTTGAGCCGCCGCTGCTATGTCCTTGATAGCCCCGCGCCTGCATCCGGTGTCAGTCTCACGATTGGTGCGTTGCAATAGAATTTGACACCCGGTGGTTCCGGTTACCAACGCGTTACACCACCGACATCCCTTCCCCGCATCCCCTCTGCGCAAGAAAGTCCCCACCATGACCGAGTTGACCAAGAAGCGGCCCGAGTTCCGCAACATCAACGCATTCAAGGATCTGACCACCTACCGCCTGCCACCCGCAGGCTGGGTCTCGATCCTGCACCGCGCCAGCGGTGGCCTGATGTTCATCCTGCTGCCCCTGATCGTCTGGCTGTTCGACACCTCGGTGTCTTCCGAAATCTCTTTCGAGCGTTTCAGCGCCGCTTTCTCGGCGGGCCTGGGCTTTGTGCCGGGCTGGTTCTTCAAGCTCGTGGTGCTGGCCCTGATCTGGGCCTACCTGCATCACCTGATTGCCGGCGTGCGCCACCTCTACATGGACGCGTGCCACGCGGTGAGCAAGGAATTCGGCAAGTCTTCCGCCATCGTCACGCTGGTGCTGAGCATTGGCCTCACCGTGCTGCTCGGCGCCAAGCTTTTCGGCCTGTACTGATCCCGCGAACCCACACAAGGACCCCACAAGATGTCTGTCAACTACGGTTCCAAACGCGTCGTCACCGGCGCCCACTACGGCCTGCGCGACTGGCTCGCCCAGCGCATCACCGCTGCCATCATGGCGCTGTTCACCCTGATCCTGCTGGTGCAGGTGTTGTTCTCCAAAGGCCCCATCGGCTACGACAGCTGGGCCGGCATCTTCTCGGCCCAGTGGATGAAAGCCCTCACCTTCGCCGTCTTCCTCGCCCTGACCTACCACGTGTGGGTCGGCATGCGCGACATCTGGATGGACTACGTCAAGCCCGCGGGCATCCGCCTGGTGCTGCACGTGTTCACCATGGTTTGGCTCCTGTCCTGCCTGGGCTGGGCCGTTCAAGTTCTCTGGAGGCTCTGAAGCAATGACCGCAACCGCAAATCTTCCCAAGCGTCAGTTCGACGTTGTCATCGTCGGTGCCGGCGGCTCCGGCATGCGCGCCTCGCTGCAGTTGGCGCGCGCCGGCCTCAAGGTGGCCGTGCTGTCCAAAGTGTTCCCGACCCGCTCGCACACGGTGGCTGCGCAAGGCGGCATCGGCGCCTCGCTGGGCAACATGAACGAGGACAACTGGCACTACCACTTCTACGACACCATCAAGGGCTCCGACTGGCTCGGCGACCAGGATGCGATCGAGTTCATGTGCCGTGAAGCGCCCAAGGTCGTGTACGAGCTGGAGCACTTCGGCATGCCGTTCGACCGCAACCCCGACGGCACGATTTACCAGCGTCCGTTCGGCGGCCACACGGCCAACTATGGTGAGAAGCCGGTGCAACGTGCCTGTGCTGCGGCCGACCGCACCGGCCACGCCATGCTGCACACGCTGTACCAGCAAAACGTGCAGGCGCGCACCACCTTCTTCGTCGAATGGATGGCGCTTGATCTGATCCGCGACGCCAGCGGCGACGTGCTCGGCGTGACCGCGCTGGAAATGGAGACCGGCGAGACCTACGTGCTGGAAGCCAAGACCACGCTGCTGGCCACCGGTGGCGCAGGCCGCATCTTCGCGGCTTCCACCAACGCCTTCATCAACACCGGTGACGGCCTGGGCATGGCGGCACGCGCCGGCATCCCGCTGGAAGACATGGAGTTCTGGCAGTTCCACCCCACCGGCGTGGCCGGAGCCGGTGTGTTGCTGACCGAAGGCTGCCGTGGCGAAGGCGCGATTTTGCTCAACAGCGAAGGCGAGCGCTTCATGGAGCGCTACGCGCCCACCTTGAAAGACCTGGCACCGCGCGACTTCGTTTCTCGCTGCATGGACCAGGAAATCAAGGAAGGCCGTGGCTGTGGTCCGAACAAGGACTACGTGCTGCTCAAGCTCGACCACCTGGGCGCGGAAACGATTCACAAGCGCCTGCCCTCGGTCTATGAGATCGGCGTGAACTTCGCCAACGTGGACATCACGCGCGAGCCGATCCCTGTGGTGCCCACCATCCACTACCAGATGGGGGGCATCCCGACCAACATCAACGGCCAGGTCGTCACCCCCGATGGCAACGGCGGCCAGGCCGTGGTCAACGGCCTCTATGCCGTGGGCGAATGCTCCTGCGTGAGCGTGCACGGCGCCAACCGCCTGGGCACCAACTCGCTGCTCGATCTGCTGGTGTTCGGCCGTGCGGCCGGCAACCACATCGTGCAGTTCAACGACAAGAACAAGACCCACAAACCCCTGCCGGCCGACGCCGCCGACAAAACCCTGGCGCGCCTGGCCCGCCTGGACAACACCACTGGCGGCGAGTACGCGCAAGACGTGGCCAACGACCTGCGCGCCGCGATGCAGCAACACGCCGGCGTGTTCCGCACCCAGGCCAGCATGGACGAGGGCGTGAAGAAGATCAACGCCATGCGCGCGCGGGTCAACAACATCGCGCTGAAAGACAAGTCCAAGGTGTTCAACACCGCGCGCATCGAAGCGCTGGAAGTGGAAAACCTGATCGAGTGCGCCCAGGCCACCATGACCTCGGCCGCGGCCCGCCACGAATGCCGCGGCGCGCACACGGTCAACGACTACGAGCGCCCCGCCGACGACGCGCAGTTCCCGCTGGGCCGCAACGACGCCGAGTGGATGAAGCACACGCTCTGGCACAGCGCCGACAACAGCCTGACCTACAAGGCCGTGAACTTGAAGCCACTGACGGTCGAGTCCGTCCCGCCCAAGGTCCGCACCTTCTAAGCACCCACGCACCGGAGCAAACACATGGCCAAACGCACCTTCAAGATCTACCGCTACGACCCCGAAAAAGACGCCAAGCCCTACATGCAGACCATCGAGGTGGAACTCGACGGCCACGAGCGCATGCTGCTCGACGCGCTGATGAAGTTGAAGGCGGTCGATCCCTCCATCTCGTTCCGCCGCTCGTGCCGCGAAGGCGTGTGTGGTTCGGACGCGATGAACATCAACGGCAAGAACGGTCTGGCCTGCCTGACCAACATGAACACGCTGCCCGGCGTGATCACGCTCAAGCCCTTGCCCGGTCTGCCCGTGGTGCGCGACCTGATCGTGGACATGACGCTGTTCTTCAAGCAGTACAACAGCATCAAGCCTTACCTGATCAATGACTCCGTGCCGCCCGAAAAGGAACGTCTGCAGAGTCCCGAAGAGCGCGACGAGCTCAACGGCCTGTACGAGTGCATTCTGTGCGCCAGCTGCTCCACCAGCTGCCCGAGCTTCTGGTGGAACCCGGACAAATTCGTCGGCCCCGCCGGCCTGCTGCAGGCCTACCGCTTCATCGCCGACAGCCGCGACCTGGGCACGGCCGAGCGACTCGACAACCTCGAAGACCCGTACCGCCTGTTCCGCTGCCACACCATCATGAACTGCGTGGACGTCTGCCCCAAGGGTCTGAACCCCACCAAGGCCATCGGCAAGATCAAGGAAATGATGGTGATGCGCTCCGTGTGAGCGCACATCTCCCAACACCATGGCCGACACCTCACCAGATGCCTTGCTGGACGAACGCGCGCTGAGCAAGCTGCGCTGGCGGTGTCGCCGTGGTCTGCTCGAGAACGACCTGTTCATCGAGCGATTTTTCGCCAGTCATGAAACTGGCTTGACCGTGCGACAAGCAGATGCACTCGGGATCTTGATGGACTTGTCCGACAACGATCTGCTGGATCTGCTGCTCGGCCGAAAGCCCCTTAAGGGCGATCTCGAACGCGCGGACGTGACGCAAGTGCTTGCACTGCTGCGCGCCCAGCGACCTCTCACATCATCCGAGGAACCTGCATGAAACTCGTAGACAACAAAGCCACCCTGTCGTTCTCCAACGGCAGCCCCAGCGTCGACTTGCCGGTCTACGCCGGCAGCGTCGGGCCAGACGTGATCGACATCCGCAAGCTGTACGCACAGACCGGCATGTTCACCTACGACCCGGGCTTTTTGTCCACAGCGTCCTGCCAGTCGGCCATCACCTACATCGATGGTGACAAAGGTGAGTTGCTCTACCGCGGTTACCCGATCGAGCAACTTGCCACGCAATGCGACTACCTCGACACCTGCCACCTACTGCTCAACGGGGAACTCCCCAACGCCAGCGAGCGCGTCGAATTCCACAAACTCGTGACCAACCACACCATGGTCAACGAGCAGATGCAGTTTTTCCTGCGGGGTTTCCGTCGCGATGCCCACCCCATGGCCATCCTCACTGGCCTGGTGGGCGCCATGTCGGCCTTCTATCACGACAGCACAGACATCAACAATCCGCAACACCGTGAAATCGCAGCCATCCGCTTGATCGCCAAGATGCCCACGCTGGTGGCCATGGCCTACAAATACAAGATTGGTCAGCCCTACATTTATCCGAAGAACAGCCTGAGCTACTCCGGCAACTTCCTGCGCATGATGTTCGGCACGCCTTGCGAGGAATACGTGGTCAATCCGGTGCTGGAGCGTGCGTTGGACCGCATCTTCATCCTGCACGCAGACCACGAACAAAACGCCTCCACCTCGACCGTGCGGCTGTGCGCCTCATCGGGCACCAACCCGTTTGCAGCCATCTCTGCCGGCGTGGCCTGCCTGTGGGGCCCCGCCCACGGCGGCGCCAACGAGGCCTGCCTGAACATGCTGGAAGACATCCAGCGCCAGGGCGGCGTGTCCAAGGTCGGCGAATTCATGGAGAAGGTCAAGGACAAGAACTCCGGCGTCAAACTCATGGGCTTCGGTCATCGCGTGTACAAAAACTACGACCCGCGCGCCAAACTCATGCAGGAAACCTGCAACGAGGTGCTGCAAGAGCTGGGTCTGGAAAACGACCCGCTGTTCAAGCTGGCCAAGGAGCTGGAGAAGATCGCGCTGGAAGACGAGTACTTCGTGTCGCGCAAGCTCTACCCCAACGTGGACTTCTACTCCGGCATCGTGCAGCGCGCCATCGGCATCCCGGTGAATCTGTTCACCGGCATCTTTGCGCTGGCCCGCACGGTGGGCTGGATCGCGCAGCTCAACGAAATGATCGGCGACCCCGAGTACAAGATCGGTCGTCCTCGTCAGCTGTTCACCGGCTCACCGCGCCGCGACATCAAACCGCTGGAAGCGCGCTGACCCCGTCAGCCTGATGGCATTGCCCGCAGCGCCCGAGGTGCTGCGGGCATTTCTCATTCACAGCCCGTAAAATCGGCAGCCCACCCATTCACAGAATCGCCGCCAGCGATCACCAACGGAACCGCCATGGGACGCACGCTCTACGACAAGATCTGGGACGAACACGTCGTCCACACCGAAGACGACGGCACTTCCGTGCTCTACATCGACCGGCATCTGGTGCACGAAGTCACCAGTCCGCAGGCCTTTGAGGGCCTGCGCCAAGCGGGCCGCAAGGTCTGGCGCGTGAGCTCGGTGGTGGCCACCGCCGACCACAACACGCCCACCACCGGCTGGGAACTGGGCTACGACGGCATCACCGACCCGATCAGCAAAGAACAGATCACCACGCTCAACAGCAACATCGCCGAATTCGGCGCGGCGGCGTTCTTTCCCTTCATGTCCAAGCGCCAGGGCATCGTGCACGTGATCGGCCCGGAAAACGGCGCCACCCTGCCCGGCATGACGGTGGTCTGCGGCGACAGCCACACCTCCACCCACGGCGCGTTCGGCGCACTGGCCCACGGCATCGGCACCAGCGAAGTGGAGCATGTGCTGGCCACGCAGACGCTGCTGGCCAAGAAGGCCAAAAACATGCTGGTGCGCGTGGACGGACAGCTCACCAAAGGCTGCACAGCGAAAGACATCGTGCTGGCCATCATCGGCAAGATCGGAACTGCCGGTGGCACCGGCTACACCATCGAATTTGGTGGCTCGGCCATCCGCGCGCTCAGCATCGAAGGCCGCATGACGGTGTGCAACATGGCCATTGAAGGCGGCGCACGCGCCGGGTTGGTGGCCGTGGACGAGAAGACCATCGAGTACGTCAAGGGCCGCCCCCTCTCGCCCATCGGCGTGGAATGGGACCATGCCGTGGCCTACTGGAAGACGCTGCAGTCCGACGCCGACGCAACATTCGACGCCGTGGTCGAACTCGATGCCTCGCAGATCGTGCCGCAGGTCACGTGGGGAACCTCGCCCGAAATGGTGCTGGGCATCGACGGCAACGTGCCCGACCCCGACCGCGAAAAAGACGCGAACAAGCGCGGCGCCATCGAACGCGCCCTGACCTACATGGGCCTGCAACCCGGCAAGGCGCTCAACGACATTTTTGTCGACAAGGTCTTCATTGGCTCCTGCACCAACAGCCGCATCGAAGACATGCGCGAAGCGGCTGCCGTGGTGAAGAAGCTCGGTCAGAAAGTGGCCAAGAACGTGAAGCTGGCGATGGTCGTGCCCGGCTCGGGTCTGGTCAAAGCCCAGGCCGAGCGCGAGGGCCTGCACGAGATCTTCAAGGCCGCCGGCTTTGAATGGCGCGAGCCCGGCTGCTCGATGTGCCTGGCCATGAACGCCGACCGGCTGGAGCCGGGCGAGCGCTGCGCCTCCACCAGCAACCGCAACTTTGAAGGCCGCCAGGGCGCTGGTGGCCGCACGCACCTGGTCTCCCCCGCCATGGCAGCCGCTGCGGCTGTGCATGGTCACTTCGTTGATGTCCGTCAATTTGCCTGAAAGGAAAACTTCATGAAATCGATCGCTACCCTCCTCGCTGCTGCCTTCGTGCTGGCCCTGGCTGGCTGCAACACCGTTCAGGGCGTTGGCCAGGACATCCAGAAGGGCGGACAGGTGCTTGAAGACGCTGCCAAGAAAAAATGAACAAGTTCACCGTGCACAAGGGCCTGGTGGCCCCGATGGACCGGGAGAACGTCGACACCGACGCGATCATTCCCAAACAATTCCTGAAGTCGATCCGCAAGACCGGCTTTGGCGAAAACCTGTTTGACGAATGGCGCTACCTCGACAAAGGCGAGCCCGGCCAGGACCCCGCCAGCCGCAAACCCAACCCGGATTTCGTGCTCAACCAGCCGCGTTATGCGGGTGCGTCGGTGCTGCTGGCGCGCAAGAACTTCGGTTGCGGCTCCAGCCGCGAGCACGCGCCCTGGGCCATCGAACAGTACGGTTTCCGTGCACTCATCGCGCCCAGCTACGCCGACATCTTCTTCAACAACTGCTTCAAGAACGGCTTGCTGCCGATCCAGTTGCCCGAAGCACAGGTGGCGCAGTTGTTTGACGAGGTGGCGGCGTTCCCTGGCTACGAGCTCACCATCGACCTGGAGCGCCAGGTGATCGTGAAGCCACAAGGCGACGAGTTGCCGTTCGAGGTGCAGGCGTTTCGCAAGTTCTGCCTGATCAATGGCCTGGACGACATTGGCCTGACCCTGCGCTACAAGGACAAGATCGCCGCCTTCGAGGCCGAGCGCCTGGCCACCAAGCCGTGGCTTGCGCACACGATGCCGGTCTGACCCAACGAGAGACAACACCCTGGCCAAAGGTCGGGGTGAACCATTCACAACCCATGAAAATCGCAGTTCTCCCCGGTGATGGCATCGGCACCGAAATCGTCGCCGAAGCCGTCAAGGTCCTTGGCGTGCTCGACCTCCCCTTCGAGATGGAATCGGCCCTGGTCGGCGGTGCCGCCTACGAGGCGCATGGCCACCCGCTGCCCGAGTCCACCTTGAAGCTGGCCATGGACTCGGACGCCGTGCTGTTCGGCGCCGTGGGCGACTGGAAGTACGACAAGCTCGACCGCCCGCTGCGCCCCGAGCAAGCCATCCTGGGCCTGCGCAAACACATGGGCCTGTTTGCCAACTTCCGCCCCGCCATTTGTTATCCCCAACTCGTGGGCGCTTCCAGCCTCAAGCCGGAAATCATCTCGGGCCTGGACATCCTCATCATCCGCGAGCTCACCGGCGACATCTACTTTGGTCAACCGCGCGGACGCCGCGTGGCCACCGACGGCCACTTCCCCGGTGCCGAAGAAGCCTTCGACACCATGCGCTACAGCAAGCCGGAAATCGTGCGCATCGCACACGTGGCTTTCCAGGCGGCTCGCAAGCGCAGCAAAAAAGTGACCAGTGTCGACAAGGCCAACGTGCTGGAAACCTTCCAGTTCTGGAAAGACGTGGTGACCGAAGTGCACGCCGAGTATCCCGATGTGGAACTGGAGCACATGTACGTGGACAACGCGGCCATGCAACTGGTGCGCGCGCCCAAGAAGTTCGACGTGGTGGTCACCGGCAACATGTTTGGCGACATCCTGTCGGATGAGGCGTCCATGCTCACCGGCTCCATCGGCATGCTGCCATCGGCCTCGCTGAACACGAAAAACCAGGGCCTGTACGAACCCAGCCACGGCAGTGCACCCGACATCGCCGGCCAGGGCATTGCCAATCCGCTGGCTACAATACTGTCCGCTGCCATGATGCTCCGCTTCTCACTCAACCAGCCCGACGCTGCCGCCCGCATTGAAAGTGCGGTCAGCAGCGTGCTTGCGTCTGGCTTGCGCACGACCGACATCTGGTCGGAAGGCACTTTGAAGGTCGGCACCCGCGAAATGGGTGATGCGGTCGTGGCGGCCATCACCAAAACGATGACCAAGGGCTGATCCAGCTCCGGTTCGTCACGCCCCTCCCCGGCACGACGAGCCGGAGGAAACCGGTTTATTAACTGAAGGGCGTTGACATGAAACTCGTAGGACTCGTAGGCTGGCGCGGCATGGTGGGCTCGGTGCTCATGGACCGCATGGTCGCGGAAAGCGACTTTGACCTGATCGAACCGCTGTTTTTCTCCACGTCGAATGCGGGCGGCAAGGCTCCCGCCATGGCGAAGAACGAAACCACGCTGCAGGACGCGCACGACATCACCGCCCTCAAGCGCTGCGACATCATCATCACCGCCCAAGGCGGCGACTACACCAGTGAGGTGTTTCCCAAACTGCGCGCCGCCGGCTGGAACGGCCACTGGATCGATGCGGCCTCCACCCTTCGCATGGACAAGGACGCCGTCATCATCCTGGATCCGGTCAACCTGCCCGTGATCAAGACCGCCTTGGGCAATGGTGGCAAGAACTGGGTGGGTGGCAACTGCACCGTGAGTTGCATGCTGATGGGCGTGGGCGCGCTGTACAAGGCCGGGCTGGTCGAATGGATGAGCACGCAGACCTATCAGGCCGCCTCCGGCGGCGGCGCTCAGCACATGCGCGAACTGCTCACGCAGTACGGCACGCTCAATGCTGAAGTCAAGGCGCTGCTGGACGACCCCAAGAGCGCCATTCTCGAAATCGATCGCAAGGTGATCGCCAAGCAGCGTTCACTGACCGGGTCCGAGACCGCCAATTTCGGCGTGCCGCTGGGTGGCTCGCTGATCCCCTGGATCGACAAGGACCTGGGCAATGGCATGTCCAAGGAAGAGTGGAAGGGCATGGCCGAGACCAACAAGATCCTGGGCATGGGCGAGGGATTCGGTACATCGGCCATCCCTGTGGATGGTTTTTGCGTGCGCGTGGGCGCCATGCGCTGCCACAGCCAGGCGCTCACCTTCAAGCTGCGCAAGGACGTGCCGGTGGCCGACATCGAAGCCATGATCGCGGCCGACAACCCTTGGGTCAAAGTGGTGCCCAACACCCGCGAAGCGACCATCAAGGACCTGACGCCCGTGGCCGTCACCGGCACGATGACGATCCCGGTGGGGCGCATCCGCAAGCTGGCCATGGGTCCGGAATACCTGGGCGCCTTCACCATCGGCGATCAACTGCTGTGGGGCGCGGCCGAACCGCTGCGTCGCATGTTGCGCATCCTGCTCGACGCTTGAGTGCAGTGGCGTCGGGTGCGAGGGCCGAGCGACCGGGAAACCGCTGAAATGGTTCGTTGCAAGTCAGCAACGTAATTTCGAGGACCAAACACGACAAACGGTGGGCTGGGAAACTCAAGCGGATTCTCAGCTTGTCACTGTAATCCGTTGATGTTAAGGTCAAAATCAGGTTTTTTCCTTCGAGGTCCAAGTGCCATTCAAACCCCGCCCTACCCCATTTCAATCGGCGCGCCAGGTGCGACAAATCACCGGGTTTGGCGGCTTGCAAACCATTGCGGCGGCCGCCTTGCTGTGTGCCACGCTCACACACCATGGCGCCGCACAAGCGTTGGCACTGGGTCGGGTGGTGGTCCAATCCGCGCTGGGGGAACCCCTCCGAGCGGAGATTGAAGTACCCGACATCAACGCCGAAGAAGCCGCCAGTCTTCGGGTCGGGCTGGCCTCCGCAGAGGCTTTTCGCAGCTCCGGGATGGAGATGAACGCAGCACTCGCAGGGCTGCAGATTTCCTTGCAAAAACGGGCAGACGGTCGATCGTTTCTCCGCCTGACAAGTCCCCGCCCGGTCAACGAGCCCTTCGTGGACCTGATCGTCGAGGCCAACTGGGCGTCGGGTCGGATCGTTCGCGACTACACGCTGCTTTTTGATCCACCCAACCTGCGCCCGGTGCCGCAACCGGCCCCGGTTGCCCCGGGTGTGAGTACACCACCAGCCGCTGCACGCGCCCAGCCGGTGTTGCCCAGCAGGCCACTGCCGCCTGTGGCGCAAACTGCACCCGCGCCATCGGTCAACCGTCCTGCAGCCGCAACACCCGCACCTGCACCCACCCCTCAGCCCCCGCGTGCGAATCCAGCACCGACACCCACCGGTTCTGCCGACGGCGGACAAGTGCGCGTTCAGGCGGGCGACACCGCCGGCCGCATTGCAGCAGCCAACAAGCCCGCCAATGTGTCGCTGGACCAGATGCTGGTGGCGATGCTTCGCTCCAGCCCGAACGCCTTCATTGGCGGCAACGTCAACCGGATCAAAGCCGGCGCCGTCGTCGAACTCCCAACGGCCGAGCAAGCAGGCTCCGTCACCCCGGATGAGGCGCGCCAGACCATCGCGGCGCAAAGCCGCGATTTCAATGATTTCCGCCGACGCCTGGCCGGTGCTGCGCCCCAAGCCGAAGTTGGTGCTGCCGACCGTCAAGCTGCGGGGCGCGTACAGACCGAAGTCAAGGACGCGACGCCTGCGGCACCTGCTGCAGACAAGCTCACGCTGTCCAAGGGCGCCACTCCTGCACAAACCGCTGGCGAAGAACAGATTGCCAAGGACCGTCAGGCCAAAGAAGCATCCACGCGTGTTGCTGAGCTTTCTCGCAATATCGAAGAGTTGTCCAAACTCGGCACGCCCTCACCTGGCGCTGCAGCGCCCGTAGCGAGCGCGCCATCTGCCACGCCGGCTGCACCGGCAACACCCGCAGCACCAGCGGGTAGCCCATCAGCAACGACGGCAACCGGCCCCGACGCGGCGCCCGCCACAGCTCCAGCTCCGGCGGCCGCCGAAGCACCCGCCGCAGTCGCAGTACCTGCACCCGTGGTAACGCCACCGACCGCCCAGCCAGCCCCTCCCCCACCGCCTGCGCCATTGCCTGACGAGCCCTCGTTCTTCGACCAACTGCGAGACAACCCGTTGGTCCTTCCGCTGGCCGGCGGCCTGCTGGCCTTGTTGGCAGGATTTGGCATCTACCGCATGCGTCAGCGCAAAGGTGGTGCGAGTGTTGACAGCTCTTTTCTTGAAAGTCGCCTGCAACCCGATTCGTTCTTCGGGTCCAGCGGTGGGCAGCGAATCGACACGGCAGAGTCCGTCGCCTCCGGCTCCTCAATGGTGTATTCGCCCAGCCAGCTTGATGCCGCTGGCGACGTCGATCCCGTTGCCGAAGCGGACGTGTATCTGGCCTACGGCCGTGATCTTCAGGCCGAGGAAATCCTCAAGGAGGCGATGCGCAGCACGCCCACCCGAGTGGCCATCCACAACAAGCTGCTGGAGATCTATGCCAAGCGGCGCGATGCCCGGGCCTTTGAGGTCGTGGCAACCGAGGTATTCAGCCTGACACAGGGCCAAGGTGCCGAGTGGGATCGGGCCTGCGAGTTGGGCAAGGAGCTCGACCCGACCAACCCGCTGTACCAGCCCGGAGGCAGGCCGGTCACCAAATCCGGGGCCGTGGAAAGCTTCGTGGGCGCTGGCGCCAACACCATGCCGTTTGCGAGCAGCACGATGTCGGACGCATCGGGCGCTCCCGCGTCGAACACGGGTGATCTTGACCTCGATCTGGATTTTTCGCTCGACGATCACGAAGCCGACGCTCCCCCTGCCGCAGCACCGAGCAGCAGCCCCAACGACGTGGTCATGTCGGACATGGGAGACCTGCAATCCACAGAAGCGCTCACCAGCAAAACCACCGAGGCATCAGGACCGTCGTCCATGTCGATGGACTTCGACCTTGACTTCCCGTCGCAGCCCGATCATCTGCAGACCGCGACGTTCGAAGCACCTGCTGCACCGGCACCCGCTCAAGACGCGCCCACCTTCGACATGAGTGAAGAGGCAATGGATTTTGATCTTGACATGGATCTGCCCGATCAAACAACGGCGGCGACACCTGCCGAATCACCAACAGCGGTGGCCAGCTCACCAGAATTGATGAAGTTTGACCTGAACGATCTCAATCTCGATCTGGATTCCCCCGTTGAGGACACCCCGACACAAGACGATGCTTCAGGGCAGGAGAACCCCCTGGAAACCAAGCTCTCGCTGGCCGAGGAGTTCCGTGCGATCGGCGACTTCGAAGGTGCGCGCTCATTGGCTGAAGAGGTGCTGGCCGAGGCATCCGGCTCGCTCAAGACCAAAGCAGGTACCTTCCTGGCCGATCTGGCTTGAACCCCTCCATCCAGCAACAACCGGACACCCTGGAGCAGCGACCAACCTCGCCGAGTCCGGTGCCCGAGTCGACCCGTATTGCTCTGGGTGTGAGCTACAACGGTCGGGCCTATGAGGGCTGGCAGAGCCAGCTGGGTGGTCAGACGGTGCAGGACAAGCTGGAGCATGCCCTCACCCGCTTTGGCGCCGTCGACCCCATCAAAACCCTATGTGCAGGCCGCACAGATTCCGGCGTGCACGGGCTCATGCAGGTGGTGCACTTCGACACCCGGCTTGATCGCGACGAAAACGCCTGGGTGCGTGGCACCAACAGGTATTTGCCGCCCGACATCGCCATCCAGTGGGCGCGCCAGGTGGACAGCCGCTTTCACGCACGCGGCAGCGCACGCTCACGCCGCTACGCCTACGTGCTGCTCGAATCGCCCGTGCGCCCCAGCGTGGACGCTGGTCAGGTGGGCTGGGTGTTCCGCCCTCTGGCGCTGGAGCCCATGGCTCAAGCCGCACAGATGCTGGTGGGCGAGCACGACTTCTCATCGTTCCGCGCTGCCCAGTGCCAGGCGCATTCACCGGTCAAACACCTGTTGCGCGCGGAGGTCGCGCGCCGCGGCGCCTACTGGCGTTTCGAGTTCGAAGCCTCGGCCTTCCTGCACCACATGATCCGCAACATCATGGGCTGCCTGATCACCATCGGCACCGGCAGCCAACCACCCGAGTGGATGGCCGAGGTGCTGCAGGCCCGCAGCCGCGACGTGGCGGCCCCCACCTTTTCCCCCGACGGGCTGTATTTCCTCGGTCCGGTCTACGATCCGGTCTGGGGACTGCCAGAACGCACCCCCGCCTTCGACTGGCTGCCATGACCCCCCACCGCACCCGCATCAAGATCTGCGGCCTCACCCGCGAGGCCGATGTGGACGCGGCCGCCCGCGCCGGCACCGACGCCGTGGGATTCGTGCTGTACGACAAAAGCCCGCGCCACGTCACGCCCGAGCGTGCTGGTGAGCTGGCGCGCCGCCTGCCGGCTTTCGTTACGCCGGTGCTGCTGTTCGTCAACGCCAGCCCGGCATACATCCAGCGGGCCTGCGAAGCGGTTCCCAACGCCCTGCTCCAGTTCCACGGCGACGAATCGCCCGCCGACTGCCTGGCCGCAGGCCGCCCCTTCATGCGCGCCGCGCGCATACCCACCGGTCCCGCCGGGCATGGCTTCGATCTTCTAAAATACGCGTCTGACTTTTCGGCAGCCCAAGCCATCCTGCTCGACGCACACGTCGAAGGCTTCGGCGGTGGGGGTCAATCCTTTGACTGGACAGCATTCCCTTGGTCACATCCGCTTCTAAACGCCAGCTCTCGCCTCGTTTTGTCTGGTGGACTCACGCCTGCAAACGTGACCGATGGCATCACGTGCGTGCGGCCCTGGGCCGTTGATGTGAGTTCCGGCGTCGAGGTGTCCAAGGGCATCAAGAGCCCGGACCTCATGAACGCTTTCGTCGCTGCCGTTCGAGCAGCCGACGAACACCTTTCCCGCCTGCCCTGATCGCCCCCGATCCGGGCTTGGGCAACCGAGACGAGATCACCCCATGCAGACCTACCAGCAACCCGACGCCCGTGGCCACTTTGGCATTTACGGCGGCAGTTTCGTGAGCGAAACGCTCACCCACGCCATCAACGAACTCAAGGCTGCGTACGCGAAGTACCAGCACGACCCGGAGTTCCTCGCCGAGTTCAGGAGCGAGCTCGCCCACTTCGTGGGCCGACCCAGCCCGGTCTACCACGCCGCGCGCATGAGTCGCGAGACCGGTGGCGCGCAGATTTTCCTGAAACGCGAAGACCTCAACCACACGGGCGCGCACAAGATCAACAACACCATCGGCCAGGCCATGCTCGCCAAACGCATGGGCAAGCCGCGCATCATTGCCGAGACCGGCGCGGGCCAGCACGGCGTGGCCACCGCCACCATCTGCGCGCGCTACGGGCTGGAATGTGTGGTCTACATGGGCAGCGAAGACGTCAAGCGCCAGAGCCCCAACGTCTACCGCATGAAGCTGCTGGGCGCCACCGTGGTGCCGGTCGAGTCGGGCAGCCGCACTTTGAAAGACGCGCTCAACGAAGCCATGCGCGACTGGGTCGCCAACGTGGACAACACCTTCTACATCATCGGCACCGTGGCCGGCCCGCACCCCTACCCGATGATGGTGCGCGACTTCCAGAGCGTGATTGGCGAAGAGTGCCTGGTGCAAATGCCCGAGATGCTGGCCGCCGCCGGCTGCAAGAACGAGCAACCCGACGCGGTGGTCGCCTGCGTGGGTGGCGGCAGCAATGCCATGGGCATCTTCTATCCGTACATCGGTCACGAGAACACGCGCCTGATCGGCGTGGAGGCCGCCGGTGAAGGCCTGGAGAGTGGCAAACACTCGGCCTCGCTGCAAAAAGGCAGCCCGGGCGTGCTGCACGGCAACCGCACCTATGTGCTGCAGGACGACAACGGCCAGGTGACCGAAACGCACAGCGTGAGCGCTGGCCTGGACTACCCCGGTGTCGGGCCCGAACATGCGTTCCTGAAAGACATCGGCCGCGCCGAGTACGTGGGCATCACCGATGCCGAGGCGCTGGAGGCCTTCCACTACCTGTGCCGCACCGAGGGCATCATCCCCGCGCTCGAATCGAGCCACGCCGTGGCCTACGCCATGAAGCTGGCCAAGACCATGAAGTCCGACCAATCCATTCTGGTGAACCTCTCGGGTCGGGGCGACAAGGACATCGGCACCGTGGCCGACCTGTCCAACGCCGATTTTTATTGCCGACCGAGCTGCAAAGGGCAGTCGGTCAAAGGTGGCGTGGCCACCATCGAGGTGAAAAAATGAGCCGCATCGATGCCGCCTTCGCCGCGCTGAAAAAGCAGGACCGCAAGGCTCTGATTCCCTTCGTCACCGCCGGCTTTCCTTATGCCGACATCACGCCCGACCTCATGCACGGCATGGCCGAGGCGGGCGCCGATGTGATCGAACTCGGTGTGCCCTTCTCCGATCCGTCGGCCGACGGCCCGGTGATCCAGAAGGCGGGTGACCGCGCGCTGGCCGCCGGCATCGGCCTCACCCAGGTCATCACCATGGTGCGCACGTTCCGCGAGCGCAACGACACCACGCCCGTGGTGCTCATGGGCTACGCCAACCCGGTGGAGCGCTACGACCAGAAACACGGCGCGGGCGCCTTCGTGCGCGACGCGTCGGCGGCCGGTGTGGACGGTGTGCTGATCGTCGACTACCCGCCCGAAGAGTGCGAAGACTTCGCCGCCTCGCTGCGCGAGCACGGCATGGACCTGATCTTCCTGCTGGCCCCGACCTCCACCGACGAGCGCATGGCGCAGGTGGCTCGCGTGGCCAGTGGCTACGTGTACTACGTGTCGCTCAAGGGCGTGACCGGTGCCGGCACGCTGGATGTGGGCCAGGTTGAAGCGATGCTGCCGCGCATCCGCGCACACGTGAGCGTGCCCGTGGGTGTGGGCTTCGGTATCCGCGACGCTGAAACCGCGCGCGCCATCAGCCGTGCGGCCGATGCGGTGGTGATCGGCAGCAAGATCATCCAGCTGATCGAGAACGAGCCGCACGAAAAAGTGGTCGCTGTGGCCTCGAACTTCATTCGCACGATCCGCAAGGCGCTCGACGCATAATTCTGGATGGCGTCCTCGGGGCGCATCCGCACGGAGAAAAACCCATGTCCTGGCTCGAAAAACTGCTGCCCCCCAAGATCACCCCCACCGACCCGACCGAGCGCCGCAGCGTGCCCGAAGGTTTGTGGATCAAGTGCCCGAGTTGCGAGGCGGTGCTCTACAAAAATGATCTGGAAAAGAACCAGAACGTGTGCCCGCACTGCAGCCACCACCACCGGGTGGGTGCGCGCGCGCGGCTCAACGCGTTTCTCGATGCCGAAGGCCGCTACGAACTCGCGCAGGAAGTGCTGCCGGTCGATGCACTCAAGTTCAAGGACAGCCGCAAGTACCCCGAGCGTCTGAAAGACGCGCTGGAGACCACGGGCGAGACCGACGCGCTGATCGTCATGGGTGGCGCGGTGCACGGCATCAGCCTGGTGGTGGCGTGTTTCGAGTTCGATTTCATGGGCGGCTCCATGGGTTCGGTGGTCGGCGAGCGTTTCGTGCGCGGCGTGGAAGAAGCCATTGCCCAGAAGGTGCCGTTTGTGTGTTTCACCGCCACCGGTGGCGCGCGCATGCAGGAAGGCCTGCTTTCGCTGATGCAGATGGCCAAGACCAACGCCGCGTTGACCCGCCTGGCCAAGAAAGGCCTGCCCTACATCAGCGTGCTCACCGACCCGACCATGGGCGGTGTGAGTGCCGGTTTCGCGTTCCTGGGCGATGTGGTGATTGCCGAGCCCAAGGCGCTGATCGGTTTTGCCGGGCCGCGTGTGATCGAGAACACCGTTCGGGTGAAGTTGCCCGAAGGTTTCCAGCGCGCCGAGTTTTTGCAGACCAAGGGCGCGGTCGATTTCATCTCCGACCGGCGCGAGCTGCGCGCCACCATTGCCAATACCCTGGCCATGCTGCAGCGCCAGAGCGCTGATGCGGTGGTCAGCGATTGAGTTCCGAGCCTGCGGCCGAGGCGCTCACGCTGTCTCAGCTCCCCCTGTTTCCGCTGCAGACCGTCCTGTTCCCTGGCGGGTGGTTGCCGCTTCGCATCTTCGAAGTGCGTTACCTCGACATGATCGGGCGCTGTCACAAGGCGGGTGCACCGTTTGGTGTGGTCTGCCTGAGCGAAGGCAGCGAGGTGCGCCGGGCGAATCCCGCAGCACCGCCCACCGGTGACAGCTTCGCCAAAGAGGTGTTTCACGCTGTGGGCACGCTCGCCCATATCGAGAGCCTGGAGCGCCCCCAGCCCGGGCTCATGGTGATCAAGTGCCGTGGCCTGCAGCGTTTTCACATCAACCGCCGCAGCCAGCTGCCGCACGGCCTGTGGGTGGCCGATGTGACGCTGGACGAACACGAGTCCGTGGTGGCCGTGCCGCCCGACCTGGCGAACACGCGCGATGCACTGAAGCGACTGCTGCAAAACCTGCAGGAGCGCGACCCCGAGAGCCTGGACCAGTTGCCCCTGCAGCCGCCCTACCAGTGGGACGACAGCGGCTGGGTGGCCAACCGCTGGTCCGAGTTGCTGCCGGCACCGGCCGAACTCAAACAACGCTTGATGGCGCTGGACAACCCGCTGCTTCGCCTGGAGCTGGTGTCCGACCTGCTGGAGAAGCTGGGTCTGGAGAACTGAGCCCTCCTGCGGGCTTGCGTCAGGGCAGCAACGAGAGCGCCTGCATGTAGCGCTCGCTGACCATCAAAGTTTCCCAGTCGCGCGCTGCGGCGCGAGGCAACAAGGCCAGGCGCCGCTCTTCGCTCGCTTCGCTGGGCGCCCAGTCGCCATCCAGACAGGCCTTGGACAAATCGTTGATGGCCTCGTCAATCGGCGCACCGCCCTCTTCCACCGACTGGTTGCACAACAACACCATGTCGCAACCCGCCTGCAGGGCGGCCAGTGCGGCGGTGGTGAAGCTCACGGCTTGGCCATCGATCTGCCGTGCGGCGGCCATGCTGAGGTCGTCGCTGAAGATGGCGCCGGTGAAGCCCAAACGGTGGCGCAACACGTCTTGCAACCAGCGTGCGGAGAACCCGGCGGGGCGCGGGTCGACCTTGGGGTAGATCACGTGGGCGGGCATCACGGCCTGCAGGCTGGCCGAGAGCCAGCCATACGGTGCAGCGTCTTCTGCCAGGATGGCTTTGAGGCTGCGCTGGTCCACGGGAATGGCCAGGTGCGAGTCGGCCTTGACGAAACCATGACCGGGGAAGTGTTTGCCGCAGTTGCCCATGCCGCTTTGCAGCAGGCCGTGCATCAGCGCCTGCGCGAGCAGCGTGACGATGCGCGGGTCGCGGCCGAAGGATCGGTCGCCAATCACCGAGCTTTCGCCAAAGTCCAGGTCCAGCACGGGTGTGAAGCTCAGGTCGACCCCGCAGGCGCGCAGCTCGGCGCCGAGCACGTAGCCGGCCGCTGTGGCTGCGTTGCAAGCCTGCAAGGTGGCCACGCCTTCAGACTCACCGGGCTTGGCCGCGCGCATGGCCATGGCGCCCAGCGCGGCCATGGGTGGCAGGTGGGTGAAGCCATCGGTGCGAAAGCGCTGCACGCGGCCGCCTTCGTGGTCCACCGCGATCAGCAGGTCGGGCCGCACGGCCTTGATCTGGCGGCACAGCTGCGTGAGCTGCAACCGATCAAACCAGTTGCGGCCGAACAGGATGACGCCGCCCACCAGCGGATGGGCCAGGCGCTGGCGGTCCACCGTGGTGAGGCTGTGGCCGGCCACGTCGATGATGAGGGGAGCGTGTGGGTTCATGGATTGGGATCTCAAGATGGGTCAACGTCAGTCGCGCTCGACGATGACGAAGCTGGCTGCGTAATCGGTCTCGTCGGTCACGGTCACATGCGCGCGCAGTCCCTGGGCTTCAAACCAGGTCTTGAGCTCGCCGTGCAGCACGATGACCGGTTGGCCGCTGGGCAGGTTGGTGATTTCGCAGCGCCGCCAGGTCATGGGCATGCGCATGCCCAGACCAATGGCTTTGGAGAAGGCTTCCTTGGCGGAGAAGCGCGTGGCCAGAAAACGCAAGCCGCGCTGGGGCCAACGTGCGCTGCGTTTCTGCCAGACGGCGAATTCGGCGTCGCTCAGCACCTTGCGAACGAAGCGCTCGCCTTGGCGCTCGTACGTCGCCTGGATGCGCCGGATGTCGCAGATGTCCGTGCCAATGCCGAAAATCATCCGGCCTCGGCGATGCAGCGGTTGTACTCAGCGATGGTGGCGGCGTAGCCCAGCTCCAGCGCGTCGGCCATCAAGGCGTGACCGATCGAGACCTCGCTCACGCCGGGCACGGTGCGCAGGAAAGCCGTGAGGTTGTCGCGGTTCAAATCGTGCCCCGCGTTCACGCCCAGACCAACATCCAGCGCCGCCTGCGCTGCTGCACGAAAACGCTCCAGTTGCTCAGTCCGCTGCGGCGTGTACCACGCGGCGGCGTAGGGCTCGGTGTAGAGCTCCACCCGGTCGGCACCCACCGCCTTGGCGCCGGCCATCTGGTGGGCGTCGGCATCCATGAACAGGCTCACGCGCACACCCAGCGCACGGCACTCGTCGATGAGCGGGCGCAGGCGGTCGGTGTCGGCCGGAAAGCTCCAGCCGTGGTCGCTGGTGAACTGGCCTTCGCTGTCGGGCACGAACGTGACCTGGTGCGGCCGCACGGCGCGCACAAAGCCCATGAGGTTGTGGAAAGGGTTGCCTTCGATGTTGTATTCGCGGTCCGGCCAGGCCTTCATGAGCTCGGCCAGGTCGTGCACGTCGTGCGCGCGGATGTGGCGCTCATCGGGTCGCGGGTGCACCGTGATGCCGCGCGCGCCAGCCTGCAGGCACAACGTGGCCGCGCGGGTGACCGAGGGAATGCCGAGGTGGCGCGTGTTGCGTACCAGCGCCACCTTGTTGAGGTTGACCGACAGCGCTGTGCGCAAGTGGGGAGAGGTGGCCGCGTTCATGGGGTGGGCTCGGGGTTGGGGGTTGCCGTTTCACCCAGCGCGGGCGCTTCGGTGGAGCGGGGCCGCGTCATGGCTTGCACATCCAGCATGAGTTGCCGCGTCTTGAACACCCGCACGCCGCAATGGTAGTGCAGCAGGTGGCGCAGTTGCGGGCGCAGGGCTTGCAGTGCACCGGCACAGGCACGCAATGTGGTGATGAAGGGAGCCGGGCCGTCCATGGCGGCTTGCAGGCCCAGCCACTGCTCGCCGCTCAGCGGATGTGCATCGTCGCCATGGGCAACTCGCAAGCCACTCTCGGGCGTGAGCACGTAGAGCGCGTCGGGGTCGAGCGGCGCCAGCGTGTTGGCTTCCTGCGCCAGGTCGGGCAACAAGCCCACGTCGCGCAGCAGCAGCAGCTCGAACGCCCGCAGGATCACCTGCTGCGCATCGCTCTTCTCGGCCAGCAGTTGCACCGCCAGGGCGAAGTGGTCGAACAGGTTGGCGTGCGGGTCGTCGCGCGCCAGCAGGCGCATGAGCAGTTCGTTGAGGTAACTGCCCGAGATCAGCGCCTCGCCCGTGGGCATGACGTGTCCGCCCTGCCACTGCGCCGACTTGAGGGTGCGCACCTCGGCGTCTCCCGTCCACGACACATGCAACGGCTGCAGTGGCAGCAGCACCGGGCGGAACTGGGAGGTGGGACGCTTCACCCCTTTGGCCACCAGCGCGATGCGGCCAAAGTGGCGGGTGAAGACCTCCAGCACCAGACTGGTTTCGCTCCAGTCGTAGCGGTGCAGGACGAAGGCGGGTTCCTCGGAAACGCGTTTCAGGGCCACAGGTCAAGCAGCCGGCGGCTCACTCGTATCCGAACGAACGCACGCGTGCATCGTCGTCGGCCCAGCCCGAGCGGACCTTGACCCACAGCTCCAGGAACACCTTGCAGTCCCAGAGTTTTTCGAGTTCCTGGCGCGCCTCGGTGCCGATGCGCTTGAGCTTCTCGCCACCCTCGCCGATCACCATGCCCTTGTGGCCTTCGCGCTCCACCACGATGGTTGCGGCGATGCGCTTGAGGGCACCCTCTTCCTCGAACTTGTCGATGATCACGGTGGAGGTGTACGGCAGCTCGTCGCCGGTCAGGCGGAAGAGTTTTTCGCGCACCATCTCGCTGGCCATGAAGCGCTCGCTGCGGTCGGTCAGGTCGTCCGGATCGTGCATCCAGGGCTGCTGCGGCAAGAACTTCTCGCAGATGCCGAACAGGCGCTCGATGTCCTTGGCGGTCTTGGCCGACATGGGCACGAACTCGGTGAACGGGTGGCGCTCCTGCATGGAGCGCAGCCAGGGCGCGAGATCACCGCGGCGGTGCACCAGGTCGAACTTGTTGGCCAGCAGAATCACCGGCACGTTGGCCGGCAGCAGCGACAGCACCTTGGCATCGGCCAGGTTGAAGTGACCGGCTTCCACCACGAAGAGGATCAGGTCCACGTCGCTCACGGCGCCCATCACCGTCTTGTTCAGCGCGCGGTTCAGCGCATTGCCGTGGCGGGTCTGGAATCCGGGCGTGTCCACAAAGATGAATTGCGTGGGGCCCACGGTGCGCATGCCGGTGATGCGGTGGCGCGTGGTCTGCGCCTTGCGCGAGGTGATGCTCACCTTTTGACCGACCAAGGCGTTGAGCAAGGTCGACTTGCCCACGTTGGGCTTGCCGACGATGGCCACATAGCCACAGCGCTGCTCGGCGGGATCGATCTCGGCCACTTCTGCCACAGGAGCATCAGCCGGCATGGCAGCCGTTTCCTTGCTCAGCGCCTTGGCCAGCATGGCGTCGAGGTCGGGATTGGACGGCGGATTCACGGGTGTGCGGGGCATGGCTTCAAGGTACCTTGGCGGAAGGGGCGACATCGGGGGTCGCGGGTGGCAAGGCATGGGCCTGCTTCGGGTCGGCGGTGAGGTGCTGCAGCATGGCCGCGGCGGCGGCCTGCTCACCGGCCCGCCGCGACGCGCCGATGCCGCGTTCGCTGCGGCCGGTCTCGGTCACGGTGCATTCCACATCAAAGGTCTGCTTGTGCGCCTCACCCAGGGTGGCCACCACGCGGTAGACCGGCAGTTTCATTTTGCGCCCCTGCAGCCACTCCTGCAATTCGGTCTTGGGGTCCTTGCCCATGGCGCTCATCTGCGCGTTGAGTTCCAGGTCGCTGTAGAGGCGGCGCACCAGGGCGGCAGCCGCTTCAAAGCCCGCGTCGAGGTACACCGCACCGATCACCGCTTCGAGCGCGTCGGCCAGAATCGATGGGCGCTTCTGACCACCCGAGCGTTTTTCGCCGTCGCCCAACCGCAGGCCTGCCGAGAGGTTCAGGCGCGACGCGATTTCGAACAAGGTGTCTTGCTTGACCAGATTGGCACGCACGCGCGACAGATCGCCCTCGGGCAACTGGTTGAGTTTTTCGAACAGCAGGCCGGAGACCGCGAGGTTGAGCACCGAATCGCCCAGAAACTCCAGGCGTTCGTTGTGGTCGGCGGTGAAGCTGCGGTGGGTCAGCGCGCGCTCAAGCAAGCGCGGATTGGCAAAGTTGTGTTGCAGGCGCCGTTGCAGCGCCGTGAGTTCCGGATTCAAGAATGCGGGCGCTCCATCGAGCGCTCCCTGCCCAGGTTGCATGTCACTTCGAGCGGCCTTCGTATTTCATCAGGAGGTAAGCCGGGCCGGCGAGCGGGATCTCGCGGGTGTAGGCGTACGAAACCACCACGCGGTCGCCCTCTTTGCCCACCACCAGATCCTTGCCCGAAATGGTGCGGATGTCGTCGATGGTGGCGGCCTTGTCAAAAATGCTGCGCACTTCGGCCACGGTGGTGCCCACCGCAGCCTTGTCCACGGCCTTCTGCACCGCGACGTATTCGATGTAGGTGGGCACGACCTGCGCAAACACCACGCCGGCCAAGGCCAGCAGAATACCCACGATGATCAGGCCCATGAAGGTCAGGCCGCGTTGCTGTTGCTTCAATTTCATGACGTCAAGCTCCACAGGTGATGGTTATCATTCAAAGGATCCGATGCGCCCCAGATCGCCAAAATTCATCCAGACAAAAAAGGCCTTGCCAACAATGTTGCGCTCGGGCACGAAGCCCCAGTAGCGCGAGTCCAGCGAGTTGTCCCGATTGTCACCCATCATGAAATAGTGCCCTGCGGGCACCTTGCAGGTCACGCCTTCGACGGTGTACTTGCACCCGTCGGCAAACGGAAACTCGGCCGCCCCCGGAACGAACGCAGGCCTGTCGTCGTCGTTGAGAGTGCTGTATTTGCGCTGGTCCAGCGTTTCCCCGAACTGCTTGGAGTAGCGCATGGAGTCACCGTCGAAAAAGTCGGGCTGCGCCACGCGCGGAACCACCTTGCCGTTGACGGTCAGCTGCTTGTTCAAGTAGGCCACCTCGTCGCCGGGCACACCAATCACGCGCTTGATGTAGTCGAGGCTGGGCTGTGGAGGGTAGCGAAACACCATCACGTCGCCACGCTTCGGTTCGTTGTTGGCGATCAACTTCGTGTTGAACACCGGCAGGCGCACACCGTAGTGGAATTTGTTCACCAGAATCAGGTCGCCCACGCGCAAGGTGGGAATCATCGAGCCCGACGGAATCTTGAACGGCTCGAACAGGAACGAGCGCAAGACGAAAACGGCCAGGATCACCGGGAACAACCCCGCCGTCCAGTCCAGCCACCACGGTTGCGCCAGCAGCTTTTGCCGGGCGGGTTCCACATCACCTTCGACCTGGCTGAAGCCCTGTTTGATCAAGGCTTCCTTTCGGGTGTTGTGCTCCACCAGCAACTGGTCCGCTGCCCGCCGGCGCTGCGGCAGGAACACAAACTTTTCAGCCAGCCAGTACAGGCCTGTGACGGCTGTGGCCAGCATCAGCAGCAGCGCGAAATTGCCTTCGACCGCTCCGGCGTACCAGGCGCCCGCGTAGGCAACAAACGCACCCAGGATCACCGCAGTGACCGTTCCCATGAGCGCCTGCATCAGTCCTGCACCTGCAATATGGCGAGGAAAGCCTCTTGGGGAACCTCCACCGAGCCGATCTGTTTCATGCGCTTCTTGCCTGCTTTCTGTTTTTCGAGGAGTTTGCGTTTGCGGGAGATGTCACCGCCGTAGCATTTTGCCAGCACGTTCTTGCGCAATGCCTTGATGGTTTCCCGCGCGATCACGTTGCCGCCGATGGCGGCCTGGATCGCCACATCGAACATCTGCCGGCTGATGATTTCACGCATCTTGGCCACCACCGCGCGCCCGCGGTACTGCGACTGCGAGCGGTGCACGATGATGGACAGGGCATCGACCTTCTCTCCGTTGAGCAGGATGTCGACCTTGACCACGTCGGCCGCCCGGTACTCCTTGAACTCGTAGTCCATGGACGCATAACCGCGGCTCACCGATTTGAGCTTGTCGAAGAAGTCCAGCACGATCTCGCCCAGCGGCATGTCGTAGGTCAGCATGACCTGCTTGCCGTGGTAGGCCATGTTGAGCTGCATGCCACGCTTCTGGTTGGCCAGCGTCATGACCGCACCCACGTACTCCTGCGGCATGTAGAGATGCACGGTGACGATGGGTTCGCGGATCTCTTCCAGTCGGCCCTGGTCGGGCATCTTGGATGGGTTCTCCACCATCACCACCTCGCCATCGGGCTTCATCACCTGGTACACCACGCTGGGGGCGGTGGTGATCAGGTCCTGGTCGAACTCGCGCTCCAGCCGCTCCTGCACGATTTCCATGTGGAGCAAGCCGAGGAATCCGCAACGAAAACCGAAGCCCAGCGCCTGCGACACCTCGGGCTCGTACTGCAGCGAGGCGTCATTGAGCTTGAGCTTCTCCAGCGCATCGCGCAGCGAGTCGTACTGATTGGCTTCGGTCGGGTACAGACCGGCGAACACCTGGGGCTGCACTTCCTTGAAGCCCGGCAAGGCCTCGGTGGCCGGCCCGGCGTTGTTGGGTAGCTTCTTCTCCAGCGTGATGGTGTCGCCCACCTTGGCCGCCTGCAGTTCCTTGATGCCCGCAATGATGTAGCCTACCTCACCCGCCTGCAGCGATTCGCGCGGCTCGTTGCCCGGCGTGAACACGCCCAGGTTGTCGGCGTTGTAGACGGTGTTGGTCGCCATCATCTTGAAGCGTTCGTTCTTGAGCAGGCGACCATCGACCACGCGCACCAGCATCACCACACCCACGTAGGCGTCGTACCAACTGTCCACGATCATGGCGCGCAGCGGCGCATCGGGGTTGCCCTTGGGGTGCGGGATGCGCGCCACCACCGCTTCCAGAATGTCTTCCACGCCCATGCCGGTCTTGGCCGAACAAGGAATGGCGTCGGTGGCGTCGATGCCGATCACATCCTCGATCTCGCTCTTCGCGTTCTCGGGATCGGCGTTGGGCAGATCCATCTTGTTGAGCACCGGCACCACCTCCACGCCCAGGTCGAGTGCGGTGTAGCAATTGGCCACGGTCTGGGCTTCAACGCCCTGGCTGGCGTCCACCACCAGCAGCGCGCCTTCGCAGGCCGAGAGCGAGCGTGAGACCTCGTAGGAGAAGTCGACGTGGCCAGGGGTGTCGATCAGATTGAGGTTGTAGACCTGACCATCACGCGCTTTGTACTTGAGCGCAGCGGTCTGCGCCTTGATGGTGATGCCGCGCTCTTTCTCGATGTCCATCGAGTCGAGCACCTGCTCGCTCATCTCGCGGTCGGACAGGCCGCCGCAGAGGGAAATGATGCGATCGGCGAGCGTGGACTTGCCATGGTCGATGTGCGCGATGATCGAAAAATTGCGGATGTGATTCATCAGGAGAACGGCTCAAACACTGGGGAAAACCGCCGCTCCGAGCAGGAACGAGCGGCCATAAAAAAGGGCGCGTCAGCTGCTGACGCGCCCGTAACCAACAATCAATGGCAACTGCGATAGTTGGGGTTTCATTGTAGGCAAAAAGCCCGGAATGCACACCACCGAACCACCGTCAGCCCCTTGTTGCGACGCAACAACGTGAACTTTATGCACAGCATATCCACAAGGCGACGGGAAAACTTGTGGGCCGGCTGTGGACGACCTGGGGACTTCCGGGACTGCTCCCACATCGTGGGCCGATTCGGCATCGAAGTGTCGGAATTCCACCGGAATGCGGTCCATTTTAGCGAAATCGGTCAACGCGAGCCCAAGGATAGTAAGCATCCACTAACAAATCGCTCTTTCTTCGGAGCCGTTGCTCGGTTCAAGCACTGTGGCGAATAGGCCACCCCTGGAAAAAACCCCCAGATCCGGCAGGGTCTGGGGGTTCCGGTGCGGTGAGCTGTGGTCAGCGCACGGCCGTGATCAGCGTTGCGGTCGAATCACCGCGTATTGCGCCCACTCGCCACGGCGGAACAGCACATTCACGGGTCGCGATTTGTCGATTTTGCTGAGCGCCGCCTCCATGTCTTTAAGCGTCGCGGTGTCGGTGTTGGCGATGGCGACGATGACATCGCCCTCGCGCAGACCAGCGCGTGCTGCGGGGCCTTCGGCCGATGCAATGCGCACGCCGCCTTTGAGATTGAGCTCTTTCTTCTCTGCAGCGGTCAGCTCGGCCAGGCCAAGACCCAGCGACTGCACGGCATTGCTCGCCTGAGGCTTGGCAGGCTCGGGGGCTACAGCCCTCGCCTCGGCCTTCTCAGGCTCAAGCTCGGCCACCGTGACAGACAGATCCCGTTGAGCACCACGCCGCAAGACGGTCATGGTGCTCTTGTTCCCGGGCTTGGTGTTGCCCACGAAGCGAGGCAGGTCCACCGACTTCTCGATGACCTTGCCGTCGAACTTCAGAATGATGTCGCCAGGCTCCACACCCGCTTTCGCAGCCGGAGAATCAGGCTCCACGCCTCGCACCAGAGCGCCTTTCGATGCGCCCAACCCCAACGACTCGGCCACATCCTTGCTCACCTGATCGATCTGCACGCCGATGCGCCCGCGCGTCACACGCCCGGAGGTTTTGAGCTGATCGGACACCCGAACCGCCTCGTCGATCGGAATCGCAAACGAGATGCCCTGAAAACCACCCGAGCGCGAATAGATCTGGCTGTTGATGCCGATCACCTCGCCGCTCATGTTGATCAGCGGGCCGCCCGAATTGCCTGGGTTGATGGCCACGTCGGTCTGGATGAAAGGCAAAAAATCGCCGGTGTCGCGCTGCTTGGCGCTCACGATCCCGGCAGTCACGGTGTTCTCCAGGCCGAACGGCGAACCGATGGCCATCACCCATTCACCCACCCGCAGGCGGTTCACATCGCCGATCTTGACGGGCATCAGGCCCGTGGCTTCGATCTTCACCACGGCCACATCGGTTCGTTTGTCGGCGCCGACCACGCGGGCCTTGAACTCGCGCTTGTCGGGCAAGGTCACCAGCAACTCGTCTGCACCCTCGACGACGTGTGCATTGGTCATGATCAATCCGTCAGCGCTCAGGATGAAGCCCGAACCCACACCGCGTGGCTGCGCCTCCTCGGAGGGGCCACGCTCTTGCCTTGGCGTGCGCGGGGTCATGCCGGGGGGGACCGGGATACCGAAACGTTTGAAAAAATCGAGCATCTGCTCGTCGGGTGCGCCTCCAGTACCCGGGCGCGCCGCTGCAGCACGCTCCAACGTGCGGATGTTGACCACCGACGGTCCCACCAGATCCACCAGATCGGTGAAGTCCGGCAGACCCCGCACGCTGGCCGCCACGGGCGCCATCGGTGTCTGCGCGGACAGTGGCGCGTGCAGGATGAGCGCGGCCGTTCCGATGGCCGCCAATGCAGCGGAGGCGGTCATGGCCAGCAGAGGCTTTTGAATACGTTTCAGGTGCGTCATGGTGATCCTTTACACACAAGCAAATGGCAGAACCGGGCTGTGCGCGCAACTACGTTCTACCGAGCGCTGCGCAGGTGCGGCTCGGCTGAAAGAACACAAGTCTGGCAGGTTCAGCGCGTTCGTTCCAGCGCAAGGGCAAAACGCCGCAGCGTCGGTGGGGGAACCTCGCCCAGCACCGTCAACCAGTGGTCGCCCACCCGCTTGCTCACCGAGTGGGTCGCGCCGACAGAAGCCGCCTTTTCCTGGCCGTGGCGCTGCGCATCAAAAGGCTCGACAAACAGCGACACGGAAGCCAGGCCATCGGAGAACACCCACTGCATGGGCGCGGTGCCTGGCGCCTGGGTCGCACCGGCGTCGCGGGTGTGGCAACTCATGGCGGTGAACCCGGGCACCGGCTCCTTCAAACGCCAGCCCTCGGCTTCGGCCGTGGTCTTCTTGAGCAGCGGCTTGTGCACCTCGTAGCCGCGTGTGTCCTTCATCAGCTTTTGCAGCTTGTCCATGCTGACCGGGGCATCGAGCTGCAACTCGGAGAACGACATCTGCTCCAGCACAGCACCTTGCTCGCCCAGCGTCTGCAGCTTGACCACCAAACCGGTTTGCCGCTCGGACCAGATGCGGTATCCAAAGCGCAGCTCGTCCTTGGGCAGGATCTCGACCATGTCGGCGAGGTGTCCTGCCACGCGCTGCACGCCGGTTTCGCGCGCTGCGTAAAACTGGGGAATCAGGTTGTTTGGCGTGCGCAGCAGCTCGGGAAACATGCCCAGCGACTCGCGCCTTTCGACAAACGCCGTTTTCGTCTCCGGCTCGAATGTGATCACATCGTTGTTGCGCCGGATGGTGGTGCGTGGTGGGCCGGTGAGCGTGTCGACGCGCTCCATCTGCTGGCTACCGTCACACACATGCCAGATCTTCGACGCCGACATCGAAGCCCCTGCCGACACCACCAGCGTGCCGGTGTAGGCCCGCTGGCGCGATGCCTCGTGCATGCGGCTGAGCCACTCGTTGACGGTCCGCGTGCCGGTCTGGGGTGTCGATCCGACCTGGGCTTGCGAAGGTGCACCCAGCAACAAGCCCGCCGTCAGCAGCGCCATGGCACCCACAGGTCGCCAGTGCCGCAGCATCAAATGGGCCTGGCGCGACCGGTGTGACAAGGTAGCGGCAAAAACAGGCATGGCGGATTCAGCGGCAAACAGGTTGGGCGTCATGGCTGCTCAACGCCCCGCAGCTTCGTAGGTCGCGTTGCGAATGAACCCGGAAGGCATCTGCAAGGCGGACATGCCACCGTGCTGGCGGTGCTCGGCCAGCAAGGCTTCGAGTTGGGCGTCGCGAATCACAACGCCCTGGCCGGTGTTGACGGCCACTGGCTCGCTGACCACGGGGGTGGCGACGGTGACCACAGCTGCAGCAGGCGCCGAAATCACCGGAGCGTTGGATGCCAGCTGGGCACCCGCTGCACCATTCGACCCCGAACCTGAAACCACGCTCCAGCTCACCGCCATCACGGCTGCCAGCGATGCAAAACCCGCCACCAGCTTCCAGCGAAAGACCGCGTCGTTGGCGGCCTCACGCAGGCCGTGTCCAGACAATGGCAGGGCGGCTGCATCCGCCAGGCGAGGCAAGCGGGTTTCTGTATCGCGGGCTTCAAGACCAGTCCGCACGGACGCCAGAAAATCGGCCGCAGGCTGGGCACCCGTCGGGTCCCGGTGACCCCGCAGCACATCCCCGATCACCTGGTATGCATGCCAGCTCGACAAGGCATCGGTCTCCAGTGAATCCATCAGGGCTTCGAACTCGCAGGCGCCGAGCTCTCCATCGACCATGGCAGACAACGCAGTGTTCACACCCATGCTCTGGATGACATCGGCCTTGTCAGCCGGCAGCGGATTGTGGTTTTGTTCGGCATTCATGATTCATTTCCCCGTGTGCGATGCGATCGGCTTGCGTGCGTCAAACGACTGCGCAACTCCACTACCAGCGTTTGCCCGTTTGGCGTTCCAGCATCGGTTTGATGCGTCCGGAAATCGCCTCGCGTGCTCGAAAAATCCGCGAACGAACCGTTCCAATCGGACATTCCAGCGCCTGCGCAATTTCTTCGTAGCTCATGCCCTCGATTTCCCGCAAGGTGATCGCCATTCGCAACTCTTCGGGCAGCGCATCCATGGCCGCATTGACCGCTTGGGCAATCTCCTTGCTGGCCAGCACCGCCTCGGGCGTCTCGGTGTCGGCCGCGTTGAAATTTAGTTCGCGTTCGGACGAGGAAGTTTCATCGTCGTCCGAGGATTTCATCTGCGACTGGAAAACCAGGGGATCGCGCTTGAGCTCCATCAGCTGCTTTTTTGCGGTGTTCACCGCGATCCGGTACAGCCAGGTGTAGAACTGGGCATCACCCCGGAACTGCGCCAGCGCCCGGTAGGCCCGGATGAAGGTTTCCTGCGCGATGTCTTGAACCAGATCGGAGTCGCGCACCATGCGACCGATCAGCCGCTCCACGCGGCGCTGGTATTTGATGACGAGCAATTCAAACGCTCGCTGCTCGCCGCCCAGTGTGCGCTGCACCAACATGACGTCGCTGTCGGGAGGCGGGGGGGCGGTGTGGTCTTCGGGATTCATGCGCGCGGAAATATAACCCAAGGGGTGAAAGACGAAGACCGCAAAGGAGCATGGCCTGCGGCGGCAAAGGCCTGCGCGATGCTTGCAGCCATCAGGCCCGGCTCGCCACCAGTGCCCGACGCAGGTCGTTCCAACGCGCAGGAAAGGCACCTCTCTCGACCCAGACCCACCGCTGCCCTCGGCCCGGCTCGCAAAAGCGCAGCAAGACACGGCTTTGAAAATCGAGCACGCGCTCCATGCCGCTCAACACCTGCGGCCCGGCGCCCGCGTGATCGGTCCACGACCAGACACCGCTGGCGCCGCCCTCCTCCACACGCCATGGCTCCCAGCGCAGGGTACCCTGAGGCGAACGAAGCCAGCTCAGAAAAGCCCACGTCGCCCATATCAGCCACCCGACAACACCCGCCACACAAGGGAGCCAACCCCGGACGCCGAAGGTTCGGAAATCCGACTCGATCAGAAAAAGCATTCCCACCGCGGCGCTCACCGCTCCAAGCGCCCCCAGCAGCCAGGCCTGAAACGCACAACGCCCCACCGGGAAGACCACGGATGGGGCGTTGTGCATGAAATGAGCGCGGGATAGAAGCGATCGAGGACTTCAAATGCGCTTGAAGACCAACGAACCGTTGGTGCCGCCGAAGCCAAAATTGTTTTTGAGTGCAACGTCGATCTTCATGTCCCGCGCGGTGTTGGCGCAGTAGTCCAGATCACATTCCGGATCCTGGTTGAAGATGTTGATGGTCGGCGGGCTCTTCTGGTGGTGCAGAGCGAGCACGGTGAACACGCTCTCGATGCCACCTGCGCCGCCCAGCAAATGACCTGTCATGGATTTGGTGGAGTTGACCACCACGTTGCCTGCGTGGTCGCCCAAAGCTGCCTTGATGGCGTTGGTTTCATTCAGGTCGCCCAAAGGCGTCGAAGTTCCGTGCGCGTTGAGGTAATCCACTTGATCAGCGTTCAGACCCGCGTTGCGCAGGGCACTGCCCATCGCGCGGCGAGGGCCGTCCATGCTGGGGGCCGTCATGTGGCCTGCGTCGGCGCTCAAACCATAGCCTGAGAGCTCGGCGTAGATGCGTGCGCCGCGCGCTTTGGCGAACTCGTACTCTTCGAGCACCATCACGCCGGCGCCTTCGCCCAACACAAAACCATCGCGGTCCTTGTCCCAGGGGCGGGAGGCCGTGGCCGGGTCGTCGTTGCGTGTGGACAGGGCGCGCATGGCGGCAAAACCACCCACACCCAGAGGCGACACGGTGGCTTCGGAGCCGCCGGCCACGATCACGTCTGCATCGCCGTATTCGATCTTGCGAGCGGCCTCACCGATGCAATGCAGGCCCGTGGTGCAAGCCGTCACCACCGCCAGGTTTGGCCCCTTGAAGCCGTATCGCATCGACACATGGCCGGCGATCATGTTGATGATTGAAGCGGGCACGAAAAATGGCGAGATGCGGCGCGGCCCGCGGTTCACCAATTCGGCGTGGGTTTCCTCGATCAGTGGCAAACCACCAATGCCCGAACCGATGATGCAACCGATGCGGATCGCGGTCTCTTCATCCAGCGCATCGCCCAGAGGCAAGCCCGAGTCGACGACAGCCTGATGGGCTGCTGCCACGCCAAAGTGGATGAAGGCGTCCATCGTGCGCGCCTCTTTGGCGCTCATGTAGGACTCGATGTTGAATCCTTTGACCTCGCCTGCGATCTTGCAGGCGAAGCTGGAAGCGTCAAACCGGGTGATGAGGTCAATGCCGGAGCGTCCGGCCAACAGATTGGCCCAGGCATCTTCCACCGTGTTTCCCACGGGGCTGATACAGCCCAGGCCTGTCACGACAACGCGACGACGGCTCATTCAATTCCCCCGCGCTCTTGACCGCACACCTGGCAACCCGGGTTCGAAGAACTTGGCGGGCAGGCAGCGGTTGAGCGCATGCAAATAAACAATCAGGCCTTCTGGTGGGCCATTGCGTAGTCGATGGCGTTTTGCACCGTCGTGATTTTCTCGGCGTCTTCGTCGGGGATTTCGATACCGAACTCGTCCTCGAGAGCCATCACCAATTCGACCGTGTCGAGAGAGTCGGCACCGAGGTCGGCCACGAAAGCTTTTTCGTTGGTGACCTGGCCCTCTTCCACACCGAGTTGTTCGGCAATGATTTTCTTAACACGTGCTTCGATATCGCTCATAAGTCCCTCTGAGGGTGGTTGAAATGCAAGGCCGCCATTTTAGCCGGGCTAGGGAGGTCTCCCCAGATGGCCCGCCGGGCGGCTGGCGCGGCGATTGAACACATTTGAAGCGGGTCGCGTTGTCAGGACATGAACATGCCGCCGTTGACATGCAACTCCTGGCCCGTCACGTAAGACGCTTGTGGACCTGCCAGGTAGGCCACCGCATGCGCGATGTCGGCTGGTTTGCCCAGGTGCCCCAGCGGGATCTGACCCAACAGCGCTTTCTGCTGTTCTTCGGGCAGCGCTGCGGTCATGTCGGTTTCGATGAAACCGGGCGCCACGCAGTTCACCGTGATGTTGCGACTGCCGAGTTCACGCGCCAGAGCACGGGTCATGCCGGCCACACCGGCCTTGGCCGCTGCGTAGTTGGCCTGGCCCGCGTTGCCCGAGGCACCCACCACACTGGTGATGCTGATGATGCGGCCATAGCGCTGCTTCATCATGGGGCGAATCACTGCTCGGCTCATGCGGAACACCGCCTTCAAGTTGGTGTCGAGCACGGCATCCCAGTCGTCATCTTTCAGGCGCATCGCCAGCATGTCGCGGGTGATGCCGGCGTTGTTCACCAATACCTGCAACCCGCCATGGGCCTTGACGATTTCATCGATCAACGCTTCAGCGGAAGCGGCATCGTTCACGTCCAGTTTCGCTCCACGGCAACCCACCGCCGCGCCGGCGACACCGGTCAGGCTGGTGGTGATCTTGGCCGCACCTTCGTCGCTGGTGGCGGTTCCGATGACGATGAGGCCACGCGCAGCCAGTTCATGTGCAATGGCCGCACCAATGCCGCGCGAGGCGCCTGTGACCAAGGCCACCTGGCCCGCAAACTTCACTTCAGACATGGTGTGCTCCTGAACTCAGGCCAACAGGGTTTTGACATCGGCCAAGGTCGCCGGATCGTAAAGGGGCGCGCCCGTGAGCTCGGGGTCGATGCGCTTGGCCATACCGGCCAGCACCTTGCCCGGGCCGCATTCGACGATGGTGTCGACTCCGCGCGCCTTGATGGCCTGGACACATTCCACCCACCGCACCGGGCCGAACGCCTGGCGGTACAGCGCGTCACGAATGCGGTGCGCGTCGGTTTCCACCGCCACATCGATGTTGTTCACAACAGGAATCTGCGAAGCTGAAAAAACCGTGCTCGCCAGTTTTTCTTTCAACAGCTCGGCAGCAGGCTTCATGAGGCTGGAGTGGAAAGGCGCCGACACCGACAAAGGCAAGGCGCGCTTCGCGCCGTTGGCCTTGAGCACTTCGCAGGCTTTCTCGACCGCGGCCTTGCTGCCCGCGATCACCGTCTGGGATGGATCGTTGAAGTTCACAGCCTCGACCACCTCCACAGTGCCCGCACCAAACGTGGCTTGCGCCTCGGCACAGCCGGCAATGACGCGCTGCGCATCCATGCCAAGAATGGCAGCCATGGCACCGGTGCCCACGGGCACGGCTTCCTGCATGGCGGCTGCACGGAAACGCACGAGTGGCGCAGCCTGGGCCAACGTCAACACGCCGGACGCCACCAGCGCCGCATATTCGCCCAGCGAATGGCCCGCAAGCACCGACGGCAGAGCACCGCCCTCGGCACGCCAGACACGCCAGGCGGCCACGCCGGCCACCAGCATCACCGGCTGCGTGTTGGTCGTGAGGGACAGCAGTTCCTTGGGGCCGTCGTGGATCAGCTGACCCACGTTTTCGCTCAGGGCGTCCGAGGCTTCGGCGAGGGTGCCCAACACCTCCGGGTGATCGCCCCAGGCGTCCAGCATGCCCACGGCTTGTGAGCCCTGGCCGGGAAATACAAACGCAAAATTCTTCATGTGATCTTCAATGGTCTGGTGCGGAAGAAGCCCCCTGGGCGGCTCTGCTCAGAAGTCCAGCAGCACGGCGCCCCAGGTGAAGCCTCCGCCCACGCCTTCGAGCATCAGGGTGTCGCCTTTTTTCACCCGGCCCTGGCGCACCGCGTGGTCCAGCGCCAGCGGGATCGAAGCAGCCGATGTGTTGCCATGCTGGTCGACGGTCACCACCACCTTGTCCATGGGCAGCTTGAGCTTGCGCGCCGTGCTTTGCATGATGCGGATGTTGGCCTGGTGCGGAATGAGCCAATCCACGTCCTCGGCCGTTTTGCCCGCTTTGGCGAGCACGGCCCGTGCGGTGTCTTCGAGCACGCCCACCGCCAGCTTGAACACCGCCTGGCCGTCCATCTTGAGCAGCGGGTCGCCCAGGATCAAGCCGCCCGACACGTGCCCGGGCACACACAGGATGCTCGAGTGTTTGCCATCGGCGTGGATATCGGTGGCAAGGATGCCGGGCTTGTCAGACGCTTCCAGCACCACGGCACCGGCGCCATCGCCAAACAACACGCAGGTGGTGCGGTCGTTGAAATCCAGAAGGCGGCTGAACACTTCGGAGCCGACCACGAGCGCCTTGTGCGCGGTGCCCGACTGGATCAGGGCGTCGGCCACGGTGAGTGCATAGATGAAGCCACTGCAGACCGCCTGCACATCGAACACGGGGCAGCCGGCGATACCCAGCTTGTGCTGCAGCAGCGCGGCGGTCGACGGAAAGACCATGTCGGGCGTCGATGTGGCCACGATGATCAGGTCGATGTCGGCCGGCAGCACACCCGCGGCGGTCATGGCTTCGCGGCAGGCCACGGCCGCCAGGTCACTGGCGAACACACCGTCCGCAACGAAGTGGCGCGCACGGATACCGGTGCGTTCCACGATCCAGTCGTCGCTGGTTTCCACGCCACGCTGGGCCAGCATGCCGACCATGTCGGCGTTGGTCAGGCGGTTCGGCGGCAGGCAACTGCCGGTGCCGGTGATGCGGGCAAAACGGGTCATGCGGTGCGGTTGGGATGGGTCAGAGTGTCGGGATGCTCTTGAGTTCGCTGGGCAGCGACTCTGGCGACATCAGCTGCTGCGCGTGTGCAATGCGTTCTCGCACGTTGTCGAGCAACCGGTTGTGGGCCGCATCATAAGCCCGCCCCAAGGCCTGCTCGAACGCGAACGCGTCCGCCGAACCGTGGCTCTTGAACACCAGTCCCTGGAGGCCCAACAGTGCTGCCCCGTTGTACCGACGGTGATCAACCCGATTTTTAAAAGACTTTAAAACCGGATAAGCAACGATGGCCGCCATTTTCCGGAAGATGCTGCTGGAAAACTCTTCTCGAAGAAAACCGCTGATCATCGAGGCCAGCCCTTCGCTGGCCTTCAGCGCAACGTTGCCCACAAAACCGTCGCACACAACGATGTCGGTCGTGCCCTTGAAGATGTCATCACCTTCCACATTGCCAAAGAAGTTGAGATCGCCGGTGTTGGCTGCATTTCGCAGCAAAACACCCGCTTTTTTGATCACTTCACTGCCTTTGATGACCTCTTCACCGACATTCAGCAAGCCGACGCTGGGCTCCGGGCGACCAGTGGCCGCAGCCACCAGGGCCGAGCCCATCACGGCGAACTGCAACAGATGCTCGGCTGAGCAATCGACGTTGGCCCCCAGGTCCAGCACCGTGGTGGCGCCTCCGCGGGCATTGGGCATTTGCGTGGCGATGGCCGGTCGATCAATGCCGTCCATGGTCTTGAGCACGTACCGGGCAATGGCCATCAGAGCGCCGGTGTTGCCGGCAGACACCACGGCCTGAGCCGCACCGTCCTTGACCTGATTGATCGCCACGCGCATGGACGAGTCTTTTTTTCGCCGCAGGGCGATCTCCACCGCATCGTCCATGCCCACGACTTCGGTCGCCGGCACAACGGTGCAGCGCACGTTGTTGAGCAACTGAGGCCATGCCCGGAACACATCGGGCTTGCCCACCAGCAAGAGTTGGGCTTGCGGGTGGCTGGCGAGAAAGGCCTGGCAGGCGGGCATCGTCACGCCCGGACCGACATCTCCACCCATGCAATCCACGGCAATGGTGATCATCTCAAGTTCCTGAGGCGGGCACGGCAGGTGCCCCTTCCATGAAAAAAGCCCGCATGGAACATGCGGGCCTGGGCCTGTCGAGTCCGCCTGACCCCGAGCGCATGACGCAGCGAGGCCAATGGCGAACCGTCACGTCAGGCTTCGGATTTGTTCTTCAGCACCTGACGACCACGGTAAAAACCGTTGGGGCTGATGTGGTGGCGCAGGTGGATTTCACCGGTGGTGGGTTCCACGGCGATGCCCGGCACGTTCAAGGCGTTGTGCGAACGGTGCATACCGCGCTTGGAAGGGGACTTTTTGTTTTGCTGAACAGCCATGGTGGGCTCCTGAAATCGGTAGGGACAAACGGGTGCGCCTGAAACCATGCACGTCGGTGTGCCTTTGGATGCCTGCGCAAAGCCAAGCATTATAGCCCGAAGCGCCCATTCGAGCCCAGAGACCGATGAGGGGCAGGCGGCTTGCCTACTTTTTGAGCTTGGCCAACCCGGCAAACGGGTTTTTGCGCTCGGGCTCGCCATCGTCCATCCCCACCATGGGGTCTGACGCCTGCATGACGACCGGCACTGGGCAGGTTTCGTGCAGGGGGACCAGCGGCAACTCCATCAGCATTTCGTCTTCCAGCACATCGTGAAGCCGGGGGCGGGGCTCCAGCGCCAGCAGATCTTCCTCACAGTCGTCGTCTTCGGCCTCCGCCGTGGCCTCGTCGTTCACGAAGCGGAACCACCGATCGACGTTCAGCGGTGTGTCGACCGGGCCAAGACAGCGTTGGCACGTCAAGGGAATCGATGTCTTGGCCTGCAGGTGCAGCCAGACGGCCGGCGCTCCGCCGGAGGCTCCGGCGCGCATTTCACCGTGGGCTTGCCAGGTCACCGAACCCAGGGCGGGCTGGGCTTCGTCGGCATGGGCCTCGGCAACCAGCCGCTCGAAACGGGTCATGGGATCGTCTGCCTGCAAATCTGCGCCGGCCTGGGCAAAGGCGCGCACGTCCAGCCTGTCGGGATTCCAGCTGGTCTTGGGTGTGGGTTTCATGTCGGGCAGTTTAAAAGAATGCACGCAGAATAGCGGGATGACGCCCGACCGCCCCATCGCATCGCCTCCCAGCTCGCGCCCACTCATCCTGGGCTCCACTTCACGTTACCGGCACGAGCTGCTGTCCCGATTGAAGTTGCCGTTCGAGGCTGTGGCGCCCAACGTGGACGAAACCCCGAGATCGGGCGAGAACCCGGCGGACCTGGCGGTGCGCCTTGCGCTCGCCAAGGCACGCGACGTGGCGGCGCGCCACCCGCAGGCGGTGGTGATCGGCAGCGACCAGGTGGCGGATTTGCGAGGCGAGCCGCTGGGCAAACCCGGTACCCACGAACGCGCGGTGGTCCAACTCAAACGGTTGCGCGGTGAAACGGTGGTGTTCCAGACCGCGCTGGCGGTGGTCTGCGCGGCCACGGGCTTCGAGCAGTGCGACATCGCCTCGGTGCGTGTGGTTTTCCGCAAGCTCAGCGATGCCGAGATCGAGCGCTACCTGCGGGCCGAGCAACCCTACGACTGCGCTGGCAGCGCCAAGAGCGAAGGTCTGGGCATCGCGCTGCTGGAGCGCATCGACAACGACGATCCCACCGCGCTGGTGGGTCTGCCGCTGATCCGCACCTGCCGCATGATCCGCGCTGCGGGCGTGCACGTGCCGTGAGTGCCCTGCTCACCCCCAGGGGAACGCTTTACCTGGTGCCCACGCCGCTGGACTTCGGCGTGGCGCTGGAGGCGGCACCGGCAGACACGTGGCTCCCCAAAGAAACGATGCTGGTGGCCAGTGGCCTGACGCACTGGATCACCGAAAACGCGAAGAGCACACGGGCTTTCCTGAAGCGGGTGGAGGCGGCGGTGGGCATTGCGGCACCCATGCAGAACCAACACATCGTCGAGCTGCCCCGGGCCGCTCACAAGAAAGGCGACCACACACCGCAGGCCGGAGGCGATGCGCAAGCGCGCGAGCTGTTGGCCCCCGCCCTGCAAGGCCACCACATCGGCCTGGTGAGCGAGGCCGGCATGCCAGCCATTGCCGACCCGGGCAGCGCGGTGGTGCGCGCAGCGCATGCCCTGGGTTTGCAGGTGGTGCCGCTCACGGGACCGGTTTCGCTGATGCTGGCGCTGGCCGCCAGTGGCTTGAACGGACAAAGTTTTGCGTTTGTGGGCTATGTGCCGCAAGAAGCCTCCGAGCGGGGCAAGCGCCTGCACGATCTGGAGGCGCTGGCGCTGAAAACCGGACAAACCCAGATCCTGATCGAGACGCCCTACCGCAACACCGCGCTGCTGCAGGCGCTCTTGCAGACCCTGCACCCGCACACCCGGTTGGCCGTGTGTTGCGCGATGTCGCTCCCGCAGCAGGTGAGCCGCAGCGCACTGGTGAGCGAGTGGAAGCGCAGCCCGGGCATTGCCAACGATCTGCCGCTGGACACGCCTGCGGTGTTTTTGTTCGGTCGCTGAAGGTTCAGCCCATCACGCGTTTGATGTGGGCGCGCACCGAGGCGCCCAGTTCAGCATTCGCCAGCGCGAGATCGATCGTGGCCTCCAGGAAACCCTCTTTGCTGCCGCAGTCGTAGCGCGTGCCGTCGTAGCGGAAGGCCTGCACCTTCTCGGTGCCGATCAACGCGGCAATGCCGTCGGTGAGCTGGATCTCGCCTCCCGCGCCACGGGGCTGGCGGCGAATGCTCTCGAACACCGCTGGCGTGAGCACGTAGCGGCCCGCCACCGCCAGGGTGGACGGCGCCACATCAGGCGCAGGCTTCTCGACCATGGCGAATACCTCGGCCAGCGCTGCGCTCACACCATGCACATCAACCACGCCGTAGCGCCGGGTGTCCGCGCGCGGCACGTCTTGCACAGCCAGCACGGTGCCGGGGCTGGACTCAAAGGCTTGCACCATCTGTTGCAACACGGTGGGGCCGCCCTCGGCCTGGCGCGCGCCCATCATCAGATCGTCGGCCAGCAACACAGCAAACGGCTCGTCGCCCACCAGGCGCTCGGCGCACAACACCGCGTGCCCCAGACCGAGCGCGCGGGGTTGGCGCACGTACACGCAGTCCATGTCGTCGGGCTTGATGGAGTGAACGAGTTCAAGCAGGGCCGACTTGCCGGCCGCTTCGAGTTCCATCTCCAGCTCGTAGGCGGTGTCGAAGTGGTCTTCAATGGCGCGCTTGTGGCGACCGGTCACGAAGATCATTTCGCGGATGCCGGCGGCATAAGCCTCTTCCACCGCGTATTGAATCAATGGCTTGTCGACCACGGGCAGCATTTCCTTGGGGATGGCTTTGGTGGCGGGCAGAAAGCGGGTGCCGAGGCCGCCCACAGGAAAAACAGCTTTGCGAATGGTCATGGTCTCTCTCTGGCTTGTTGTTTCAGGAGTGCAGCCTTGCATGGTAACGGCGCAGCATGAAACGACCTCGAAGGGCTACACTGCCTCGGGCTCCCAGACGGGTCCAGCCACTCACCGTCCACCTTCCCGATCAGCAGAACATGAGCATCACCCCCGTCATTCTTTGCGGCGGCTCCGGCACCCGCCTGTGGCCACTGAGCCGCCAGAGCTTCCCCAAGCAATTCGTTCCGCTGGTGGGCAACCAGAGCCTGTTGCAGCTGACGCTGGCGCGCCTGGCCTGGTGCGGCAACCCGCCCGTGTGCGTGGCCTCGGAAGACCACCGTTTTCTGGTCGCTGATGCGATGGAATCGCAAAACTCGGCCGGCCAGGTGCTGCTGGAGCCGGCGGCGCGCAACACGGCTGCGGCCATGGCGTTGGCCGCCTTGCTGGCCGCCAGCCCGGCAGATGCCGACCCGCTGCTGCTGTTCTGCCCCTCCGACCACCACATTCCCGACGTCGAGGCTTTCGCACACACGGTTCGTCAAGGGGTGGCGGCAGCTGAAGCCGGCGCCATCGTCACCTTCGGCGTGGTGCCCAGTTTTCCGAGCACGGCGTACGGCTACATCGAACAGGGTGATGCCCGCACCGATGGCAGCCGCCGCGTGGCGCGCTTCATCGAAAAGCCCGCGCCCGCCGCTGCCCAGGCCTTGCTGCTGCAAGGCAACGTGCTGTGGAATGCCGGCATCTTCCTGGTGCGCGCCAGCACGTTGTTGACCGCACTCGGCCAGCACGCCAACGACATCCTGCAATCGTGCCGTCAGGCGATGGCTGCGCCGAAGCAGGACACCGTGGGCCAGATCCACTTTGTGCGACCCGAAGCCGCGCCCTTCCTCGCCTGCCGCTCGCAGAGCATCGACTACGCGGTGATGGAGCGCCACGCCGACGTGGCCGTGGTGCCCTTCCAGGGCCAGTGGAGCGACGTGGGAAGCTGGAACGCCGTGGCCGACCTCAGCCCGGCCGACGACGACGGCAACCGCATCACCGGCCAGGGCCACACGCTGCACGCGAGCAACACCTTCATCCACGCACCGGGCCGCACCGTGGTGGCCCTGGGCACCAAGGACCTGCTGATCATCGACACGCCCGACGCCCTGCTGGTGGCCCAGCGCGACCACGCAGAACAAGTGAAGGACGTGGTCGCGCACCTGTCGCGCCTCAAGGTGCCGGAGGCTGCGCTTCACCGCCGCGTGGCGCGCCCCTGGGGTTGGTACGACAGCGTGGACGTGGGCGAGCGCTTCCAGGTCAAGCGCATCGGTGTCAAACCCGGCGCCAGCCTCAGCCTGCAGAAGCACCACCACCGAGCCGAGCACTGGATCGTCGTCAAGGGCACGGCCGAGGTCACGCGCGGCGCAGAGACCTACCTGCTGTCGGAGAACCAGTCGACCTACATCCCCATCGGCGAAGTGCACCGCCTGCACAACCCGGGCAAGCTGCCGCTGGAAATGATCGAAGTGCAGTCGGGCAGCTACCTGGGCGAAGACGACATTGTTCGCCTGGAAGACAAGTACGGCCGCCAGCCCGACGCCGCCAAACCCTGAGGCTCCACGCATGAAGATTTTGCTGACCGGCGGAGCCGGCTATATCGGCAGCCACACAGCGGTTGCCCTGGTGGCGGCGGGTTTCGATCCGATCGTTCTGGACAACTTTGCCAACAGCCACCCGGTGGTGATGGAGCGCCTGGCCACCATCACCGGCCGATCCATCACACTGGAACGCGGTGATGTACTCGACACAATGTGGGTGCAAGACGTGCTGCGCCGCCACCAGCCGGCCGGTGTGGTGCACTTTGCAGGCGACAAGGCGGTGGGCGAGAGCGTGGCGCTGCCGCTCAAGTACTTCCACAACAACATCGGCGGTGCGGTCAGCCTGCTGCGCGCCATGGACACCGTGTACACCGAAGCGCCGGGCAACGCGCCCACGCTGGTGTTCTCCAGCAGCGCCACGGTCTACGGCGACCCGGCAACAGTGCCGATCACAGAGAACTTTCCACGCAGCCACACCAACCCGTATGGCCACAGCAAGCTGGTGATCGAGGACATGCTCTCGGCCCTGCGCACCGCCAACCCGGCGTGGCGCGTGGGCGTGCTGCGCTACTTCAACCCCGTGGGCGCGCACCCGAGCGGGCTCATCGGCGAAGACCCGGCCGGCATTCCCAACAACCTCATGCCCTATGTGGCGCAGGTGGCCGTGGGCCAGCGCGAGCACCTCAACGTGTACGGCAACGACTACGCCACGCCCGACGGCACCGGCGTGCGCGACTACATCCACGTGCAAGACCTGGCCGACGGCCATGTGGCCGCCATCAAGGCGCTGCTCGGGCAAGGCGAAAGTTTCACCGTGAACCTGGGCACAGGCCGCGGCCACAGTGTGCTTGACGTGGTGCAAGCGTTTGAGGCCGCCAGTGGCAAGCCGGTGCCCTACCGTGTGGCGCCGCGCCGCGCGGGCGATGTGGCGCAGTGCTGGGCCGACCCCGCCCTGGCTTTGCGCCTGCTGGGCTGGCAAGCCCTGCACACACTGGACGACATGTGCGCCGATGCCTGGCGCTGGCAGCGCGCCAACCCCAACGGTTACCGGAGCTGAACGCCCGCGGAGCGCGCGGCGAGGAAGATGCCCTCGCCGACGCTTGCGCCAAAACGTTTGGCCAGGCGCAGGCCCACGTTTTCACGCCGGGTGTAGTCCACCAGCTCTTCGGCCTTGACGACCTCGCGCGCAACAAAGTCGAGGTTGCCCAGGCCATCGGCCAGCCCCAGTGCCACGGCTTGCTGGCCGTTCCACACCAGACCACTGAAAGTCTCGGGTGTTTCTTTCAGGCGGTCGCCACGGCCCTTTTTCACCACCTCGATGAACTGCGTGTGAATCTCGGCCAGCAGGCTCTGCATGAACTGGCGCTGCGACTCGTTCTGCGGGCTGAACGGATCGAGCAGACCCTTGTTGTCGCCAGCGGTCATCAGGCGCCGCTCGATGCCCAGCTTTTCCATGAGCCCGGTGAAGCCGAAACCGTCCATGAGCACGCCGATGCTGCCCACCAGGCTGGCCTTGTCCACGTAGATGTTGTCGGCCGCCGCCGCGATGTAGTAGGCGGCCGAGGCACAGGTCTCTTCCACCACCGCATAGACCTTCTTGTCGTGCAGACCCTTGAGGCGCGTGATCTCGTCGTTGATGATGCCGGCCTGCACGGGGCTGCCGCCGGGGGAGTTGATCAACAGCACCACCGCCTGGGCGCCCTCGTCGTCAAAGGCCGAGCGCAATGCAGCGACCACGTTTTCCGCGCTGGCTTCGGCGCCGGAGGCGATCTCGCCCTTGATCTCGACCACTGCCGTGTGCGGCGTGCTGGTCGCAGACGCCATGTCGGCGCTGGTGTACAGAAACCAGACGATCGCGCCCAGAATGGCCAGCCACATGAAGCGGGTGAACATTTTCCAGCGGCGCGCCGCCTGCTGCTCGCGGATGGTGGCAAACACCAGCTTTTCCAGCGTGGCGCGCTCCCAAGCCACCCCGTGGTTGCGGTCGCTGCCAGCGGAGCTTGTCGAGCCCAGGTTGTCGTCGTTCATGGTGGGGAATTTCTCAGAATTCAACAGGTTTGAGGTGGTATTGTGACCGCCAGTGAATCACCCCATCGAGCTCCAGCAGTTCGATCTTGAACAACCCGCCGCGGCACGGCCCGCCCCGGCATTCACCGCTGGTAGGCTCGTACACGGCCCCGTGTGTGGCACACATCAGCCAGCGGCCGGTGTCGTCAAAAAAACGATCGGGCTGCCAGTCGAGTTCCATGGCCACGTGTGCGCAGCGGTTCAGGTAGGCATGTGGTTTCCCCTGGAAACGCACCGCAAACGCGCGGCAGGTCTGGCCCGCGTAGTTCACATCGAACGACACCGCCCGTCCCCCGTCGACCAGATCGCGGCTGTTGCACAGCGGGTGGACCGGATCGTCGGTGGGTGGCGTCATGGAAGCCTCAGGCGTGTTGGGTGAGCCAGTCGCGCAGTTCGCGCACCGAATGCGCCACATGCAGGGGCTTGAGTTCGTGAAACGCGTCGGGCTCGTGCGCGCCGTAGCTCACACCCACGCTCGCACAACCCGCGTTCAGTGCCATCTGCAGGTCGTGTGTGGTGTCGCCGATCATGAGCGTGCGCTCGGGCGAAACGCCGAACTCGCTCATCAGCTCCTGGAGCATCAGCGGGTGCGGCTTTCCGGCGGTCTCGTCTGCAGTGCGCGAACCGTCGAACAACCCGACCAGTTCCACCGTGCGCAGCACCTCGTCCAGACCCCGGCGGCTCTTGCCGGTGGCCACGGTCAGCAGGTGCTGGCGCTCTTTCAGTTCAGCAAGCAAGGGCAGCACGCCCTCGAACAAGCTCAGGTCGTGCTGGCGCGCGGTGTAGTGGTGGCGGTAGCGCTCGCCCAGCTGCGGGTACTTCTCGGGCGGCACATCGGGCGCAGCATGGGCCAGCGCTTGCATCAGGCCCATGCCGATCACGTAGCTGGCGGCCTGGTGGGTGGGCGGCGTGCCCCCCACGTCGCTCACGGCCAGCTGGATGCTGCGGGCAATGAGCGCGGTGGAGTCGAACAGGGTGCCGTCCCAGTCGAAGGCGATGAGGTCGTAGTGGCGGGCGCGCATGGTGTCAGGCAGTGGCCAGGGTTTGCGCGTGGTGGCGCAGGTGGTCGTCGATGAAGCTTGTGATGAAGTAGTAGCCGTGGTCGTGGCCGGCATGCCGGCGCAGCGTGAGCGGCTGACCGGCCTGCTGGCACGCGGCCTCGAACAGGTGGGGATGCAGTTGCGCCGCCAGGAAGTTGTCGGCCAGGCCCTGGTCGATGAGCAATGGGGGCGCTTTTTTGCCAGCTTTCACCAGTTCGGTGGCGTCGTGCGCAGCCCAGGTCGTGCGGTCCGCGCCCAGGTAGCCGGTGAACGCTTTTTCGCCCCAGGGGCATTGCGTGGGCGCGGCGATCGGCGCAAAGGCCGACACGCTCTGGTACAGGCCCGGGTGACGCAGGGCGAGTGTGAGTGCGCCGTGACCGCCCATGGAGTGGCCGAACAGACCCACGCGGTCGGCGCGCGCCGGGAACTTCGACAACACCAGCGCGCGCAGCTCCTGCGTGATCCAGCTCTCCATGCGGAAGTGTTTGGCCCAGGGCGCCTCGGTGGCGTCAAGATAAAAACCGGCGCCGTGGCCGAAGTCCCAGGCGGCGCTGGCGCCGTCGATGCCCGTGTCGCGCGGGCTGGTGTCGGGCGTGACGATCATCAGGCCCAGCTCGGCTGCAACGCGCTGGGCCCCGGCTTTGATGGCAAAGGTTTCTTCTGTGCAGGTCAGCCCGGCCAGAAAGAACAGCACCGGCACTGGGCCCTGAGCCGCTTGCGGCGGCACGAACACGCCAAACTTCATCGGCAGGCCGATCTCGGCGGAGGCGTGCCGGTAGAAGCCCTGCACGCCGCCGAAGCAGCGGTGCTCGCTCAGCGTTTCCAGACCCATCAAAACTCCACGACGGCGCGGATGGATTCGCCGCGCTTCATCAAATCAAAGCCTTCGTTGATCTGGTCCAGCCGAAGCTTGTGCGTGATCAGGTCGTCGATGTTGATCTTGCCTTCCATGTACCAGTCGACGATCTTGGGCACGTCGGTGCGGCCGCGCGCACCGCCGAAGGCCGAGCCTTCCCACTTGCGGCCGGTGACCAGCTGAAACGGACGCGTGCTGATTTCGGCACCGGCTTCGGCCACGCCGATGATGATGCTGCGGCCCCAGCCCTTGTGGGTGCACTCCAGCGCGTCGCGCATCACCTTGGTGTTGCCGATGCACTCGAAGCTGTAGTCGGCGCCGCCGTCGGTGAGCTGGACGATGGCGTCCACCACATTGGGCACTTCCTTGGGGTTGATGAAGTGCGTCATGCCGAACTTGCGCGCCATGGCTTCGCGCGCGGGGTTCAGATCGACACCGATGATCTTGTCGGCGCCCACCATCTTCGCGCCCTGGATCACGTTCAGGCCGATGCCGCCCAGGCCGAACACGACCACGTTGGCGCCCGCCTCGACCTTGGCCGAGAAGATCACCGCACCGATGCCGGTGGTGACGCCGCAGCCGATGTAGCAGACCTTGTCGAACGGTGCGTCTTCGCGGATCTTGGCCAGCGAAATCTCGGGCGCCACGGTGTAGTTGCTGAAGGTGCTTGTGCCCATGTAGTGAAAGATGGGTTGGCCGTCGATGCTGAAGCGGCTGGTGGCGTCGGGCATGAGGCCCTTGCCTTGCGTGCCGCGGATCAGCTGGCACAGGTTGGTCTTGCGGCTCAGGCAGAACTTGCACTGGCGGCACTCGGGCGTATAGAGCGGGATGACGTGATCGCCCTTCTTGAGCGAGGTCACGCCGGGGCCCACGTCCACCACGATGCCCGCGCCTTCATGGCCCAGGATGGCGGGGAAAATGCCTTCCGGGTCAGCGCCCGAGAGCGTGTAGTAGTCGGTGTGGCAGATGCCGGTGGCCTTGATTTCCACCAGCACTTCGCCGAATTTCGGCCCCTGCAGGTCCACGGTTTCGATGGTGAGGGGCTGGCCTGCTTTCCAGGCGACGGCGGCTTGCGTTTTCATGGTGTGTTCGGTGGGTTGTTGAAATCTCCATCGAGGGTACCCCAGATCAATTGGCCTTGTCCCGGGCCCCGATGGAATCCACCACGCCCCCATACCTTGCCAGCGCATCCAGCAGCGCGGTGGCCGCCTCATCACCGATCTCGTCAAGCAGTTCGCGTTCGGCCTTCTTCAGCGCTTTGGCAAACGCAGCCAGCCACAGGCGTCCCGCCTCGGTGAAATTCACAATGCGCGCCCGCCGGTCTGCCGGGTCGGACAGGCGCACCACCAGACCCAGCACCTCGCACTGGTCGATCAGCTCCGTCATGGCGGCGTTCGTCATGTGGGCGCGTTGCGCCAGCACCGTGATGCGCGTGCCCTCCAGGTCCAGATGCCGGGTGAGGTTGATGTGGGACAGGCGCGTCTGGGCATGACCGGCCTGGGCCATCAGCGCCAGCACACGGGACTCGAAACGTGTCAGCGCATTGCCCAGCACACGACCCGCGTTGTGCATGCGCCAGGCGTCTGACGCACGGCGAGGTCTGGACGGTGGATCGTTTTTGAGTACACTCAAAATAGTTAGGCAACCTAAGCAAATGACCGAAATGGCTGGCAAATTATCGATGAGCCCGACGCAACCGCAGGGCGATGACATCCACACCGAGGTGTTGATCGTGGGCGGCGGGCCTTGCGGGCTCATGCTGGCCAACGAATTGGGCAGGCGCGGCGTGCGTGCCCTGCTGGTGGAACCCAAGCCCGGGACCGCCTTCAACCCGCAGGCCAACGCGACCCAGGCGCGCACCATGGAGCACTTTCGCCGGCATGGCTTCGCGGATGAAATTCGCGAACAGGGCCTGCCGTCCGACCATCCGACCGACATCGCGTACTTCACCCGCTTCAGCCAGCATGAACTGGCGCGTTTGCGGCTGCCCACGGCCGGACAAGCCGCGGCCACCATCAAGCGCATGAGCGGTTCGTGGAGCGCTGCCGAGTTGCCCCACCGCGTGTCGCAGAAGTTCGTGGAAGCCACTCTGATGCGCCACGCCAGGCAGTGGTCCGATATCGACATTCGCCACGGCTGGCAGCTCCGCGATTTCAACGACAACGGGCGCGAGGTCGAAGCCAGCATCGCCTCGGTTGACGGCACCGGATCGCGCTCGGTGAAAGCGCGCTTCCTCGTTGGCGTGGACGGCGCACGCAGCGTGGTGCGGCAGCATCTGGGCATCGGCTACGGCGGCGCCAGCGGCTTCAAGCGCGAGTTCATGGGCGGAAAAATGTTCGCGCTGTACTGCCGCGTGCCTGGCTTCCACGCGGCGTTCCCGCACGACAAGGCCTGGATGTACGTCTCGGTGAACGCGCAACGGCGCGTGTTCATGGCCTCCGTCGACGGCCAGAGCGAGTTCGCTTTCCACGCGGCGGTTCACGATGGTGAGGACGCAGACGCATGGACCGAGGACGACGCCCGGCGCATCTTTTTGCAGGCCATGGGATGCGAACTCCCCATCGAAATCCTGTCCATGCTCACTTGGACTGCCGGGCATGCACTGGTGGCAGAACGGTTTCAGAAAGGCCGTGTCTTCATCGGCGGCGACGCGGCCCACCTGTTCACGCCCACGGGCGGCCTGGGCTACAACACCGCCGTGGAGGACGCCGTCAACCTCGGCTGGAAGCTGGCCCATGTGCTGCAGGGGCGCGCGCCCGAATCGCTGCTCGACACCTACGAACTGGAGCGCAAACCCCTGGCCCAGCGCAACACCGCCTACGCCAGACATTTCGCCGACTCGGTGGGCCTGTTCAAGGCCACGCCCGAACTGGAACAGGAGGGTCCCGCTGGCGAGTGCGCCCGCCAGGCCGCATCGGCGTACTTCAACGCGCACGTGCGGCTCGAATTCAACATACCCGGTGTGACCTTCGGCGGTCGTTACGACGGGTCGCCCATCGTCGTGTCCGACGGATCAAGCCCGCCAGCAGACACGCCCAACGAGTACGTGCCCAGCGCCTGCCCGGGCGGACGTCCACCACACGCCTGGCTGGAAGACGGGCGCTCGCTCTACGACAGCTTTCACTTCGAATGGACGCTGCTGTCGCTGGGTCCGCAGCCGCCCGACACCGGTGCGTTCGAACGCGAGGCCCAGGCAGCGGAGTTGAACCTCCTGGTCGTGCGCCACCCTGCGCCGGAACTGCTGGCCCTGTACGAAGCCCCGCTGGTGCTGATCCGGCCCGACCAGATCGTGGCCTGGCGCGGAACGGATGCGACACAAGCCGCGCAGGTGCTGGGCATCTGCACTGGCGCACGCGTGAACGCGTCGGCCTGAAACCTCAATCGACCTTCGCGCCGCCCCTGAACCACTGCCCGATCAGGGCGCGTTCCTCCTCGGTCAAGCCGGTCGCGTTGTTCATCGGCATGAGGCGCGACACCACCGCCTGCTGGTAGACCGCTTGCGCGTGCTGCTGGAGTGCCTCCGCTGAATCGAGCCGCACGTTTTTCGACTGCAAGGCCTCGCCATGGCACATCACACAGCGCTGCTCGATCACGGGTTTGAGCTGCGCGTAGCCCACCACGTCGGGCACCACCACGGCCTGCACCGGGTCGGGCTTGAGCCAGACGATGAGTGCGATCAGCACCACCACACCCACGGCCGCGAAGGGCCAGGGGTGCTTGTTGCGGCCCAGTTTGTGGCCGTGGCGCATGACGAAGAACTGGCGGATCGCCGCACCCGCGAACATCATGCCGATCAGGATCAGCCAGTTCTGCGGGTGGGTGTAGGTGAAGCTGTAGTGGTTGCTCAGCATGGCGAACAGCACCGGCAGCGTGAAGTAGGTGTTGTGCACGCTGCGCTGCTTGCCACGCTGGCCGTGGACCGGGTCGACCGGGCGGCCGGCCTCGAGGTCGGCCACCACGGTGCGCTGGCCGGGGATGATCCAGAAGAACACGTTGGCGCTCATGGCGGTGGCGATCATCGCGCCCACCAGCAAAAAGGCCGCGCGCCCGGCAAAGAGTTGCGTGGCCATCCACGCCGCCACACACACCAGCACCAGCACCAGCGCGCCCACCTTGGCGTCGCCGTTCTTGCTTTGGCCCAGCAGGCGGCAGATCGCGTCGTACAACAGCCAGAACACCACCAGGAAAGCCAGCGCGGCCGAGATCGCGGCGGCAGGGCTCCAGTCCATCACCTTGGGATCGATCAGGTAGACGCGGGGACTCCAGATGTAGGAGATGAGGAACAGCGCGAAGCCCGAAAGCCAGGTGGAGTAACTCTCCCAATAAAACCAGTGCAGGTGCCCGGGCAGCTTCGGGGGTGAGACCGCGAACTTCACCGGGTGGTAGAAACCGCCGCCGTGCACAGCCCAGAGCTCACCGCTGACGCCGTCTTTTTTCAACTGCTCGTCTTCGGGTGGGGTGAGGCTGCTGTCGAGAAAGACGAAGTAGAAGGACGAGCCGATCCAGGCAATGGCCACGATCACATGCAGCCAGCGCAGCAGCAGGTTGGCCCAGTCAAGCAGGTAGGTTTCCATGGCACCTCAAGGCAGTTTCACAGCGCCGCCGTTGGCGCTGACGGCAAGCAACAACTGGGCAACAACCGACGCCGCGATCACCGCCGGCACCTTGCTTTGAATACCGGGCAAGCCGATCGGGCTGGTCACGCGGGCGAGTTCTGCGGCGGTGAAGCCTCGCTCGCTCAGGCGGTGGCAAAAAGTGGCCCACTTGGTGCGGCTGCCGATCAGTCCGATGAAGGCCAGGTCGTTGCGCTCGCGCTGGCGCAGCAGGCAGGCCGCCGCCACGTCCAGGTCTTCGGCGTGCGAGAAACTCATGATCAGCACACACGCCCCCGCTGGCACATCGCGCACAGCGGCGTGCACCGGGTCTGAGTGTTCGGTGGTTACCTGCGCGGGCAGGTTGGGTGGGAACACGCCGTCGCGGCTGTCGATCCAGCGCACGTCAAACGGCAGCGGCTCCAGGGCCTGCACGATGGCCCTTCCCACGTGGCCGCCGCCAAACAAGGCCAGTGGCGTGTGCACAGGTCGCAAACGCTCGCGCAGGTGCTCCATGTGAGAGACGTCCACCGGCTCGAAACGCAGCACCAGCGAGCCACCGCAACACTGGCCCAGGCTCGGCCCGAGCGCAACGCTCTCCCGCCAGGCCGGCGGGGCGGTGTCGGCCCAATTCGCCAACGCCTGGCGCGCCTGTTGTGTGGCTTTCCACTCCAGATGGCCGCCGCCGATCGTGCCTGTTTCGCCGCATGTCGCGTCGGGAAACACCGCCATCCACGCACCGCCTTCGCGAGGAACGGAGCCCCGTGTTTGCTCAACGGTGACGAGCACGGCACGCGAGCGGCTCAGATGCAGCAGAAAGGTTTCAAGCTCGCGGGGCATGTGTGGCGCCGATGTCGAAGAATGTGTGTGGAGACGTAAGTGAGGGCGTGCAAGGTCAGTATCGACCTTACTGTGCGAAACGCCACAGTCGATTCACAATACACGCCATTCACCCGGCCATATGCGCTCACAGGGCCAGACCGGGGTCCGAACAGTTCCAACAGGCTTGCCCCCATGAGAGACATTGAATCTGCGCCGCAGTCAGCTTCCCGCCCCGGTTCTCCGGCTTCTTCCAACCGCTCGGCCCGCAGCCCCTGGGCCTGGGTTGGTTCGTTGACGGCCGCCCTGCTCGCCTCGTGCGCCTCGCCACCCCCACCGCCCCCGGCAGCGCCGCCACCCCCGCCGGTGGCGGTCGTACCACCGCCCGTCCTGCAGTTGCCCCCGCCCGAGTTCGTCTCGAACGCGGTCTCTCCCCTGGACTACCGCAAGGACGGCGCGCGGCACATCTACGAGCGAAACAGCCACCGCATCTACAAAGGCCAGTTGCCGCCGCTGATGCACGCGGTGGGCGTGCTGCAGGTGGAAGTGGACAACCGGGGTCAGGTGCGCAACGTGAGCTGGATGCGCGCACCGAGCCACGTGCCCGACGTGATGCGCGAGATCGAACGCACCGTCAGGGCCGCCGCCCCCTTCCCGGCGCCGGTGCGCATGGGCAGCGTGACCTACACCGACGTCTGGCTGTGGGACAAGAGCGGTAACTTCCAGCTCGACACGCTGACTGAAGGGCAACGAAGCAAATGAAAGAAACCCGCCGAAAGGCGGGTTTCTTTCATTTGGGGAGCTTCAACTCCCCCTGTAAGTCGAATAACTCCACGGGCTCACCAGCAGCGGCACGTGGTAGTGCTGGTCGGTGTGCGCCACGCCAAAGTCGAGCGACACCCGGTTGAGAAAGTTGGGCTCCGGCAGCGCCACACCCCTGGCCGCGAAATAGCCCTTCACATCGAACACCAGGCGGTAAGTGCCCGCCTTCAGGCTCGCGTTGTCGATCAGCGGTCCATCGGGATTGCGGCCGTCCTGGTTCAACACAAAGCGTTTGACCAGCGTCGCCTGGTCGCCCTGCGTGGTGTGCAGCTCCACCTGCATGCCCGCAGCGGGACAGCCGTGCATGGTGTCCAGAACGTGTGTACTCAAGCCCATGGGGGTCGCTCCTGTGGTGAACGGTCTACGGAAAGTGTATACACTTTTCCGCGTTTCTGGCTATGATGAATCCATGGAAATCTCCAGCACCCTGCAGATCGTGGAGTCGCTCACGCGGGCCATCGTCGAGCATCGCCTGCGCCCCGGTACCAAGCTGGCCGAGCAGAAACTGGCTGACCATTTCGGCGTTTCCCGCACGCTGGTTCGCCAGGCCTTGTTCCAACTCTCGCAAAACCGGCTGATCCGTCTGGAGCCTGCGCGGGGAGCCTTTGTGGCGGCACCCTCGGTGCAGGAGGCGCAACAGGTGTTCGCCGTGCGACGCATGCTGGAGGCGGAGATGACGCGAAGCTTCGTGCAGACAGTCACCCCCGCCCGGATCAAGGCGCTGCGCGAACACGTGGCACAAGAGAAGCAGGCCGTGAACAACGAAGACGTGGCCGGGCGCACCGAGCTGCTGGGCGACTTTCACGTGCGCATGGCCGAACTCATGGGCAATCAGGTGCTGGCCGAGCTGCTGCGCGACCTCATCTCGCGCTGCGCGCTCATCACGCTGATGTACCAGACCAACCAGGCCGCCGCGCACTCGCACGACGAACACGCCGACATCGTGAAAGCCCTGGCCGCGCGCGACGAAGCGCTGGCTGTGCGGCTGATGAACGAGCATCTGCTGCACGTGGAAGAAGCCCTCACCTTCGACCGCAAGTTGCCCATCAACGACATCTCGATCGCGCTCTCATGACCTACGACGCCACCCTGCCCTACCCGCGCGACCTGGCTGGATACGGCCGCACCACGCCCCACGCCCGCTGGCCCAACGGAGCACGCATCGCCGTGCAGTTCGTGCTGAACTATGAAGAGGGCGGCGAGAACAGCGTGCTGCACGGCGACGACGCATCCGAACAATTCCTCTCCGAGATGTTCAACCCGGCGGCCTATCCCGCGCGGCACATCAGCATGGAAGGCATCTACGAATACGGCTCACGCGCGGGCGTGTGGCGCATCCTGCGCGAGTTCGAACAGCGCGGTCTGCCGCTCACGGTGTTCGGCGTGGCCACCGCACTGCAGCGCTGCCCCGACGTGACGGCCGCGCTGAAAGAACTCGGCCACGAGTTCGCCTGCCACGGCCTCAAATGGATTCACTACCAGCACGTGGACGAGGCCACCGAGCGCGCCCACATGGCACAGGCCATGCAGATCATCGAAGACCTCACCGGCAGCCGCCCGCTGGGTTGGTACACCGGGCGCGACAGCCCCAACACGCGCCGCCTCGTGGCCGACTTCGGCGGCTTCGAGTACGACAGCGACTACTACGGCGACGACCTGCCGTTCTGGATGAAGGTGCGCAAGACCGACGGCAGCGACACCCACCAACTCATCGTGCCCTACACGCTGGACTGCAACGACATGCGCTTTGCATTGCCGCAAGGCTTCTCGCACGCCGACCCGTTTTTCCAGTACCTCAAGGACAGTTTCGACGCGCTCTACAAAGAAGGCGACCCGGCCGGCCTGGACCGCCCGAAGATGATGAGCATCGGCATGCACTGCCGCCTGCTCGGCAAGCCCGGGCGCATTGCCGCGCTGCAGCGTTTTCTGGACCACATCGCACAGCACGACCACGTGTGGGTCGCGCGGCGCATCGACATCGCCCGCCACTGGCGCCAGCACCACCCAGCACCGGACTGAGCCATGACCACCACCCTGCCACAACTCAACAGCGCCACGCCCGCCGAGGCGCTGCGCCTGCTCGACGGCCTGTACGAACACTCGCCGTGGATCGCCGAGCAAGCGCTCGCACAGCGGCCCTTTGTGTCGCTCGCCGCGCTCAAACACGCCATGGTGACCGTGCTGGCCCAGGCCGGCGTGGACGCACAACTCGCGCTGATCCGCGCCCACCCCGAACTCGCGGGCAAGGCCATGGAGAGCCGGTCGCTCACCGCCGAGTCCACCAACGAACAGCAGAAAGCCGGGCTCACGAACTGCACGCCCGAAGAACTGGCTCACATTCAGCAGCTCAACGCGCAGTACCTGGCGAAGTTCGGTTTTCCGTTCATCCTCGCGGTGCGCGGGCCGCGTGGCACGGGTCTGGCCAAGCGAGAAATCATTGCGACTTTTGAACGCCGCCTGGGCCACCCGGTGGACTTCGAGCGCGCCGAGTGCCTGCGCCACATCCACCGCATCGCCGAGATCCGTCTCAACGACAAGTTTGGCTTCACACCCACTGTGGGCAACGAGGTGTGGGACTGGCACGAGGACCTGGCGCGCCACAGCGACCCCGGGTTCGCCGAGCGCGGTGAACTCACCGTGACCTACCTGACCGATGCGCACCGGGCGTGTGCGGCGGATCTGGTGGCGGGCATGAAGGCATGTGGGTTTGATGAAGTGCACATCGACGCGGTAGGGAATGTCGTGGGCCTGTACCGCGCTGGCCCTCACCCCAACCCTCTCCCAGAGGGAGAAGGGGCCAAGACACTGCTCACCGGGAGCCACTTCGACACCGTGCGCAACGGCGGCAAATACGACGGGCGCCTGGGCATCTTCGTGCCCATGGCCTGTGTGAAACAACTCCACACGGCCAGCAAGCGCCTGCCGTTCGCCATCGAGGTGGTGGGCTTTGCCGAAGAGGAAGGCCAGCGCTACAAAGCCACCTTCCTGGGCTCGGGCGCGCTCACCGGTCACTTCAACCCCGCCTGGCTCGACCAGCGGGACGCCGACGGTGTGACCATGCGCCAGGCCATGCAGCGCGCCGGGCTGCCGGCCACGCTGGAGGCCATCGGCGCGCTGAAACGCGACCCGTTGAAGTACCTCGGCTTTGTCGAGGTGCACATCGAACAAGGCCCCGTGCTCAATGAACTGGACCTGCCGCTGGGTGTGGTCACCTCCATCAACGCCAGCGTGCGTCACCAGTGCGAGGCCATCGGCATGGCCAGCCACGCCGGTACCACGCCCATGAACCGCCGGCGCGACGCGGCCAGCGCGGTGGCCGAACTCGCGCTCTTCATGGAACAGCGTGCACTGGCCGACGGCGATTCGGTCGCCACCATCGGCATGCTGCAGGTGCCGGGTGGTTCCATCAACGTGGTGCCCGGGCGCTGCCGCTTCTCGCTGGATCTGCGCGCGCCCAGCAACGCACAGCGCGACGCGCTGGAGCGCGACATCCTCGCGCGGCTGCGTGCCATCGGCGAGCGGCGCGGCATCACCTTCACCACCGAAGAGGTCATGCGCGCCTGCGCAGCCCCCAGCGCACCCGCCTGGCAAGCGCGCTGGGAAAACGCGGTGGTCGCCCAGGGCCTGCCGCTGCACCGCATGCCCAGCGGCGCCGGCCACGACGCCATGAAGCTGCACGAGGTGATGCCCCAAGCCATGCTGTTCGTGCGCGGTCTCAACAGCGGCATCAGCCACAACCCGCTCGAATCCACCACCAGCGACGACATCGAACTGTGCGTGTGCGCCTTCTCGCACCTGCTTGAGCAGCTCTCCACCGAACATCGCTGAAACACCACCGCGCCGGTGAGCCCTTCGACAGGCTCAGGGCGAACGGATACCACCCGCCACCAACAACCTCCTCCGTTCGGGCTGAGCTTGTCGAAGCCCTCACCAACCATGACCCTTCATACCCAACTCGACGCCTGGATCGACGCCCACTTCGACGAGGAAGTGCGCTTCCTGCAGGAACTCGTGCGCGTGCCCACCGACACGCCACCCGGCAACAACGCGCCGCACGCCGAGCGCACCGCCGAGCTGCTCGCCGCCATGGGCCTGAACGTCGAGAAACATGCCGTGCCCGCCGGCGAAGTGCAAGCCGCCGGCCTGCAGAGCATCACCAACCTGATCCTGCGCCGCGCCTATGCACCGGGCAAGACCATCGCGCTCAATGCCCATGGTGACGTGGTCCCACCCGGCGAAGGCTGGACGCACGACCCCTACGGCGGCGAGATCGCCGACGGCAGGATCTACGGCCGCGCCACGGCCGTGAGCAAGGGCGACATCGCCAGCTTCACCTTCGCCATTCGCGCGCTCGAATCGCTGGGCGCGAAGCTGGCCGGTGGTGTGGAACTGCACGTGACCTACGACGAGGAATACGGCGGCGAGGTGGGCCCCGACTGGCTGCTCAAGAAAGGCCTGACCAGGCCCGACCTGATGATCGCCGCCGGCTTTAGCTACCAGGTGGTGGTGGCGCACAACGGCTGCCTGCAGCTCGAGGTGACGGTGCACGGCGACATGGCGCACGCCGCCATTCCCGACAGCGGCACCGACGCGCTGCAGGGCGCCACGCACATCCTCAACGCGCTCTATGCGCTCAACGCCGACTACCTGTTGGTCACCTCCGGCGTCGAAGGCATCACCCACCCCTATCTGAACGTGGGCCAGATCAACGGCGGCACCAACACCAACGTGATCCCCGGCAAGGTCGTGCTCAAGATCGACCGCCGCATGATCCCCGAAGAAGACCCCGCCGAGGTGGAGGCGGCGTTGCGCCACACCATCGCGCAGGCCGCGGCCAGCTTTTCGCCACCGCGCGGCGGCAAAAAGCTCCAGGTGGACGTGCGCCGCATCCTGCTCGCACGCGCCATGAAGCCCCTGCCCGGCAACCAGCTGCTGGTGAAGGCGATCCAGAAGCACGGCCTGGAGGTGTTTGGCGAAGCCATTCCCGCCGTGGGCACACCGCTCTACACCGACGTTCGCCTCTACGCAGAGCGCGGCATCCCCGGCGTGATCTATGGCGCCGGCCCGCGCACCGTGCGCGAGTCCAACGCCAAACGCGCCGACGAGCACCTGGTGCTGGAAGACCTGCGTCGCGCCACCAAGGTGATCGCGCGCACACTGCTCGATCTGCTCAAATCCGACTGATACCCCCTGTTGCCCGGCCCCTCGCCAGAGGCACAATGAAACCCACAACAACAGCCACAGGAGACCAGCATGACACCCGCCGAACAAGCCCTGCGCGACGCCGCGTTTGAGTACCACCGCCTGCCGCGCCGAGGCAAGATCTCCGTCAATCCCATCAAACCCCTGTCCAACCAGCGCGATCTGTCGCTGGCCTACTCGCCCGGCGTGGCTTATCCGTGTCTGGCCATCGAAGCCGAACCCAGGCTCGCGGCCGAGTACACCAGCCGGGGCAACCTGGTCGGCGTGGTCACCAACGGCACCGCCGTGCTCGGCCTGGGCGACATCGGCCCACTGGCCGCCAAACCGGTGATGGAAGGCAAGGGCTGCCTGTTCAAGAAGTTCGCCGGCATCGATGTGTTCGACATCGAGCTCGATGAAAAGGACCCGGACAAACTGGTCGAGATCATTGCCGCGCTCGAGCCCACACTGGGCGGCATCAACCTCGAAGACATCAAGGCGCCCGAGTGCTTCTACATCGAGAAAAAGCTGCGCGAGCGCATGGGCATCCCCGTGTTCCACGACGACCAGCACGGCACCGCCATCATCTCGGCCGCCGCCCTGCTCAACGGCCTGGAGCTGGTGGGCAAGGACATCGGTTCGGTCAAGCTCGCCGTGAGTGGCGCGGGTGCCGCCGCCATCGCCTGCCTGGACGTGATGGTCGGCCTCGGCGTGTCGCGCGACAACATCTTCGTCTGCGACTCCAAGGGCGTGATCTTCGAGGGCCGCCCCGGCGGCTATGACGAATCGAAGGCGCGCTTCGCGCAGAAGACCGGGAAGCGCACGCTGGCCGATGCGGTCGACGGTGCCGACGTGTTCCTCGGCTGCTCGGCCCCGGGCGTGCTCACCGCCGAGATGATGAAGACCATGGGCCCCAAGCCCATCGTGCTCGCGCTGGCCAACCCCGAGCCAGAAATCCGCCCCGAACTGGCCAAGGCCGTGCGGCCCGACTGCATCATCGCCACCGGCCGCAGCGACTACCCCAACCAGGTCAACAACGTCCTGTGTTTCCCCTACATCTTCCGTGGCGCGCTCGACTGCGGCGCGACCAAGATCACCGAAGAAATGAAGCTGGCCTGCGTGCGCCAGATCGCCGATCTGGTCAAGAGCGAAACCAGCGAAGAGGTGGCCAACGCCTACGCCGGGCAAGACCTCAGCTTCGGCCCCGACTACATCATTCCCAAACCGTTTGACTCGCGCCTGATCCTGCGCATCGCGCCCGCCGTGGCACAAGCCGCGGCCGACTCCGGTGTGGCCACGCGGCCCATCCAGGACATGGAGGCCTACCGGCAGGAGCTCAGCCGCTTCGTCTACCAGACCGGCATCCTGATGCAGCCGATCTTTCACGCAGCCAAGGCCCAACAGCCCGACCGCAAGCGCGTGGCCTACGCCGACGGCGAAGACGAGCGTGCGCTGCGCGCTGCGCAAATGGCGATCGACGACCAGCTCGCCGTGCCGATCCTGATCGGGCGCCCGGCCGTCATTGAGGCGCGCATTGCCAAGGCCGGTCTGCGCATGAAGCTCGGGCAGGACGTGCAGAACGTGAACCCCGAAGACGACCCGCGTTTTCGCCAGTACTGGGAGCACTACCACCAGCTCATGGGGCGCGAGGGCGCAACACCCGAAGTGGCCAAGGCCGCCGTGCGCCGCTCCAACACCATCATCGGCTCGCTCATGGTCTCGCTGGGTGATGCGGATGCGCTGATCTGCGGCCTGGTGGGCGGCTACATGACGCACCTGGAGCGCATCGACCACGTGCTCGGCCGCCGCCCAGGCGCGGGACTCTACGCCTCGGTGAACGCGCTCATGACCGATCGGGGTCCGATCTTCATTGCCGACACATACGTCAACGAGCTGCCCAGCGCCGAAGAACTGGCCGAGATCGCCTGGATGGCGGCGCAGGAAGTGCAGCGCTTCGGCCTTCCGCCCAAGATCGCGTTTCTCTCGCATTCAAGCTACGGCTCCAGCAAGCGCGCATCTGCCCGCAAGATGGCGCAGGCGCGTGACCTGTTCGTGGCCGCCCACCCCGAGATCGAATGCGACGGGGAGCTGCACGGCGACGCTGCGCTGCAGCCCGAAATCCGTGCCGCCTACCTGACGGAGACCACACTCAAGGGATCGGCCAACCTGCTGATCTGCCCCAACCTGGACGCAGCCAACATCCTCTACAACGTGATGAAGACCACCGCCAGCGGCGGCGTCACGGTGGGGCCCATCCTCATGGGTGCGGCGGGCACGGTGCACATCCTCACGCCGGCGGCCACGGTGCGGCGCGTGCTCAACATGACGGCACTGGCTGCGGCCACAGGTGCGCCGAGGAGTTGAGCTCACCCCTCCCCTAAACTCAAGGCATGCCCTGGCACGCCCAACTCGACCTCCACTACCGCCGCGACGACCAGCGCACCGTGCTGCAGCACACCCACACCGGCCCGCTGCGCATCCTCAAGAGCCTCTACCCCGAGGGCCACGGCATCTGCCACAACGTCATCGTCCACCCGCCCGGCGGGCTGGTGGGTGGCGATGTGCTGGAAATCAACGTGCACGCGGCAGCGCATGCGCACGGTCTGCTGGCCACCCCCGGGGCCACGCGCTTCTACAGGTCCGACGGCCCCGCCACGGAACAGTGTGTCTCGCTCGTACTGGACGAAGGCGCCCGACTCGAATGGCTGCCACTGGAAGCCATCGCCTACCCCGGCTGCCTGGCCCGCAACACGCTGCGCGCCACGCTGGCCGAAGGCGCCGAGATGATCGGCTGGGACGTGTGCGCACTCGGCCTGCCCACCGCTGGTCAACCCTTTGACCGGGGCAGCCTCACCCAGCACCTGGAGATACCGGGACTGTGGCTGGAGCGCTCACACATCGACGCCACCGATGCGCGCCTGCTGGAGTCGCCCCTGGGCCTGGGGGGGCACAAATGCATGGGCACGCTCTGGCTGGCCACCGGCACGCCGCTCACGCGCGAACGCCGCGAACAGCTGCTGGAGGCCGTGCGCGCACTGCTGGGCAACGGACGCGGCGTGCAGGTTGGCGCCACCTGCCCCAACCCACGCATGCTGGTGGTGCGCGCCGTGACCCCGCTGGTGGAGCCCCTCATGGCGCTGTTCCAGCAGGTCTGGGCCACCTTGCGCACACAAGCCTGGGGTCTGAACAACACGCCGCCGCGCATCTGGAGCGTCTGAGCAGTCCCGAATTGGGCTGAAAAACCCCCGCTGATCGGTGCACCACAGCGCAGGCACTGTGCACACAATGGAACAGCCATTGATGGGCGAGCAAGACGCCCGCCCTGAACCAACCATGCCCATTGCTGCCAACCACCTGCAGGACGCCCACGCACTCGTGATCGAAGGCAACCTGCAGTCGCGCTCGATCCTGGTCTCGCAGTTGCGCGAACTCGGGGTGGGCACGGTCTCGCAGTGCTCGCGGCTGGTGGAGGCCCGGCGCAAGCTGGAGGTCAACCGCTACGACGTGGTGATCTGCGAACAACACTTCGACCGCGATTCGATGTCCGGCCAGGACCTGTTGGACGACCTGCGGCGCAACCAGCTGCTGCCCTTCTACACCGTGTTCATCATGGTCACGGCCGAGGCGTCTTACGCCAAGGTGGCCGAAGCTGCGGAGTCCGCGCTCGACGCCTACCTGCTCAAACCCCACACCGGTGCCCGCCTGTTCGACCGCATCATGATGGCGCGCCAGCGCAAGAAGGCGCTGGAAGACATCTTCACCGCCATCGACGCCGAGCAGTTCGACCACGCCGCCGCCCTGTGCCTGGAGCGCTTTGAAAACCGGAGCACGTACTGGCTCTACGCCGCGCGCATCGGTGCCGAACTGCTGTTGCGCAACGGCAAGGTGGGCGAGGCACAAAAACTCTACGAGGCGGTGATCGCCGCCAAGACACTGCCCTGGGCGCGCCTGGGTGTGGCGCGCGCACAGCTCGAAGGCGGGCAGCAAGCCAAGGCCGTGACCACGCTGGAGAGCCTGATCCAGGACGACAACACCTACGCCGATGCCTACGACGTGATGGGCCGCGCGCAGTTCGAGCTGGGCAATTTCCAGAGCGCGCTGAGCACTTACCAGATGGCCACCAAGCTCACGCCGTCGTCCATCAGCCGGCTGCTCAAGCACGGCATGCTGGCCTACTACACCGGCGAAAAAAGCGAAGGCGTGGAGCTGCTCGACCGCGCCACGCGCCTGGGGCTGGACTCCAAGATGTTCGACCCGCAAGCCTTGCTGCTGCTGGCCTTTGCACGGCTGGACAACAGCGACCTGCGCGGCCTGGCCCGCACCGTGGACCAGCTCACCCGCCTGCGCGACCGCAGCCACGCCCCCGCCCGACCCCACCGCCTGCTGGCCATTGCCGAGAGCCTGCTCGCGCTGCAACAGCAACACACCGCGCGTGCGCTCGACGATGTGCGCCGCATGGCCAACGATGCACGCAACCCCGAGTTCGATTTCGAGACCGCCTGCAACCTGCTCGCCCTCATGTGCCGCTTGCAGATGCGCTCGATCTCGCTCAACGAATCCGAGGCTGCGGTGGAGACACTGGCCCTGCGCTTTTGCACCAGCAAGGCCATGAGCGAGCTGATGGCCTGCGCCGCCTCGGGCGCCCAGACCTTTGCCGACCGCGTGCGCGGCGCACACAGCCAGATCCTGAAGATGACCGAACAGGCCATGACGCTGAGCATCAAGGGCGACCCGCAAGGCACGGTGATGAAGCTGCTCGAAGACGGCGAACGCACGCTCAACGCCAAGCTGATCGAGTCGGCCCACCAAGTGCTGCAGCGCTACACCGTGCGCATTGCCGACCATGCCGCGCTGAACGAGCGCACCAACGCGCTGCGCGATCGCTACCGCACCACTGCGCAGCATTCCCGCCTGGGCGAACACACCGGCGCGTTGGCCTCGCCGGGCGGCATGTCACTGCCCGCCGGCTACAAGCCCCAGAGCGCTGGTGGCCTGCTCGGCAGCGCCGCCTGATTTCGGCCGACCGGGTCAGACCCAGCCACACGATCTCCTGCGTTGGTGCCTTGGCGGCCGCCGCCAGGCGTCCATCCCGCCAGGCGCCGAGGGACCGGCCCGTAAACTCGTGCCATGCAACTCAACATCACCGTCTATTCCAAGTCCGCCTGCCCGCAATGCGAGTCGGCCAAGATGCTGCTCAGGTCCCGCTCGCTCGGGTTTGAAGAGGTCAAGATCGATGACGAGACCGAGCGTCTCGCGTTCTATGAAAGGTGCGGCCCGTCGGTTCGGCAGGTGCCGCAGATCTTCATCAACGACCAGCGTGTGGGTGGTCTGTCGGGTTTGCAGGCGGCGCTGGCTCAGCTGGGCAAGTAACCCGCACGCTCAGATGGCCACGAGCTGGCGCACGCCCTTGGCCTGCATCTCGCTGCCGGGGCCGCTGGCGATCACCTCGCCACGCTCCATGACCACATACTGGTCGGCCAGGGCTTCGGCGAAGTCGTAGTACTGCTCCACCAGCACGATGGCCATGTTGCCCCGGTCGGCCAACATGCGGATGACGCGGCCGATGTCCTTGATGATGTTGGGCTGGATTCCTTCGGTGGGCTCGTCCAATATCAACAACTTCGGCCCGGCGGCCAGCGCGCGCGCAATCGCCAGCTGCTGCTGCTGCCCACCCGACAAGTCACCGCCGCGCCGGCCCAGCATCTGCTTGAGCACCGGGAACAGCTCGAACAGCTCGGGCGGAATGGGCGTGCCGCCCTTCTTGTAGGCCAGGCCCATGAGCAGGTTTTCCTGCACGGTGAGGCGGCCGAAGATCTCGCGCCCCTGCGGCACGAAGCCCATGCCCATGCGGGCACGCTCATAGGGCGTGGCGCCGGCAATGGGCACGCCGTCGAGCGTGATGCTGCCGCTCTTGATGGGCACCAGGCCCATGAGCGATTTGAGCAGCGTGGTCTTGCCCACGCCGTTGCGGCCCAGCACCACGGTCACTTGTCCCAGCTCGGCTGTGAGGTTGGCGTTGCGCAGGATGTGGCTGCCGCCGTAGTACTCGTTGATGTCTTTGACTTCGAGCAGGCTCATTTTTTTCTCTCTGAAGTGGTGTGCTTTCTTTCGTGGCTAGCCGGGTCTCGGCCCGGCGGCCGACTCACTTTTCTTTGCAACGCCCAAAAGAAAGTAAGCAAAGAAAAGGCGAGCCGAACTCGCTGGCCCTTCGGGCACGCTGCGTTGCTCGCCAGCGAATGACGGCAGGGGGAGCCCTCACCCCAACCCTCTCCCAGAGGGAGAGGGGGCAAGACATGCGCGCCGGAGGGGTAGTCCGATCCCGATTCCGCTTGTTGCCGTGTGGCCGGGCTGAGCAGCGCAGGGGCGCTCGGATCAGGGGCGCGCACTGTTTGAGCGCAGCGAGTTTGCGCGCACCCCGAGCGAACCGAGCAGCGCAAGGAAGCCCGCAGGGCCCCGGACTTCGGCTCGCCTTTCTTTTGGGTACTTTTCTTTGGCGAAGCAAAGAAAAGTGCCTCGGCCGCCGGGCCGAGACCCGGCTCGCCACGCAAGCAAAAACAAACCGAAGAAGCGAGATCAGCGCCCAAGGTAAACCTCGATCACCCGCTCATCCGCCTGAACTTCGTCAAGAGTCCCCTCGGCCAACACAGCCCCGTCACACAACACCGTGACCTTCTCCGAAATCGTGCGGATGAAGCTCATGTCGTGCTCCACCACCATCAGCGAATGTTTGCCCTTGAGTGTCAGGAACAACTGCGCGGTGCGCTCGGTTTCCTCGTCGGTCATGCCGGCCACGGGTTCGTCGAGCAGCAGCAGTTTCGGGTCCTGCATCAGCAGCATGCCGATCTCCAGCCACTGCTTTTGCCCGTGACTCAGGTTGCCGGCCAGACGCGCCGCACTGTCGGCAAGGTGGATGGTCTGCAGCACCTCGCCCAGGCGGTCTTTCTCCTGCCCGGTGAGGCGGAACACCATGGAGCGGCGCACGCCCTTGTCGGTGGCCAGCGCCAGTTCGAGGTTTTCAAACACGGTGAGGTGTTCGAACACCGTGGGCTTCTGGAACTTGCGGCCGATGCCCATGGCCGCAATCTCGGCTTCGCGGTAGCGCAGCAGGTCGATGGTGCTGCCGAAGAACACATGGCCGGAATCGGGCCGGGTCTTGCCGGTGATGATGTCCATCATCGTGGTCTTGCCCGCGCCGTTGGGGCCGATGATGCAGCGCAGTTCGCCGGGTGCAATGTCCAGGCTGAGGTTGTTGATGGCCTTGAAGCCGTCGAAGCTGACGTTCACGCCATCGAGGTACAGGATGCGGCCGTGGGTGGTGTCCACCTGGCCGGGGGTGACGAGCCGCGAGAAGCCTGCCGCGCGGCCACCCGATTCGGTGTTGCCGCTCGCGCCCGTGGTTGCAATTTTCTGCAGGCGCTGCGCGCCCTCTTCCATCAGGTCGGGCGTCATGCCTGGCCCCCTTTCTGTGCACGCAGTTTTTTCACCAGGCCCACCACACCTTGCGGCATGAAGAGCGTGACCACGATGAACAGCACGCCCAGGAAATACAGCCAGTACTCGGGAAAGCTCACGGTGAGCCAGCTCTTGGCGCCGTTGACGATGAAGGCGCCGACGATGGGGCCGATGAGCGTGGCGCGCCCGCCCACCGCGGCCCAGATCGCGATCTCGATGCTGTTGGCGGTGCTCATTTCGCCGGGGTTGATGATGCCGACCTGCGGCACATAGAGCGCGCCGGCAATGCCGCACATCACGGCCGAAATGGTCCAGATGGTGAGCTTGTAGGGCAGCGGGTTGTAGCCGCAGAACATGACACGGCTCTCGGCGTCGCGCACGGCTTGCAGCACCCGGCCGAACTTGCTGTTGACCAGCCAGCGCGCCCACAAAAAGAAGCCCAGCAACGTGAGGCCGGTGATGATGAACAGCGTCATGCGCATGCTGGGTGTGGCCAGCGGAATGCCGAGGATGCGTTTGAAATCGGTGAAGCCGTTGTTGCCGCCGAAGCCGGTCTCGTTGCGAAAGAACAGCAGCAAGGCTGCAAACGTGAGGGCCTGCGTGATGATGGAGAAATACACGCCCTTGATGCGCGAGCGGAAGGCGAAGTAGCCGAACACAAACGCCACCACACCGGGCACCAGCACGATCAGCAGCAGCGTGGCAATGAAGCTGTCACTCAGCGCCCAGTGCCAGGGCAGTTCCTTCCAGTCGAGGAACACCATGAAGTCGGGCAGTTCACTTTTGTAGTTGCCGTCCAGCCCGATCTGGCGCATGAGGTACATGCCCATCACATACCCCCCGAGCGCGAAGAACAGCCCGTGACCCAGGCTCAGGATGCCGGTGTAGCCCCAGATCAGGTCCATGGCCAGCGCGCAGATGGCATAACACATGATTTTGCCGAGCAGGCCGACCATGTAGTCGCTCAGGTGGAAGGCGCTGCCTTCGGGCACGAAGAGGTTGAGCAGCGGGGCCACGGCGCAGACCACCAGCAAGGCGACGACGAAGGCGCTCCAGCCGGTGCGGGTGAGCAGCGGGCCGGGCGAGGGCAAGACGGTCTCCGTTTGGGTGCTCATGCCGCCTCCCTGCCTTTCATGGCAAAGATGCCTTGGGGTCTCTTCTGGATGAACACGATGATGAAGACCAGCACCGCGATCTTGGCCAGCACGGCGCCGGCCCAGCCTTCAATGAACTTGTTGAGCAGCCCCAGGCCAAGTGCGGCGTACACCGTGCCGGCGATCTGGCCCACACCGCCGAGCACCACCACCATGAACGAGTCCACGATGTAGCTCTGGCCGAGGTCGGGGCCGACGTTGCCGATCTGGCTGAGCGCGCAACCGGCCAGGCCGGCAATGCCCGAGCCGAGTGCAAACGCATAGGTGTCGATGCGCGCGGTGTTCACGCCCATGCACGACGCAATAGGCCGGTTTTGTGTGACCCCGCGCACAAACAAGCCGAGGCGCGTTTTGGTGATCATGAGCGTCACACCCACCAGCACCGCCACCGCAAAGCCGATGATGATGATGCGGTTCCACGGCAGGTTGAGGTTGCCCAGCAAGGTGACGCCACCGCTCATCCAGCTCGGGTTTTCCACGCCCACGTTTTGCGCGCCGAAGAGGCTGCGCACGGCCTGCATGAGCACCAGGCTGATGCCCCAGGTGGCCAGCAGCGTCTCCAGCGGGCGGCCGTAGAGAAACCGGATCACCGTGCGCTCCATCGCCGCGCCCACCAGGGCAGACGCGGTGAACGCGATCGGCAGGGCCGCGAGCAGGTACCAGTCGAAATACTCGGGCAGCGACTGGCGAAAGAACACCTGCACCAGCCAGGTGGCGTAGGCGCCGATCATGATGAGTTCACCGTGGGCCATGTTGATCACGCCCATGAGCCCGTAGGTGATGGCCAGGCCCAAGGCGGCCAGCAGCAAGATGCTGCCCAGGCTGATGCCGGTGAAGGCCTGCGCCAGCGTGTTGCCCAGGGCCAGCATGCGGTCGATGCCCTTGAGCGAATCGGCCAGCGCGGCTTTCACACCGGCGTCGGTCTCCTTTTCCATCTGCTGCAGCAGCAGCGGTCGCACGATGGGTTGTTTGGCCTCGCCCAGTTTTTGTGCAGCGGCCAGGCGCTGCGCCGGGTCCTCGCTTGCGAGCAACACGGCCGCTTGCGCCAGCTCCAGACTCTGGCGCGCCTGCGCATCCAGGTTGCCCGCCAGCGCCTTGTCGATCAGCGCAAGCTGGCTGATGTCGGGTTCTTCAAACGCGCTGCGCTGCAGGGTGCGCGCGGCTTCGCGCTGGCGCTCGGGCGGTGCGCCCACCAGTTCCATGCCGGCCAGCGCACTCTCCATGGCGCTGCGCAGGCGGTTGTTGATCATCACGTCGCCGGCGTCGTCGGGCAGTGGCAGCTTCTCGCCGGTCACGGCGTCCACGGCGCCGTCGTCCACCACGATGAACACGCGTTCGCCTTGCACACGCACGGCTTCTTCAGACATCGCCTTGATCAGCGCCGAGGCTTTCTCGTCGGGTGCAGCGGCGAGCTTGTTCAGGGTGTCGATGCGCACATCGGTGTCGCCGTCCACCAAGGCCAGGGCGTCGGCGGGTGTGAGGGCGTGGGCGATGCTTGCGCATGCCAAGGCCAAAACCAGCAAACAACGAAGAGCGAGAAAACGGCCCATCAAGACACTTTCCAATGTTTCCAACTGGCCGCAGCAGCCCGGCCACCGTGCGGGCTCCCAGCTACCCTGACCGTTCGCCCTGAGCCTGTCGAAGGGCTCACCCACACCTGGGCACGGCTTCGACAGGCTCAGCCCGAACGGGCTTTTTCTCAGCGCGCAAACGCGCGCCGGAGATCACTTCTTCTCGGGCACATTTTTCTTGCCCTTGTTCTCGGCGATGTAGTCGCTCCACGGATCGGCGACCACCGGGCCCGGCGTCTTCCACACCACATTGAACTGGCCGTCGGCCTTGATCTCGCCGATGAACACTGGCTTGTGCAGGTGGTGGTTTTCCTTGTCCATGGTGCTGGTGAAGCCACCCGGTGCCTTGAAGGTCTGGCCGGCCATGGCGGCGATCACCTTGTCGGTGTCGGTCGACTTGGCCTTGGTCACGGCCTGCGCCCACATGTTCACGCCGATGTAGGTGGCTTCCATCGGGTCGTTGGTGAGTGGCTTGTCCTTGTGGCCGGGGATGTTCTTGGCCTTCGCGTAAGCAGCCCACTTCTTGGTGAACTCGGTGTTGGCCGGGCTCTTGATGCTCATGAAGTAGTTCCATGCAGCCAGGTGGCCCACGAGTGGCTTGGTGTCCACGCCGCGCAGCTCTTCTTCGCCCACCGAGAAGGCCACCACGGGCACGTCTTTGGCGGACAGGCCGGCGTTGCCCAGCTCTTTGTAGAACGGCACGTTGGAGTCACCGTTGATGGTGGAGACCACGGCCGTCTTCTTGCCTTCGGACGAGAACTTCTTGATCTTGGCAATGATGGTCTGGTAGTCGGAGTGGCCGAACGGGGTGTACTCCTCCATGATGTCGGCATCGGCCACGCCCTTGGCCTTCAGGAAGGCGCGCAGGATCTTGTTGGTCGTGCGGGGGTACACGTAGTCGGTGCCCAGCAGCACCCAGCGCTTGGCCGAGCCGCCGTCCTTGCTCATCAGGTACTCCACCGCGGGAATGGCCTGCTGGTTGGGCGCGGCACCGGTGTAGAACACGTTCTTGCTCAGCTCTTCGCCCTCGTATTGCACGGGGTAGAACAGCAGGCCGTTGGCCTCTTCCACCACCGGCAGCACCGACTTGCGCGACACCGAGGTCCAGCAACCGAAGATCACCGCGGCTTTGTCTTGCGTCAGCAGCTGCTTGGTTTTTTCGGCGAACAGCGGCCAGTTGGATGCCGGGTCAACGACGACGGGCTCCAGCTTCTTGCCCAGCAGGCCGCCCTTGGCGTTGATCTCGTCAATGGCCATCAGCACCGTGTCCTTGAGCACGGTTTCCGAAATGGCCATGGTGCCCGAGAGGCTGTGCAGCACGCCGACCTTGATGGTCTCCTGGGCGTGGGCGCTCAGGCCGGTGAAGCCGAGCGTGGCAACCGTGGCAGCGGCGGCCAGGGTCTTGAGGGTAAAACGGCGGGCGTTCTGGGTTGTCGACATGGCGCTTCTCCTGAGTTCCTGGGGTCCCGTGAGGGGTTGGTGTTGGCGCCGCCGGCTGCCCTCTTCGGGCGTGGCTCAGCGGACAACTGGATGCTAGGGAAGACCCTCGGGGGCGTATGTACGCCGGGTGGCGTACGTTGGTGGTTCCGGGTGAGGTCAGCGAAGGTCAGCCGCATGAAGCCGGAGGTCACAATCTCTGTGAAACCTCAGACCGAAGGCGCGCTGCAACACCGGCACACGCCCCGACACCATGAACGACTTGATCCTCTACACCACTGAAGACGGCAAAAGCCAGATCAAGCTGCGGACGGAACAGCAGACGGTCTGGCTCACCCAGCTTGACATGGCAGAGCTGTTTGACGCCACCAAGCAGAACATCTCGCTGCACCTCAAGAACATCTTTGAGGATGGGGAGCTGGAGCCAGGGGCAGTTGTCAAGGAATCCTTGACAACTGCTTCAGACGGCAAGCGATACCTGACACAGCTCTACAACCTCGACGCCATTCTGGCCGTGGGCTACCGCGTGCGCTCGCCGCGCGGTGTGCAGTTCCGCCGATGGGCGTCCTCCGTGCTGAAGGAATTCCTGCTCAAGGGCTTCGTGATGGATGACGAGCGGCTGAAGAACCCGGACGGCCGCCCGGACTACTTTGACGAGATGCTGGAGCGCATCCGGGATATCCGGGATATCCGGGCTTCAGAGAAGCGCTTCTATCAAAAAGTGCGCGACCTGTTCGCGCTCAGCAGCGATTACGACAAGACGGACCAACCAAAACAAAGGCCAGCACGAAGCTGGCCTTTGTCGTTGAAGTCGGAGCCTCTCAGCCCGCCGGCACCAGAAAGTCCTTGCTGATGCGTCCGCCGAGTTCATTCACCCGGTCGAGGAACTGCGTGAGGAACGCGTGCAGGCCGGTGGCCAGGATTTCGTCGATGCGCGCGTACTGCAGGTCGGCCTTGAGCTTGCCGGCGCGGCGCAGGGTTTCGGCCGAGAGGTCGTTGGACACCACGGTGAGGTTGTTGACCACTTCGTTCAAGCTGGCGGCCAGGCTGCGCGGCATGTCGGCGCGCAAGATGAGCAGCTCGGCCACGCGCTCGGGCGAGATCACGTCGCGGTAGACCTTGCGGTAGACCTCGAAGCCGCTCACGCTGCGCAGGATGGCGCTCCAGTGGTAGAAGTCGTACTCCTGATCGAGCTCGCTGGCGTTGCCGAAGAAGTCGCTGTGCACGGCGTGGAACTTCACATCGAGCAGGCGCGCGGTGTTGTCGGCGCGCTCCAGAAAGGTGCCCATGCGGTAGAAGTGGAACGCCTCGTCTTGCAGCATGGTGCCGATGGCCACGCCGCGCGAGAGGTGTGACCGGAACTTGACCCATTCGAAGAATTCGCTGGGGTCGCGTTCGAAGTTCTTGCTCTTGATCATGCGGCCAAGTTCGAGCCAGGTCTGGTTTTGGGTTTCCCACAGCTCGGTGGTGAGCGCGCCGCGCACGGCCCGGGCGTTTTCACGCGCGGCCTTCAGGCAGGTGGCAATGCTCGACGGGTTGGACTCGTCGCGCACCATGAAGTCGAGCACGTTGCGGGGTGTGATTTCCTGGCCGTACTTTTTGTTGTAGGCGGGCATGAGCTCGCTGATGACCAGCAATCCCTCCCAGCCCACCTGCGCCACGGCGGCGGACTGCGGCAGCAGCGAGGTCTGGTAATTCACATCGAGCATGCGGGCGGTGTTCTCCGCGCGCTCGGTGTAGCGGGACATCCAGAAGAGGTGGTCGGCGGTGCGTGACAGCATGTGTGATCCCTATATTCAGATGGGGTCAGAGCTGCAGGTCTGACCCCAGGTCTATTCGAAGCTCAGTCTTCCAGTACCCAGGTGTCCTTGGTGCCCCCACCCTGCGAAGAGTTGACAACCAAAGAACCATCCTTCAACGCCACACGGGTGAGCCCACCTGGCACCATCTGCACCTCCTTGCCGCTGAGCACAAAGGGCCGCAGGTCGATGTGGCGGGGCGCCACGCCGCTTTGCACATACGTGGGGCAGGTGGAGAGCGAGAGCGTGGGCTGTGCGATGTAGCCGCTGGGGTTGGCCTGCACGGCCTTGCGGAAGTCTTCGATCTCGGCCTTGGTGGAAGCCGGGCCGACCAGCATGCCGTAGCCGCCAGCCCCGTGCACCTCTTTCACCACCAGGTCTTTCAGGTTGGCCATCATGTATTTCAGGTCTTCGGCGTCGCGCCCCATGAAGGTGGGGACGTTGTTCAGGATGGGTTTCTGGCCCAGGTAGAACTCGATCATCTTGGGCACGTAGGGGTAGATCGACTTGTCGTCGGCCACACCGGTGCCCACCGCGTTGCAAATGGCCACGTTGCCGCTGCGGTACACGCTGAGCAGGCCTTCGCAGCCCAGCGTGGAGGTGGGGCGGAACACGGAGGGATCGAGGAAGTCGTCGTCGACCCGGCGGTAAATCACGTCCACCCGCTTGGGGCCGCGCGTGGTGCGCATGTAGACGAAGTTGTCCTTGACGAACAGGTCTTGCCCTTCCACCAGCTCGATGCCCATCTGCTGCGCGAGGAAGGCGTGTTCGAAGTAAGCGCTGTTGTACATGCCGGGCGTGAGCACCACCACCGTGGGCTCAGCGGTGGTGGCCGGGCTCACCGCGCGCAGGGTTTCCAGCAGCAGGTCGGGGTAGTGGGCCACCGGGGCCACGCGGTTGGAGCCAAAGAGTTCGGGGAAGAGCCGCATCATCATCTTGCGGTCTTCGAGCATGTAGCTCACGCCACTGGGCACGCGCAGGTTGTCCTCCAGCACGTAGTACTCGCCCACGCCCTGGGCGTTGGGGGCGCGCACGATGTCCACGCCCGAGATGTGCGAGTAGATGTTGTGCGGCACGTCCACGCCCATCATCTCGGGGCGGAACTGCGCGTTCTGGAAAATCTGCTCGGCCGGCACGTGGCCCGCCTTGATGATTTCCTGGTCGTGGTAGACGTCGTGGATGAAGCGGTTGAGCGCGGTCACGCGCTGCACCAGGCCTTCTTCCATGCTGTGCCATTCGTGCGCCGGAATGATGCGGGGAATCAGGTCGAAGGGGATCAGGCGCTCGGTGCCGGAGCCGTCTTCGTCCTTGGCGCCATACACCGCGAAGGTGATGCCGACGCGGCGGAAGATCATTTCCGCCTCCTCACGGCGGGCCGCCATCACCTCCTCGGGCTGCTGCGCCAGCCAGCGGGCGTAGTTCTCGTAGTGGGCCCGCACCTCGTTGGGCGAGGCATTCATTTCGTCAAACATGGGTCTGCTCATGGGCTTTTTTCTCCTGATCACAGCATAGCAAGGAGTGGGCCAGCGAAACCCCTCCCCCCACCCCTGCCGCGTCTTTCCTGCGCCTTTCCAGCGCCGGCCTCCTTACGGAAAACCCTGTGCACCCAGACGCTCGGGCCGACTTCTAATCGAAAGCCGCGTTGGCGCCAGCCGACATCCGTGCAAGCCCAACCGGGAGACAGCCATGAATGCCAGCCAGCACCGGCACATTGCCGCGGTGATGCAGGTCGCCGAAAACGGCCTGGGTGCGCCGGTGGCCACCGGCAACGAGGCGGTCATCCGCGAGTCGTGGCACCGCTGCGTGCACCAGCACCAGCTCGACCCCACCCGGATGCAGGAGGCGGTGATCCTGCCGCAGGCCCGCTTGCGTGAGCACCAGGACCAGATGGAGGCTTTCCTGCACATCGCGCGGCACGGTCTGGAATCGCTCTACACCAAGGTGGCGGGGCTGGGCTACGTGGTGCTGCTCACCGACGCGCGCGGCGTCACGGTCGATTTTCTGGGCGACTTGGTGTTCGAGCCCAGCCTGCGCAAGGCCGGGCTGTACCTGGGTGCGGACTGGAGCGAGCAACACGCCGGCACCTGCGGGGTGGGCACCTGCATCACCACCGGGCAGGCCCTCACCGTGCACCTGGACGACCACTTCGACGCCACCCACATCCCGCTCACCTGCACCACCGCGCCCATCTTCGACAGCAAGGGCGCGCTCAGTGCGGTGCTCGACATTTCCCAGCTCAGCTCGCACCAGCCCAAGGCCAGCCAGCACCTCGCACTGCAGCTCGTGCAGATGTACGCGCACGACATTGAAAACGCCGCCTTCCTGCACCGCCACCGCCGGGACTGGATCCTGCGGCTGTCGGCGGCGCCCCAGTTTCTGGACGTGCAGCCCGAGTACATGCTGGCGCTGGACGCGAGCGGCCGCGTCATTGGCCACAACCGCCGCGCCCAAGTGGCTTTTCAACGCCCCGGCGCGCAGGCTCTGACCGGCCTGCGCTTCGAAGACCTGTTCGATGTGCCGTTCTCCCGGATCGGCGATTTTGTGCAGGCACGCCCTTCGGACCAGCGCGCGCTCATGCCCACGAACAAACGCCAGTTGCTGTTTCTCTCCGCCTCGCCCCCGCCTTCGCGCCTGGCCACCGCCCAGACCGCACCGGCCTCCCCCCTTCCGCAGCCGCTGCGCACCTTGTCGGCGGGCGACGCCACACTGGAGCGCCAGATCCACCGAGCCGCGCGGCTGGTGAATTCGCCCATCAGCCTGCTGGTGACTGGAGAGACCGGGGTGGGCAAGGAATATTTCGCCAAAGCGGTGCACGCCAGCAGCGAGCGGCGCCACCGCCCTTTCGTGGCGGTCAACTGCGCCGCCATCCCCGAGAGCCTGATCGAGAGCGAACTCTTCGGCCATCTGCCGGGCAGCTTCTCCGGGGCGTCGCCGAAAGGCAAACGCGGCCTGATCCCGGAAGCCGATGGCGGCACCCTGTTTCTGGACGAAATCGGCGACATGCCGCTGGCTCTGCAGGCGCGCCTGCTGCGCGTGCTCTCGGAGCGCGAGGTGTTGCCGGTCGGCGCGCTCAAGCCGACGCCGGTGAACATCCGCGTGATTGCTGCAACCCATGCGCCATTGGAGACGCTGGTGAAGGCCGGGCGCTTCCGCGACGATCTCTACTACCGCCTCAACGGTGCCCACATCGACCTGCCGCCGCTGCGCGAACGCTCCGACCTCGGCGCCATGATCGACCGCATGCTAGACGGCAAGACCCTGACACCGCCCGCCCGCGCCCGGCTGCTGGCGCACGACTGGCCGGGCAACCTGCGCGAACTGCGCAACGCGCTGGACTTCGCCATGAGCGTGAGCCGGACGCCCACCATCGATGTGGACGACCTGCCCGAACTCAGAACGCGCTCGCCGATGGCCACCCACCGCCACGCGGCGGCACAAACCGCCGCAGACCCGGCCTCGGACGATGCGCTGCTGGAAGCGCTCACCCAGGCGCATTGGAACGTGAGCGCCGTGGCCCGACAACTCGGTCTCTCGCGCATGACGATGTACCGCCGCATGAAACGCGCGGGCATCGTCTCGCCCAACCGGCAGCCCACGGTGCAGTGACAGGTGTCACAGGCGAGGTGTCACACCGTGACAGGTGCACGCCCCCGCCTTCGGTGAAATCTTGTTTTGAATCAATGGCTTGACGATTTCAGGGCGTTGGCACGGGTCTTGTGATGTCTGAGCCGGTCGAACCTTCATGTTGAAGGCGACCCACAACAGGAGACAAGACCCATGACCCACACCCCTTCCCAAAGGGCCTCCAGCTGGCTGTCGGATTTCGAGACCGCCTTGTCCACCGGCGATGTCGACGGGGCCACCTCCGCTTTTGCGGAAGACGGCTTCTGGCGCGACCTCGTGGCCTTCACCTGGAACATCCGCACCCAGGAGGGCCGCCCCGCCATTGCGGCCATGCTGCGCGATCGCCTGGCCGACACGGCACCCAGCCACTTTGCGCTGGAAGGCGAGGCCACCGAGGCCGACGGCATCGTTGACGCCTGGTTCACCTTCGAGACGAAGGTGGCCCGGGGCCGCGGGCACCTGCGCCTGAAGGCCACGCCCGCTGGCGACCAGGCCTGGACCTTCCTCACCACCATGACCGAGCTCAAAGGCTTCGAGGAAAAGCGCGGCGAGAACCGCATCAAGGGCGCCGAGCACGGCTCAAAAAAGGCACGCAAAAGCTGGCTGGAACTGCGGCGGGAAGAAGAGGCGAAGCTGGGTTACGAGGAACAGCCGTATGTGGTGATCATCGGCGGCGGGCAGGGCGGCATCATCCTCGCGGCGCGGCTGAAAAAACTGGGTGTGCCCACCATCGTGGTGGAGAAAAACGCACGGGCCGGCGACAGCTGGCGCAACCGCTACAAGTCGCTCTGCCTGCACGACCCGGTGTGGTACGACCACCTGCCCTACATGCCCTTCCCGGACGACTGGCCGGTGTTCGCACCCAAGGACAAGGTGGGCGACTGGCTGGAGATGTACACCAAGGTCATGGAGATCAACTACTGGGGCTCGACCACCGCCAAAAAAGCGCAGTTCAACGAGGCCAACGGCGAGTGGGAGGTGGTGGTGGTGCGCGACGGCAAGGAAGTGACCTTGCGCCCCAAGCAACTGGTGTTTGCGCTGGGCGTGTCGGGCTACGCCAACGTGCCAAAGATCGCGGGCGCCGAGACCTTCCTGGGCGACCAGCACCATTCCAGCAAGCACCCCGGGCCAGACGCCTGCCAGGGCAAGAAGGTGGTGGTGCTGGGCTCCAACAACTCGGCGCACGACATCTGCGCGGCGCTTTGGGAGAACGACGTGGACGTGACCATGGTCCAGCGCAGCAGCACGCACATCGCGCCGTCAGACTCCCTGATGGAGCTGGCCCTGGGCGGGCTGTATTCGGAGCAGGCGGTCAAGAGCGGTATTGACCACCACAAGGCCGACCTGATCTTCGCCAGCGTGCCCTACAAGATCATGCACAGCTTCCACATCCCCGTGTACGACGAGATGAAGAAGCGCGATGCCGACCTGTACGGCCGCCTGGAGAAGGCCGGCTTCATGCTCGACTTCGGCGACGACGGTTCGGGCCTGTTCATGAAGTACCTGCGCCGGGGCTCGGGCTACTACATCGACGTGGGCGCCTCCGAGCTCGTGGCCAACGGCAGCATCAAGCTCAAGAGCGGCGTGAACATCGAGCGCATCAACCCCAGGTCGGTGACGCTCACCGATGGCACGGAGCTGCCCGCCGACGTGCTGGTCTACGCCACAGGCTATGGCTCGATGAACCACTGGCTGGCCGATCTGGTCTCGCCCGAGGTGGCGGACCGCGTGGGCAAGGTGTGGGGCCTGGGCTCGGCCACCACCAAGGACCCGGGGCCGTGGGAAGGCGAGCTGCGCAACATGTGGAAACCCACCAACCAGAAGCAGCTGTGGATCCACGGTGGCAACCTGCACCAGAGCCGGCACTACTCGCAGTTTCTTTCGCTGCAACTCAAGGCGCGCTACGAAGGCCTGTCGACGCCGGTGTACGAGCAGGCGGCGGTGCACCACCTGCGCTGAGCCCATCGACCGCAACAGGACCGGTGTGGTGCCAATAGCGCCGGTTTTCTGCCCGGTGGCAACGCACCGCGTCGGGCTCGGCGCTGCGCCAGGTGGCGGCGCCGCAGTCCGGTGAAGTCACCCAGCGCACGCCGCGCTGCTGGTAACGCTCCAGCACGGCGGGCGCCGGGTGGCCGAAGCGGTTGCGGTAGCCCGACTGCACCAGCACCCAGCGCGGCTGCAAGGTGTTGAGCAACACCGGGGTGCTCGATGTGAGGCTGCCGTGGTGGGGCGACAGCATCACCGTTGCGCGGTCTTGCGGCCGGGCGAGTGCGAGCCGCACCTCCCGCGCGGCGTCGATGTCGCCGCCCAGCCAGGCGCTGTGCTGTGCGCTGGCGATCCGCAGCACGCACGACATGGCGTTGCTGCTCAGCAAGCCCTGACCGTCGGGGCCGTAGTCGTCCGGGTCCGGGCGAAGCATCTCGAAACTCACGCCGTCCCAACTCCAGCGCTGACCCGCCACGCAGCGTTCTGCCGCATCGGCGCTGAACGACGACAACCAGCGCGCCTGCGGGTGCGCCGCTCGCACTGCCTCGGCGCCGCCAGCATGGTCGCTGTCGCGGTGGCTCACCACCACCGCGTCGAGCCGCTCGCCCAGCGCGCGCAGCAGCGGCAGCACCACGCGCTCGCCGGCATCGCTGTCGGGGCCGTAGCGCGGGCCGGCGTCGAACAGCAGGCTGTGCGCTGCGGTGCGCACCAGCACCGCGCTGCCCTGCCCCACGTCCAGCGCGATCAGCTCGAACTGCCCCGGTGCCGGGCGTGGCGGCGTGTACAGCAAAGCGGGCGCCAGCAACAAAAGGCCGGCGGAGCGCACCACCCACGGCAGGCGCAGCACCAGCAGCGCACCGCCGGCCACCGCGGCGAGTGCCAGCGGCCAGGGCGCTGCCGGGCGGAACACCGCCGCCCAACTGGCCTGCCCCATCCACTGCAGCGCCGAGGCCATGGCCTGCACCACCCAGGCCGCGGCGTCCCACAGCGGCGGCAAGGCCACACCCAGCAAAGCCAGCGGTGTGATGAGCAGCGTGACCATCGGGATGGCCACCAGGTTGGCCACCAGCCCCACCACCGAAAACTGCCCGAACAGCAGCAGCGTGAGCGGTGCCAGCGCCAGCGTGACCACGCCTTGTTCGCGCAGCAAATTCGTCAACGCGTGCCCCGCCCGCCGGTGCAGCAGCGCCACCGGCGCAGCAGCCTTTGAGCGCCCCGGGTCGGTGGCAAACAAGATGCCCACCGCCACAAAACTGAGCCAGAAACCCGGCTGCATCAGCGCCCAGGGGTCGAGCAGCAACACCGCCGACATGGCCAGCAGCCACACCACCGGCCAGGGCCAGTGCCGCACACCCAGGCGCAGGCCCACCACCACGGCCAGCATGATCACGGTGCGCTGCGCCGGCACGCCCCAGCCGGAAAACAGCGCGTAAGCCGCCGCCAGCACCACCCCGCCCATGCCCGCCACCACCGGCACGGGCACCGCCAGCAGTGCCTGCGGCCACACCGGCGCCAGCCGCCGCCAGCCCCAGGCCAGCAGGGCGGTGGCGAGCCAGGCAAACATGGTCACGTGAAGGCCGGAAATGCTCATGAGGTGGGCCACACCGGTGGTGCGGAACAGCGTCCAGTCCTCGCGGTCGATGGCGGACTGGTCCCCCACCACCAGCGCGGCCAGCACACCGGCCGCGCGCGGGTCGTCCACGCGCTCGTCGATGCCTTCGCTCACGCTCTGGCGAAAGGCCTCCAGCGGGTGGTGCCAGGTCGACCCCAGGCGCTCGGGCGCCGGGTCGCGTGGCCCGCTCTTCACATGGCCCGTGGCCTGGATGCCGCGCTCCCACAGCCAGTGCTCGCGGTCAAACCCGTGGGGGTTGGACAAGCCGTGCGGGCTGCGCAGGCGCACGGTGAAACGCCAGCGGTCGCCAGCGCGCACGCTTGGACCCCGGCTGGCCAACTCCCACAGCGGTCCTTCGGCGGCGGGCGAGAACCCGCTGGTCCAGCCCAGCTGGATGCGCCCGGGCACGGACACCGGCCGCCCTGCGCGTGTGGCCGACTCCACCAGGAAGTCAAACCGCTCACCCTGCGCCGTGCGCTGCGGCAACGAAGCCACGCGCCCGATCAGTTCAATGTCGGTGCCCTGCAAGGCCGGGTCCAGCGCGTGGCTGGCAAAGTGCGCGGCGCGCGCGCCGGTGAGACCCACGCCGATCAGGCAGCCGGCGAGCACGGCAAGGGCCACACCCGTGCCACGACCCGCCAGGCGCAAGACCACCACCAGCGCCAGGCCCGCACACAGCAGCAGGGCATACACCCACCACGGCCACAACGCCGGCTGCTGCAACTGCAGCGCCACGCCCAGCACCCAGCCCGGCAACCCCGCCATCCAGCCCCGGCGCATGGTCAGCGCAGCGTTTTCAACACCACAGCCAGCGCGATGCTGGCGGTGCAGTCATCGTTCTTTGGCGCAAGTCTTGCTAGGATGATTCCCAGCACCCACGGCCCCGCCTGTGCCCGACGATCCATTGTTTCCTCCCCGTTGAAAGCCCCACATGGCCATTCATGTTGCCCTGAGCCACATCACGCATTATCGATACGACCGGCTCGTCAAACTCGGCCCCCAGGTGGTCCGTCTGCGGCCCGCGCCGCACAGCCGCACCAAGGTGCTGTCGTACTCCCAGCGCATCGAGCCCGAGGGTCATTTCATCAACTGGCAGCAGGACCCGTTCGCCAACTACCAGGCCCGCCTGGTCTTCCCCGAGCCCACCACCGAGTTCAAGGTCACGATCGACCTGGTGGTGGAAATGGCGGTCTACAACCCGTTCGACTTTTTCCTGGAGCCGCGCGCCGAAAACTTCCCGTTCAGCTACGACGAAGAACAGAAAAAGGAACTCGCGCCCTACCTCGTCACCGCGCCGGTGACCCCGCTGCTCAAGGCGTATCTGGCCACGGTGGACCGCAAGGAGCGCCGCACGATCGACTTTCTGGTCGACGTGAACCAGAAATTGCAGAACGCCATTTCGTACACCATCCGCATGGAGCCGGGTGTGCAGGCGCCCGAAGAAACGCTCAAGCTCGGCAGCGGCTCCTGCCGCGACACGGGCTGGCTGCTGGTGCAGATCCTGCGCCACATGGGCCTGGCCGCGCGCTTTGTGTCGGGCTACCTGATCCAGCTCAAAAGCGACGTGAAATCGGTCGACGGCCCCAACGGCCCCGAGCAGGATTTCACCGACCTGCACGCCTGGTGCGAGGTGTTCCTGCCCGGCGCCGGCTGGATCGGCCTGGACCCGACCTCGGGTCTGCTCGCCGGTGAAGGCCACATCCCGCTGGCGTGCACGCCGCAGCCATCGAGTGCCGCGCCGGTGGAAGGCGCCATGGACAAGTGCGAGGTGGAATTCAGCCACCACATGGGTGTGACCCGGGTTTACGAATCCCCCCGCGTGACGCTGCCCTACACCGACGACCAGTGGGCCGGTGTGGTGGCGCTGGGCGAGAAGGTTGACGTGGATCTGAAAAAACACGACGTGCGCCTGACCATGGGCGGTGAGCCCACGTTTGTGGCCACCAGCGACCGCGACGCGGGCGAATGGAACACCGACGCGCTCGGCCCGACCAAACGCGGCTACGCCACCGAGCTGCTGAACCGCCTGCGGGTGGAATACGGCGCCGGCGGTTTCGTGCACATGGGCCAGGGCAAGTGGTACCCGGGCGAGCAGCTGCCGCGCTGGGCGCTCTCGATGTTCTGGCGCGCCGACGGCGAAACCATCTGGAACAACCCTGCGCTGCTGGCCGACGAACGCGACGAAAAACACTACACCGCCGACGACGCGCGCCGCTTCACACAGGCACTCGCCCGCAAGCTCGGCCTGTCCACGCAGTACATCACCCCCGGTTTTGAAGACACCTGGTACTACCTCTGGCGCGAACGCCGCCTGCCGGTCAACGTGGACCCGTTCGACGCCAAGCTCGACGACGAACTGGAGCGCGCGCGCCTGCGCCGCGTGTTCACCCAGGGCCTGGAGGCCACGGTGGGCTATGTGCTGCCGCTGCAGGCCTCGGGCCCCAACGGCGCCTTGTCCAACAACGGCAAGAGCAACTACGCGCGCATCTCCGGCACGGTATGGTCCACCGGCCCCTGGTTCTTCCGCGACGAGCGCATGTACCTCGTGCCCGGCGACTCGCCCATGGGCTACCGCCTGCCACTCGACTCACTCCCCTGGGTCTCGGCCGGCGACTACCCGTACCACATCGAACAAGACCCGCACACCGCGCGCGACCCACTGCCGCGCGGTGCGGCGGTGAAGCACCAGGTGTCACCGCACCAGGTGGGCGGTGGCTTTGCCGAGGGCGGCACGGTCTCCATGCAGGGCATGGACTTCGACCCCGACGCCGAAACCGTGGAAGGCCTGCGCCCGGGTCAACCCGGCCCCGGCGCAGCACCAGCCCAAGCCTTGTCGGCACGCTTTCCGCAGCGCGCCGAGTCGGCTGCCTGGCTCACCCGCACCGCGTTGTGCGTGGAAGCCCGAGACCCGCACCGCGCCAACGGCCCCAAGGCCGAAAAAGCCGGCGGCGGCAAGATCCAGCACCTCTACGTCTTCATGCCGCCCATGGCGCACCTGGAGGACTACCTCGACCTGCTGGCCGCCGTGGAAGCCACGGCCGAACGCCTGGGCGTGACCGTGGTGCTGGAGGGCTATCCGCCACCACGCGACCCGCGCCTGAAGATGCTGCAGATCACGCCCGACCCGGGCGTGGTGGAGGTCAACATCCACCCCGCCCACACCTGGGGCGAGCTGGTGGAGCACACCGAGTTTTTGTACGAGGCCGCGCACCAGACCAAGCTGTGCGCCGAGAAGTTCATGACCGATGGCCGCCACACCGGCACCGGTGGCGGCAACCACTTCGTGATGGGCGGCGCCACCCCGGCCGACTCGCCGTTCCTGCGCAAGCCCGAACTGCTCGGCAGCCTCATTGCCTACTGGCACAACCACCCCTCGCTGTCGTATTTGTTCAGCGGCCTCTTCATCGGCCCGACCAGCCAGGCGCCGCGCGTGGACGAAGCGCGCAACGACCAGTTGTACGAGCTGGAGATCGCGCTCAAGGAAATCGCGAATCAGGTTCATGGCGGCCGCCACGCCGCCGGGCCGCCCCAAGGCGGGGCAGCCCCCTCGGGGGGCAGCGGACCTCGCGAAGCGGGGGAGCGTGGGGGCGATGCCTACATGCCGCCGTGGATGGTGGACCGCACCTTGCGCAACATCCTGATCGACGTGACCGGCAACACGCACCGCAGCGAGTTCTGCATCGACAAGCTCTACTCGCCCGACTCCCCCACCGGCCGCCTGGGCCTGCTGGAGCTGCGCGCGTTTGAAATGCCGCCGCACGCGCGCATGAGCATCGCGCAGCAGCTGCTGCTGCGCGCCCTGGTCTCGCGTTTCTGGCAACAACCCTGGCACGGCCGCCTCACCCGCTGGGGCACCGAGCTGCACGACCGCTACCTGCTGCCGACCTACGTGCGCATGGACTTCGAAGACGTGCTCACCGACCTCGCCGACTTTGGCTACCAGTTCGACATGGCCTGGTTCGACCCGCACTTCGAGTTCCGCTTCCCCATGGTCGGGCAGGTCGCCGCGCGCGGCATCGAGCTCACGCTGCGCAGCGCGCTGGAGCCCTGGCATGTGATGGGCGAAGAAGGCGCACCCGGCGGCACCGTGCGTTATGTGGACTCGTCGCTGGAGCGCATCGAGGTGCGCGTGAAAGGCTGGAACGACAGCCGCCACGTGATCACCTGCAACGGCCGCGCCATCCCGCTGCAGACCACCGGTACCGCCGGCGAGTACGTGGCCGGTGTGCGCTACAAGGCCTGGAGCCCGCCGTCGGCCCTGCACCCCTCGATCCCGTCGCACGCGCCGCTCACCTTCGACATCGTCGACACCTGGATGAAGCGCTCCATGGGCGGCTGCCAGTACCACGTGGCGCATCCCGGTGGGCGCAACTACGACACCTTCCCGATCAACGCCTACGAGGCCGAGAGCCGCCGCATGTCGCGCTTCTTCCAGATGGGGCACACCCCCGGCCACATGGACGTGAAGCCGGCCAGCAGCAGCCGCGAGTTCCCCGCCACGCTGGACCTGCGTTACTGACCGTTCGCCGGGCGAAAAGCCCTGTGTGACGGAAGCAACAAGGCGGGCACCCCGGCGGGGTACCGCTTGCGGGGCAGCGGGCATACTCGGGAGCAGTGAACCACGACGCCTCCGACTCCCTGTTTGACGAGCTCAGTCCCGACCATCCTGGCGACTGGGCTTTGTCCTTGTCGGTCCCCGCCGATGCCGGCCACCGCGACGAATTGCGCGCTGGCGGCAAGCCCACCAGCGATGCGCTGGCACCCCACTGGGACAGCTTTTTCGAGCACATCGGCACCGACGGTTTCAAAGACCTGAACCGCCGCAGCGACAACCTGCAGCGCCAGATCCGCGACAACGGCGTGACCTACAACGTCTACGCCGACGCCTCGGCCGGTTTGCAGCGGCCCTGGGCGCTCGACCTCTTCCCCATGCTGGTCGGCCCGCAGGACTGGGCCCAGATCGAGACCGGCGTGTTGCAGCGCACCCGCCTGCTCAACGCCATCATGGGCGACCTCTACGGCGAGCGCGAACTGCTCAAGCGCGCGCTGCTGCCCGCCGCGCTCGTGCAAGGCCACCCCGGCTACCTGCGTTCCATGCAGGGTGTGAAGCCTCCGGGCGACACCTGGCTGCACATCGTGGGCTTCGATCTGGCCCACGGGCCTGATGGCCGCTGGTGGGTGGTGGGTCAGCGCACGCAGGCACCGTCGGGCCTGGGCTACCTGCTGGAAAACCGCATCGCGATTGCGCGCCAGTTCCCCAAGGCCTTCGCCGGCATGAAGGTGCAGCGCCTGGCCGCGAGCTACCGCGCGCTCATGGACGGCATCAAGCGCGTGGCGCCCGAAGGCGAGAACGCGCGCATCGCGCTGCTCACGCCCGGCCCCTACAACGAAACCTATTTCGAACACGCCTACCTCGCGCGCTACCTCGGCCTCACGCTGGTGGAGGGCAACGACCTCACCGTGCGCGACCAGCGCCTGTACCTCAAGACCCTCAGCGGCCTGGAGCCGGTGCACGCGCTGATCAAGCGGCTGGACGACGAATGGCTGGACCCGCTGGAGCTGCGTTCCGACTCGCGCCTGGGCGTGCCCGGCCTGCTGCAGGTGCTGCGCGCGGGCAATGTGCTGCTGGCCAACGCGCCGGGCTCGGCACCACTTGAATCGAGCGCCATGCTCGGTTTTCTGCCCGCCATCAGCCGCCACCTGCTGGGCGAAGAACTCGCCATGCCGTCGCTGGCCACTTGGTGGTGCGGCGAAGACGCTGCCTTGCGCGAGGCATTGCCCCTCATCAAGAGCAGCGTGATCAAACCGACCTACCCGCGCTCGAAACTGGACACCGCCATGGGCCAGAGCCTGAGCGAGCGGGAACTGGACGAATGGTCCGGGCGCATGGCGCGCCACCCCGACCACTACACCGTGCAGTCGTGGCTACCGCTTTCTCAAACCCCCACCTGGTCGGGCGAACGGCTGATGCCGCGCTCGGCCATGCTGCGCGTGTTTGCGCTGGCCGACGGCACAGGTTCCTGGCGCGTGCTGCCCGGTGGTTTGGTGCGTCTGGCTCAGCGCGGTGAACTCATCGCCGCCATGCAGCGCGGCGGCAGCAGCGCCGACTGCTGGGTGCTCACCGACGGCCCGGTGGACCACACCAGCCTGTTGCAGTCAGCGCCCACCACACTCGCGCTGGCACAACAAAAACGCCCGGTGACCAGCCGCGCAGCCGAAAACCTGTTCTGGCTGGGCCGCTACACCGAGCGCGCAGAAAACAGCCTGCGCCTCGCGCAGATCGTGCTCAACCACCTGGGTGGCGAAGAGCCCAACTCGCGCCCACTCATGGCCTGGCTCACCGCCACCGCCACCGAGAACTCGCTGGTGATCTCCGAAGCACCGACCGCCACCGCATCGCCGCGTGTGTTCGCGCGCAGCCTCATGGCCGCGCTCTCGCCCAAAACCACCGACCCGCTGTTCGGCAAGTCGCACAGCGTGGGTTTCAACCTGCGCGCGCTCAAATCCGCCGCCTCGCAGGTGCGCGAGCGCCTGTCGCAAGAGCACTGGCACCTGATCGAGCGCACCGAAACCAGCTTTGCACGCGACTGCGCCGCCCTGTCCACCGACGCCGAATACGCCACCGCCGAAGCGCTCACGGCGCTGCAGAACGCCAGCGAACTGCTGGCCGCCATCACCGGCTCACAAACCGACCGCATGGTGCACGACGACGGCTGGCGCCTGCTCTCCATGGGCCGCCACATCGAGCGCCTCATCACGCTCTCACGCGCCCTCTCGCTCGCGCTTGAACACGGTTGTGTGCACGACCAGGCCGGGTTTGAGGCCGTGATTGCGCTGTTCGACAGCACCATCACCTTCCATGCCCAGTACCAACAGCGCCGCGACATGGTCGCGCTCATCGACCTGTTGGTGATGGACCGAGACAACCCGCGCTCACTCGCCTGGGTGGTGCAGACGCTGCGCTCGCGCCTGGACAAGCTGGCCCGCAGCGCCACGCCACAAGACGCCGTGCTGGCTCAAGGCCTGCCCAACCCCGACACCTGGGTGCTGCAAGACCTGAGCAACTGGCAACGCAGCCCCGAAGGCCTGCGCACCTGGAGCGACCTCGCCGAACTGCTGGACGGCTGCGAGATCGCGGCGGTGGAACTCTCCAACGAACTCAGCCGCCTGCACTTCAGTCACGCCGATCTGCGCAATCAAAGCCTGGGTGTCTAGCAACATGAGCCCCCACGCTCCGCACTTCGTGTCGTCGCTGCCCCCCGAGGGGGCGCTGGCCCTCCTTGGGGCGGCCCGGCGGAGGTCCTGACATGCTCCTGCGCATCCTCCACCGCACCCGCTACCGCTACCACGGCTCGATCGACCTGGCGCAGCACATGGTGCACCTGTGCCCGCTGGACACGCCGCACCAGCGCCTGATCAACAACGAGCTTCGCATCGACCCACTGCCGGCCGCGCGCAGCCAGACCACCGACGTGTTCGGCAACCAGCGCACCTTCTTTTCGCTGCAGGCCACGCACAGCGTGCTCACGGTGGAGGCCGACAGCCTGGTGGAGACCAGCGCGCACCAGCCGCTGCCCCAGGCCCCGCCCTGGCGCGGCATGACATGGGAGCGTGTGCGCGAGCACTTCCGCTACCGGGCCAACGCCCCCTTCGACCCGGCCGCCGAATTCCTCTTCGCGTCGCCCTACGTGCCGCGCGACGACGCCTTTGCAGCCTTTGCCCGCCCCGCGTTCAAGCCCGGCCTACCCGCGCTCGCAGCGGCCCAGGCGCTGATGGAACTCATCCACACCGAGCTGACCTACGAGACCGCCAGCACCGAGGTGAACACCCCCACACTCGTTGCCTTGGCGCAAGGCAAAGGTGTGTGCCAAGACTTCGCGCACATCATGCTGGGCTGCCTGCGCACGCTGGGTTTGCCGGCGCGCTACGTGAGCGGGTACCTGCTCACGCGCCCGGCACCCGGCAAGGTGCGCCTGATCGGCGCCGATGCATCACACGCCTGGGTGTCGGTGTACGTGCCGATCGTGAGCGAAGCGGATGACGCGACCGAGACCACCGGCGCCTGGTTCGACTTCGACCCCACCAACAACCGCTGCGGCTGGGGCAGCCCGGGCGAAGACTACGTGACGCTGGCCACCGGCCGCGATTTTGGCGACGTCTCGCCCATGCGCGGCGTCATTCAAAGCGGTGCCGACCACACGCTGCAGGTGGCGGTGACGGTGGCACCACCCGACGAACTGAAGGCGCTCGAAGCGCAGGCGTCGGCCCCCAAGGTCTGACGCGCTTGCAGACCGCCCTGCTGTGGGGCCGTCATTAGAATGGGTCGCTCATTCTTCTGGAGCCTTCCCATGAGCATTTACGACAAGCTGTCACAACTCGGCATCGTGCTGCCACCCGTCTCGGTGCCCGCCGCGGCCTACGTGCCCTTCGTGCAGACCGGCAACTTCATTTTTCTGAGCGGCCACATCGCCAAACAAGACGGCAAGCCCTGGGTCGGCCAGCTCGGCCTGACCATGACCACCGACGAAGCCAAGCCCGCCGCGCGCGCCGTCGCCATCGACCTGCTCGGCACCCTGGCCGCCGCCTGCCTGGCCGCTGGCAAAACGCTCGACGACGTCAAGCGCATCGTCAAGGTGATGAGCCTGGTCAACTCCACCGCCACCTACACCGAACAGCACCTGGTGACCAACGGCTGCAGCGAACTGCTCGGCCAGGTCTTCGGCCCGGTCGGCGCACACGCACGCAGCGCGTTCGGCGTGGCGCAACTGCCCATGGGTGCTTGTGTGGAGATCGAGCTGATCGCGGAACTGGGATGACCCCCAGAACTTGTTGACCCCCCGCGCGCCTCACGGCGCTCCCCCCTGAAGGGGGGCGGCATCTGGGGCCGGCGGAGCCGGACCCTCGATGCCTCTGGTGGGGGTCACTTCGGTTGTGTCGCTTCTTGTTGCTTCCTGCGTTCGCTGGCTCGCCGCACCTGACGGCTCTGGGTGGCTCGTGCAGCGACCTCATCCTGGGTTGCACGTTTTCGCGCAAAGTGGCGCACCGCCATTCGGGTGACACCGAACGCGAGCACCGCCACGGCGGCAGCGATCACGATCCCGGTCAGTTCTCCGCTGTTCATGGTCACTCCACCCGCGTGACGCAGTTGGGTTTGAAACCCAGGTCGGCAGCCTTGCCTTTGCGGCCGCGCGCCGCACGTGCGTTGTTCAGACTGCGGATTTCCAGCGTTTCGTCGCGTTCCTTGCCGCCGCGTCCGATGCCTTCGATCTTCACGCTGCGGGTGTAGGCCGCGGCACCGGCCAAGGTGTCCTTGGGTTCGAGGTCGATCAGCATCAGGCCACGGCCGCCCTTCTCCATCAGCTTGAGTTCGCTGATCTCGAAAGTGAGGATGCGCCCACCCGTGGAGGCGCAGCACACGTGGGTGGCGGCGTTCAGCGGCTGGCCGCCCGATGTGAACGCCGCGTGCGACGGCGCGCAAGGCGTTTCGCCCTCACCCAGGTTCAGGAAGGTCTTGCCGCCACGCTGACGCGACACCATGTTCTCCACTGTGGCCAGGAAGCCGTAGCCGCCGCTGCTGCTGAGCAGCAGCGCGGCGTTGGCCGGGCCGGCAAAGTAATGCAGCGGCTGCGTGCCACTCTCCAGTTCGATCAGCGTGGTGATGGGCTGGCCGTCGCCGCGTGCGCCGGGCAGGCTGGCCACCGGCACCGAGTAGACGCGACCGTTGCTGCCGAAGACGATCATCGTGTCCACCGTGCGGCATTCAAACGTGCGGTACAGGCCGTCACCGGCCTTGAACGCGAAGCTGCCGGCCTCGTGGCCGTGTCCGGTGCGCGCGCGCACCCAGCCCTTGCTCGACACCACCACCGTCACCGGCTCGTCCACCACCTTGATCTCGGCCACGGCCTTCTTCTCGGTCTGGATCAGCGTGCGGCGCGCGTCGGCGAAGGTCTTCGCATCGGCTTCGATCTCTTTCACCATCAAGCGCTTGAGGCTGCCCGGATTGCCCAGGATGTCTTCGAGCTTGCCCTGCTCTTCTTTCAACGACTTGAGCTCCTGCTCGATCTTGATGGCTTCCAGCCGTGCGAGCTGGCGCAAGCGGATTTCAAGAATGTCCTCGGCCTGCCGGTCGCTCAGCTTGAAGCGCTCGATCAGCGCGGCCTTGGGATCGTCGGCCTGGCGGATGATCGCGATCACCTCGTCGATGTTGAGCAGCACCAGTTGCCGGCCTTCGAGGATGTGGATGCGGTCCAGCACCTTGGTGAGGCGGTGTTGCGAGCGGCGTGTGATGGTGCCCTGGCGGAACTCGATCCACTCATTGAGCATCTGCCGCAGCGACTTCTGCGTCGGCCGGCCATCGATGCCGATCATGGTGAGGTTGATCGGCGTCGAACTTTCCAGGCTGGTGTGCGCCAGCAGCGCGGTGATGAGTTCCTGCTGCTCGATGCGGCTGCTCTTGGGCTCGAACAGAAGGCGCACCGGCGCGTCCTTGCTCGATTCGTCGCGCACGCCGTCCAGCACCATCAGGATGCTCGCCTTGAGCTGCGTCTGTTCCTGCGTGAGCGCCTTCTTGCCGGCCTTCACCTTGGGGTTGGTGAGTTCCTCGATCTCTTCGAGCACGCGCTGTGTGCTCACGCCGGGTGGCAGCTCGGTCACCACCAGCTGCCACTGGCCTCGCGCCAGGTCTTCAATCTTCCAGCGCGCGCGCACCTTGAGACTGCCGCGCCCGGTGCGGTAGGCGTCGACGATGTCGCTCGCCGGGCTGATGATCTGGCCGCCGCCGGGGTAGTCGGGGCCGGGCAGGATGGCGAAGAGCTCGTCGTCGGTGAGCTTCGGGCTTTTGATGAGCGCCACGCAGGCGTCGGCCACCTCGCGCAGGTTGTGGCTGGGGATCTCGGTGGCCAGGCCCACGGCAATGCCGGATGCGCCATTGAGCAGGTTGAACGGCAGGCGCGCGGGCAACTGTTTGGGCTCCACCGTGGAGCCGTCGTAGTTGGGCACGAAATCCACCGTGCCTTCGTCGATCTCGTCGAGCAGCAGCGTGGTGATCTTGGCCAGCCGCGCTTCGGTGTAGCGCATGGCCGCCGCGCCATCGCCGTCGCGCGAACCGAAGTTGCCCTGACCGTCGATCAGCGGGTAACGCTGCGCGAAGTCTTGCGCCATGCGCACCAGCGCGTCGTAGGCGGCCTGGTCGCCGTGCGGGTGAAAGCGGCCGAGCACATCACCCACCACACGCGCACTTTTCACCGGGCGCGCCGCCGTGTTGTTGTTGGGACCGCTGAAGCCCAGGCCCATGCGGTCCATGCTGTAGAGGATGCGCCGCTGCACTGGCTTCTGGCCGTCGCACACGTCGGGCAATGCGCGGCCCTTGACGACGGAGAGCGCGTATTCGAGGTAGGCGCGCTGCGCGTAGTTGGCGAGGTTCAAGCCATCGTCCGGTTCGGACAAGGGCAGTTCGGGATTCAGGATGTCGGACATGCGTCGGTTCTAAAAGGGTCAGATGTCCACGTCGACCGAGTCGCCGTGCAGTTCCATGAGCTCGCGGCGCGAAGCGGCTTCGCCCTTGCCCATGAGCTTGGTGATGAGGGCTTCGGTGTCCGCGAAGTTGATGGCGCCGAGCACCACCGGCATGAGGCGGCGCGTGTCGGGGTTGAGCGTGGTGTCCCACAGTTGTTCGGCGTTCATCTCGCCCAGACCCTTGAAGCGGCTGATCTGGCATTTGTCGCGCGCCACGCCGTCTTTCTCGGCCTTGTCGAGGATGGCGTGCAGCTCGCCGTCGTCCAGCGCGTATTGCTTGAGCGCAGGCTTCTTGCCACGCGCGGGCACGTCCACACGGAACAGCGGCGGGCGCGCCACGAACACGTGGCCGGCTTCGATGAGCTTGGGGAAATGGCGAAAGAACAGCGTGAGCAGCAACACCTGAATGTGCGAGCCGTCCACATCGGCGTCGCTCAGGATGCAGACCTTGCCGTAGCGCAGGCCGCTCAGGTCGGGCGTGTCGTTCGGGCCGTGCGGGTCCACACCGATGGCCACCGAAATGTCGTGGATCTCGTTGTTGGCAAACAGTCGGTCGCGCTCCACCTCCCAGGTGTTGAGCACCTTGCCGCGCAGCGGCAGCACGGCCTGGCATTCCTTGTCGCGGCCCATCTTGGCGCTGCCACCAGCCGAATCGCCCTCGACCAGAAACACCTCGTTGTGCGCCAGGTCCTTGCTCTCGCAGTCGGTGAGCTTGCCGGGCAACACGGCCACGCCCGAACCCTTGCGCTTCTCGACCTTCTGCCCCGCCTTCTGGCGCGTTTGTGCGGCCTTGATGGCGAGTTCGGCGAGCTTCTTGCCGTAGTCCACGTGCTGGTTGAGCCAGAGCTCCAGCGCGGGCCGCACAAAGCTGCCCACCAGGCGCACCGCGTCGCGCGAGTTCAGGCGCTCCTTGATCTGGCCCTGGAACTGTGGATCGAGCACCTTGGCGCTCAGCACGTAAGAAGCGCGTGCAAACACGTCTTCGGGCAGCAGCTTCACGCCCTTGGGCAAGAGCGCATGCAACTCGATGAAGCCCTTGACCGCCTGGAACAAGCCGTCGCGCAAACCGCTCTCGTGTGTGCCGCCCGCGCTGGTGGGGATCAGGTTCACATAACTCTCGCGCACCGGCTGGCCGTCTTCGGTGAAGGCCACGCACCAGGCCGCGCCCTCACCTTCGGCAAAGCTGTCGTGCCCACTGTCGGCGAAACCTTCGCCCTCGAACAGCGGGATCACCGGGTCGCCATTGAGCGTCTGCTGCAAATAGTCGCGCAGGCCGCCTTTGTAGAGCCAGGTCTGCACGTCCTTGGTCTTTTCGTTGACCAGGGTCACCGTCACGCCCGGCATCAGCACCGCCTTGCTGCGCAGCAGGTGGGTGAGCTCGGCCATGGGCAACACGGCGGACTCGAAGTACTTGGGGTCGGGCCAGGCGCGCACCGTGGTGCCCTGCTTGCGGTCGCCCTCGCCTTTGGGCGCAATGACCAGGGCCTTGATCACGTCACCGGCGGAAAACGCGAGCTTCGCCACCTGGCCTTCGCGGTAGCTGACCACTTCCAGCCGGGTGGAGAGTGCGTTGGTCACGCTCACGCCCACGCCGTGCAGGCCGCCCGAGAAGCTGTAGGCGCCGCCCTTGCCCTTGTCGAACTTGCCGCCGGCGTGCAGGCGGGTGAACACGAGCTCGACCACGGGGGCTTTTTCTTCGGGGTGCAGGCCGAACGGGATGCCGCGGCCGTCGTCTTCCACGCTCACCGAGCTGTCGGCGTGCAGCGTGACCTTGATTTTTTTGCCGTGCCCGGCCAGGGCCTCGTCGGCCGCGTTGTCGAGCACTTCCTGGATGATGTGCAGCGGGTTGTCGGTGCGGGTGTACATGCCCGGGCGCTGCTTGACCGGCTCCAGGCCCTTGAGGACGCGGATCGAGCCTTCGGAATACACGGGGGGAGTTTGGGTTGCCATGGGGGCGGATTGTAAGCACCGGAGCCCCGAAAGACTGTATGGAGATACAGATATCCGCTCTGGCAGCCGCTGTGATGCCCGCACGGCATCAATCCACCCGTGCGATATCAAGGCCGGAGCCCGGCGGTGACAGGTGAAGCGAGGGCTTCTTCGCTACAGTCGCCGGATGTCGTCCGCTGCCCATACCCGCACCCCGCTGTCCACCGTTCAGGTCCTCGCCTGCGGCGCTCTCATCGTCACGCTCTCCATGGGCATCCGACATGGCTTTGGCCTGTGGCTGCAGCCCATCACCCAGGCGCAAGACTGGACACGCGAGAACTTCGCCTTCGCGCTGGCCATTCAAAACCTCTCCTGGGGCCTGTTCGGCATCTTCGCGGGCATGGCGGCCGACCGCTTTGGTGCGTTTCGGGTGCTGATCGGCGGCGCGGTGCTCTACGGCCTGGGCCTCACCGGCATGGCGCTGACCACCACGCCCATGACGTTCGCGCTCACCGCCGGCGTGTTGATCGGCGCGGCGCAGGCCGGTACCACCTACGCGGTAATCTACGGCGTGATCGGGCGGCAGATCTCGGCGGAACGGCGCTCGTGGGCCATGGGCGTGGCGGCGGCAGCCGGCTCGTTTGGCCAGTTCCTCATGGTGCCGGTGGAGGGCTGGCTCATCAGCAGCTTCGGCTGGCAAGAGGCGCTGCTGTTCTTGAGCGCCGCCGTGCTGCTGATCGTGCCGCTGGCCTGGGGCCTGCGTGAACCGGGCTTTGCCGGCGGTGCCGCACCGGCGCGCGAACAGACCATTCTGCAAGCGCTGCGCGAGGCGTTTCGCTACCGCAGCTTCCAGTTGCTCATGGCGGGTTACTTCGTGTGCGGCTTCCAGGTGGTCTTCATCGGCGTGCACATGCCGAGTTATTTGAAGGACAACGGCCTCTCGCCCCAGGTGGCCAGCTACGCGCTGGCGCTGATCGGGCTCTTCAACGTGTTCGGCACGTATGCGGCCGGCGTGCTCGGCCAGCGTCTGGCCAAGCGCCACATCCTGTCGTTCATCTACTTCGCGCGTGCCGTGGTCATTGCCATCTTCCTGATCGTGCCGCTGTCGCCCATGAGCGTGTACGTGTTTGCCAGCGTCATGGGCCTGTTGTGGCTCTCCACGATTCCACCCACCAACGCCGTGGTGGCGCAGATCTTCGGCGTGGCCCACATGTCCATGCTGGGCGGCTTCGTGTTCTTCAGCCACCAGATCGGCAGCTTCATGGGCGTGTGGCTGGGCGGCGTGCTGTACGACCGCACCGGGAGCTACGACATCGTCTGGTACATCTCCATCGCACTCGGCGTGTTCGCCGGTCTCATCAACCTGCCGGTGCGCGAGACGCCCATCGTGCGCGCGCCGCAGCGCCTGGGAGCCGCCGCGTGAATCTGGACCCCCACGCTCCGCCGATGCGCGGGTCGCTGCCCCCCAAGGGGGCTGAGCCGCCTTCGGGCGGCCGTGCGGCGGCTCACCTCTGGCAGCGCGCCCTGGTGTGGACCGGCGTGATCGCCGCCCTGCTGGGCACGCTCACGCTCTACAACCAGCCGGGTTTTCTCGTGAGCCTCGCCGATCAGCTCTGGAGCTGTTTCTGATGCACGGCACGGAAGCGCCATCGGCGTGGGTGCAGCGCTGGTCGCACCTGGCGCCCGCAGGCGGCTCGGTGCTGGACGTGGCCTGCGGCCATGGCCGGCACCTGAAGTGGTTCGCGCAACGCGGTCACCAGGTCACCGGTGTTGACCGTTCCCCCGAGGCCATCGAATCGGTGAAGCCCTTCGGCCGCGCCGTGCTCGCCGACATCGAGAACAGCCCCTGGCCCCTGGATGGCGAAACCTTTGACGCGGTGGTGGTGACCAACTACCTCTGGCGCGCGTTGTTGCCCGTGATCACGCGCAGCGTGGCGCCGGGCGGCATGTTGATTTACGAAACCTTTGCCATCGGCAACGAAAGCGTGGGCAAGCCCTCGCGGCCCGACTTTCTGCTGCAGCCCGGTGAACTTCTGCGCGCCTGCGAGGGCCTGCGGGTGGTGGCGTATGAAGACGGTTTCTGCGACCGCCCGGAGCGCTTCGTGCAGCGCATCGCGGCGGTGCGAAAACACCCGGTAACACCCGACTCGCCGCCCCGGTATCCGCTGGATGCCACTGGGTAGAATGCACGATCCGCGCAGATGCCGCGCCCTCAGGGGCGGCCCAGACAAGCGCCCCCAATTGAGCCTGCAGCAATGAACACCATCACCGGCAGCATCGTGGCCCTGGCCACCCCCCTGCATGAAGACGGCAGCGTGGACTACCCCACCCTGCGCAAACTCATCGACTGGCACATCACCGAAGGCACGGACTGCATCGGCGTGGTCGGCACCACCGGCGAGTCGCCCACCGTCACGGTCGAAGAGCACTGCGAAATCATCCGTGTCTCGGTCGAACAGGCCAAGACGCACGGCGCCAAACGCGTGCCCATCATGGCCGGCTGCGGCGCCAACTCCACCCGTGAAGCCATCGAGCTCGCGCGCTTCGCACAAAGCGTGGGCGCCGACTGCCAGCTGCAGGTCGTGCCCTACTACAACAAGCCCACGCAAGAAGGTCAGTACCAGCATTTCAAGGCGATTGCTGAAGCCGTGGGCGACCTGCCCACCGTGCTCTACAACGTGCCCGGCCGCACCGTGGCCGACATGCACCACGAAACGGTGATCCGCCTGGCCCAGGTGCCCGGCATCGTCGGCATCAAGGAAGCCACCGGCAACATCGAGCGCGCGCAGTGGCTGATCCGCGAAGCGCCCAAGGGCTTCGCCATCTACTCGGGCGACGACCCGACGGCCGTGGCGCTGATGCTGTGCGGCGGCCAGGGCAATGTGAGCGTCACCGCCAACATCGCGCCGCGCCTCATGCACGTACTCTGCGTGGCCGCCATCGCCGGCGACGTGCAACGCGCCATGGACATCCAGTTCCGCCTGATGCCAGTGCACAAGCAGCTGTTCTGCGAGGCCAACCCGATCCCCCTGAAATGGGCCATGGCCCGCATGGGGCTGTGCCGTGAGACCATGCGTCTTCCGCTCACGCCCATGTCCCGCCATCTGGTGCCGCAGGTCGAAGGCGCGCTGCAACAAAGCGGCCTGATCTGACTCTGACCCCTCTTCTGTCCACCCCACACACTTTCGGTCGCCACCGAGCCCATCCATGCCCACTCCCACTCTGAACCAGACCTCCCGCCTCCAGACCTGGGCCGGCGCTGCCGCGTGGTCCCGCCTGGGCCTGGTCGCCGTTGCCGCCCTCATCGCCTCGGGCTGCTCCATGCTCCAGGAAGACAAGATCGACTACAAGAGCGCGCAGCGCGGCAGCACGCTGGACGTGCCACCCGACCTCACCCAGCTCAGCCGCGACTCGCGCTACAACGTGCCCGGCACCACGGTGACCGCCAGCGGCTACCAGGCAGCCCAGCCAGCGCAAGCCACGGCAGCCACCACCGCAACAGCCACTGTGGGCGATGTGCGCATCGAGCGCGCAGGCAACCAGCGCTGGCTGGTGGTGAACCGCCCGGCCGACAAGCTCTGGAGCCCCGTGCGCGACTTCTGGCAAGAAAATGGTTTCCTGCTCGACATCGACCAGGAAACCCTGGGCATCATGGAAACCGACTGGGCCGAGAACCGCGCCAAACTGCCGCAGGACTTCATCCGCTCCACCATTGGCAAGGTGTTCGAAAACCTGTATTCCACCGGCGAACGCGACCGCTTCCGCACCCGCCTGGAGCGCACCGCCAACGGCAGCACCGAGGTCTACATCAGCCACCGCGGCATGGTCGAGGTGTACTCCTCCACCGACAAGGACCAGACGGTATGGCAACCCCGGCCTGCTGACGTCGAACTCGAAACCGAGTTTCTGCGCCGCCTGATGGTCAAGCTCGGCGTGACCGAAGCACAAGCCCAGGCCGTGACCGCCACCGCGCCGGTGCAGGCGGCGGCCAAGGTGGTCTCGGTGAACAACGCGCCGGTGGTGCAGTTTGAAGACAACTTTGACCGCGCATGGCGCCGTGTGGGCCTCTCGCTGGACCGCACCGGCTTCACCGTGGAAGACCGCGACCGCAGCAAAGGCATCTACTTCGTCCGCTACGTCGAACCCGTGACCAACGCCACCGAGCCCGGCTTCTTCAGCAAGCTGTTTGGCGGCTCCAAGAAAGAAGCGGCCACCGAGCGCTACCAGGTGGTGGTGCGCAGCGCCGGCACCGCCACCACCGTCTCGGTGCTGGGTGCACAGGGCCAGGCAGACGCTTCGGCCAACGCACGCCGCATCACGCAGCTGCTGGCCGACGACCTGAAATAAGCACGCGCTGCACAGACAACACTGGCCGCCTTCGGGCGGCCTTTTTCATGGGGCTACAACCCCAACTGGCTCGCGGGAAACGAAGGCGTGCTTCGGAGCCAGCACTCGTTCACGCGCTCCTGCAGCGCCACACGGCGCTCGGCATCCGTGCTGGCCACCAGCGTGTTGCGCAGCGGGTCCAGCCGCTCCAGCGTCCACACCGGCGAGCCGATGGCACTGGGCAGTTCGGCCCCCGCAGCACCCGCGCAGGCGTGTGCCTCCACCAAGTGGGACCAGGTCACGCGCCATTGCACAAACCGTGGGTGCTGCAGACGCAGCTGGTCGTAACTGCGCGCGAGCATCTTCAGCGTGCGGCCCCGGCGCGCCCAGCGGTTCAGCGCATCGACCACCACGCGCTCGCCCAGCGGCCAGTCGGCGAAGTCGGGATCGCTCAGGGTGATGTGGCTCCAACCTTCTGCTGCGGCCGCATCGAACGCCTGGCGCACGGTGTCGAGAAAGACCTGGCGGCCCTGCATGCGGCCGGTGGGCAACGGGGGCAGCGGTGTGGTCTCGCTGATTTGGGGTTCGGTCATGGCGAGCTCCTCGGTGGGTGGTCAGCAAGACCTCGACGGCTTCACACGCGGTGCAGCCATCCAGCCTCGAACCAGTCTTGCAGCAAGGCCCGCGCGCCTTCGCTGGCACGCTGCACCTGGCGCGCATCCAGGCTGCGTTCATCGGCCAGGCGCTGCATCAGGCGCGCATCGGCGCCGCCAGCGCGAAAGCTCTCGCCATTGATGAACACATGGCGCGGGTCGTACATCATGCGGGTGCGTCGATCCAGGCGCACGGCGCCCGCCACCCAGTCGGTTTGTGCTTCGTCAAAAAAGATCCGCGGCTTGGGTTCGGTCATGACCTCACCCAACGCGCAGGCCAGCGATTGGCGCTCGGCCAGCAGGCGCTGCAGGGCATCCACCGCGAACGCTTCCAGTCCTTCGGGCATGGCACCCGGGTGGGCCGTGGCTGGCTGACCCGGGTCGCGGTACAGCGTCTCGTCTTCAAGCTCGTCGGCCATGCGCTGCAACAGTTCACCCGCGAGCCCGCCGCGCTGGGGTGCGCGAAAACCGATCGAATACGTCATGCAGTCTTCGCCCACCGCATCACCATCGTGCGCCCAGCGCGGCGGCAGGTAGAGCATGTCGCCGGCTTGCAGCACGTGTTCTTCCTCGGGTTCGAAGTTCTGCAGGATCTTCAGCGGCACATCGGGCTGCAGCGTCAGGTCTTTCTGGCGGCCGATGCGCCAGCGGCGCTGGCCACTGGCCTGCAGCAGGAACACGTCGTAGCTGTCGAAGTGCGGCCCGACGCCGCCGCCTTCGCTGGCCCACGAGATCATCAGGTCGTCCAGCCGTGCATCGGGCACAAAACGGAAGCGTTTCAACAGGTCGTGCACAGCGTCCACGTGTTGGTCAACGCCTTGCACCAGCAAGGTCCAGCCGGGTTGTTTGAGCGGCGGCAGGCCGCTGCGTTTGAACGGCCCCTGTTTAAGCGCCCAGCCCTGGGGCTTGCGCACGATCAGGCGCGACTCGACGGCTTCCTGACTGGCCAGATCGAACAGCTCCGAGCGGCTCAGCAGCGGCCCGAAGCCGGGAATGGCCTGGCGGATGAGCAAGGGCTTTTTCTGCCAGTGGCGGCGCATGAACTGCGCTGGCGACAAACCGCCCAGCAGACTCAGAGGGACTTGCGTGGCGGCGGCCGTGGCCTGCGGCCCATGGGTTTCGGGTTTGAACATGGGACAATTGTCGGATGAAAATCACACAACAATGCGTCGTTGCGCTGACCTGGAGCCTGAAGGACACGCTGGGCGAATCACTCGATGTGCTCGAAGAGCCGGTGGAGTTTCTGGTGGGTGGCAGCGACCTGCTGGCCAAGATCGAAGAAGGTCTGCTCAACCACTCGGCGGGTGACACGATCGATCTGCATCTGGAGCCGGTGGACGGCTTCGGCGACTACGACGACACGCTGCTGTTCCTGGAGCCGCGCCACCTGTTCCCCGACGAACTCGAAGAAGGCATGGGCTTTGAAGGCCTGCCCCCGGGCTGCAATCCCGCTGCGCCCCGCGACCGCCTGTACTTCGTGAGCGACATCTACCCCGAGCACGTGGTGCTCGACGGCAACCACCCGTTGGCTGGCATTGCGCTGCGCATTTCGATGAAAGTGCACGCGGTGCGCGAAGCGACCGAAGCCGAGGTGGGCAAGGGCTCGATGGGCACCGGCTTCTTCCGCATGCAGGTGGACGAGCCTGATGAGTTGCAAGGCCCGGGCATCACGCCACCCGGCCCCCGGACATTGCACTGAATCAGCTGCGGCCCGTTGAGCCGTAGCCCCCCGCACCGCGTTCGCTCGCGGCTTCGAAGTCGTCCACCACGTTGAACTGCGCCTGCACCACGGGCACGATCACCATTTGCGCGATGCGCTCCATGGGCTCGATGGTGAAGGGCACGCCGCTGCGGTTCCAGGCGCTCACCATGAGCTGGCCTTGGTAGTCGCTGTCGATCAGCCCCACCAGGTTGCCCAGCACGATGCCGTGTTTGTGACCCAACCCCGAGCGCGGCAGGATCATGGCGGCAAAGCCGGGGTCGGCCAGGTGGATGGCCAGGCCGGTGGGCACCAGTTGCCAGGCGTTGGGCGCGAGCGTCAGCGGCGCGTCCAGGCAGGCCCGCAAATCAAGACCCGCACTGCCACCGGTGGCGTAGGCGGGCAGCTGATCCGCCATGCGCGGGTCCAGCACTTTCACATCGATGCGCATTCAGCAAACTCCTGTCTGGCGGCTCATGGTTTTTTCTTCATCGACTCTTCGAGCGCTTTGCCGGGATCGACCTCGGGTTCCGGTGGAGGCGGCTCCAGACCGGGTGGCGAGGCAGGCGCACCTTCTTCAGCCGCAGGCTCGGTGCTCTCGGGTTCGGGCACCTCGGGCTCTTCTTCCATGTCGGGCATGTTGCGCAGCATGTCGGTCACGGCGGCGTCGTCCACCACCACCTTGGCGCCCAGGCTGCCCGTGACGAGCGTGGGGTACGCGATCACCACCACCACCATGATCAGCTGCAGGACGATGAAGGCGATGGAGCCTTTGTAGATCTGTGCAGTGGTCACGGCCGGAATGCGCTGCTGGGTCACGTGGTCGGTGTAGTCGCTGCGCGCGGCCACGCTGCGCAGGTAAAACAGCGCAAAACCAAACGGCGGCGTGAGGAACGAGGTCTGCAGGTTCATGGCCAGGATCACACCGAACCAGATCAGGTCGATGCCCAGCTTGTCGGCCACCGGCGCGAGCAACGGAATCACGATGAAGGCGATCTCGAAGAAGTCGATGAACATGCCCAGCACGAACACGAGCAGGTTCACCACCAGCAAAAAGCCCATCTGCCCGCCCGGCATCTTGTCGAACAGGTGCTCGACCCAGATGTGGCCATCGGCCGCGTTGAAGGTGAAGCTGAAGACGGTGGAGCCGATCAGGATGAACATCACGAAGATGGCCAGCTTGGTGGTGCTCTCCAGCGCCTGCTTGAGCAGATCAAAGGTGAGGCTGCGGCGTGCGCCGGCCATGATCATGGCGCCCAGCGCACCCATGGCGCCACCTTCGGTGGGCGTGGCGATGCCCAGGAAAATCGTGCCCAGCACGAGGAAGATCAGCACCAGCGGAGGGATCAGCACAAAGGTGACCTGCTCGGCCAGACGGGACAGCAGCCCCAAGCGGAACAGGCGGTTGAGCAAGGCCAAGGTCAAGGCCAGGAGCGAGCCGACCGTGATCGACATGATGACCACCTCGTCGCCAGCCGGACTCATTTCGCGGCCGATCAACGGGTTGATGATGGACTCGTGCACCTGCGACCACGCCACGCTGACCGCGGCGCACAGCACCAGCAACACCAGCAGCGAGCGGTGACCGCTGGAGCCGTCGGGCTCGTTGTAGATGCGCGCCTCGGCCGGCAGCGCCGGCACCCAGCCCGGTTTGACGATGGCCACACCCGCAATGAACAGCAGGTACAGGCCCACCAGCAGCAGGCCGGGGATCAGGGCACCGGCGTACATGTCGCCCACCGATCGACCCAGCTGGTCGGCCAGCACGATCAGCACCAGCGAGGGCGGGATGGCCTGGGCCAGCGTGCCCGACGCGGTGATGGTGCCGGTGGCAATGGTGCGGTTGTAGCCGTAGCGCAGCATGATGGGCAGCGAGATCAGGCCCATGGAAATCACGGCCGCAGCGACCACGCCGGTGGTGGCCGCCAGCAGGGCCCCCACCAGGATCACCGCCACCGCCAGGCCACCACGCACCGGACCAAACACCTGCGCCACGGTGGAGAGCAGGTCCTCGGCCATGCGGCTTCGCTCCAGGATGATGCCCATGAGCGTGAAAAAGGGAATGGCCAGCAGCGTGTCGTTCTGCATGATGCCGAACACCCGCAGCGGCAAGGCCTGGAAGAGGTTGGAAGGAAACAGCCCGGCTTCCATGCCGACGAAGCCGAAGAACAGGCCGGTGGCCGCAAGCGCAAAGGCCACGGGAAAGCCGGAGAGCAGGAAGACCAACAGGCCCCCGAACATCAGTGGGACAAAGTTGGCGGCAATGAAGGCGGTCATGATCAGTTGGCTCCCTTGAGGCGCTTGTCGGCTTCGTCGAGCAGTTGCTGGGCCAGCAGCTCTTCGTCGCTGGGTCCGCTCAGGGCCAGCACATCGGGGCCGTTGCCGGTGAGGAATGCAATGCGCTTGATGAGTTCGCTCACACCTTGCAGGAACAGCACGACAAAACCCAGCGGGATCAGTCCGTACACCGGCCAGCGGATCAGCCCACCGGCGTTGGACGACATCTCGCCCGTGCTCCACGCGCGTTCAAACAGCGGCCAGCCCAGCGTGGCCATCATGTAGCACAGCGGAAACAGGAAGATCAGGATGCCGAACACGTCGACCCAGTTGCGCCCACGTGGGCTGAACCGCGAGGAGATGAAATCGATGCGCACATGCGCGTTGCGCAGGAAGGCGTAACCGCTGCCCAGCATGAACACCGCAGCGAACAGGTACCACTGAATTTCCAGCAAGGCGTTGGAGCTGTTGTCGAAGAGCTTGCGCACGATGGCGTTGCCGGCGCTGATCAGGGTGGTGGCCAGGATGAACCACATGACCAGCTTGCCGATCAGATCGCTCATGGCGTCGATCAGGCGGGACATTTTCAACAGGAATGACATGGAGTTTCCCCTGGGGGAGTGAACGCAAAAAGAGTCGCAGAGTCTACCGAACCGGCACGTGCGGCATCCGGGAGATGCCGACCCAGCGCGGGCAACCGGGGCGGCAGGACACGATCCGAGCAAAAAACCCCGCCAGGGCGGGGCTTCGTGCTCGGATCGCAATGCCGTTCACAGCTTGGCCGCTTGCATGTAGCGATCAAACTGGGCTTCGGTGAAACGGAACCAGAGGTTCTGCTCCTTGCGGAAAGCCGAGTAGTCCGAGTAGATCTTTTTCCACTTCGGGTTCTTCCCGCTGATGTCCGCGTAAAGCTCCATGGAGTTCTTGAACGCGGCGTCCAGCACGGGCTTGGGGAAAGCCAGCACCCGGGTGCCTGCGGCCACCAGTTGCTTGAGGGCGGTGGGGTTGAGCGCGTCGTAGCGGGCCTGCATGGTGGTGTGGGCGATGGCCGCGGCGCATTCCACGATGGCCTTGTTTTCGGGCGACAGCGCGTTGTAGGCCTTGTTGTTGACGTACAGCGAGAGCTGCGGACCACCTTCCCACCAGCCGGGGTAGTAGTAGTTCTTGGCCACCTTGTTGAAGCCGAGTTTCTGGTCGTCGTAGGGGCCGACCCACTCGGTGGCGTCGATGGTGCCTTTCTCCAGCGCCTGGTAGATCTCGCCAGCGGGAATGTTTTGCGGCACGCCGCCCATGGTGCCGAACACCTTGCCGGCGAAGCCGCCAATGCGCATCTTCAGGCCCTTGATGTCCGCCAGCGTCTTGATGTCCTTGCGGTACCAGCCACCCATCTGGGCGCCGGTGTTGCCCATGGGGAAGTTCACGATGTTGTAGTCCGCGTAGAACTCGCGGAACAGCTTCATGCCGTTGCCTTCGTACATCCAGGCCGTCATCTGCCGGCTGTTGAGGCCGAAGGGGATCGCGCAGTCCAGCGCAAAGGTGTCGTCCTTGCCAAAGAAGTAATAGGGCGCGGTGTGCGCGCATTCCACGGTACCTTCCTGCACACCATCCACCACGCCAAACGCGGGCATGAGCTCACCCCCGGGATGCACCGAAATCGAGAATTTGCCGCCCGACATTTCGCCCACCTTTTTGGCGAACACATCGGCCGCACCATAAATGGTGTCGAGCGCTTTGGGGAAGCTGGAGGCCAGCCGCCAGCGGATGGCGGCCTGAGCGTGCACCGCAGGCGCGGCACCAGCTGCCAGCACACCGGCCACGCCGGCGTGCTTGATCATTGAACGACGATCCATTTGATTGACTCCATGGTTGATGGGGGAACATCCGACCTGACGGACTCGGTGAAAGCCTTGTCAAGTCCATGGAAATTGTAGGAATCGCCCTCGGGCAAAGCCCCGGGGTTTTCCCTCGAACAAAGGCCCGCGTCCGGGGCCGTGCTCAAAACCGGTCCGGGCCGCTCAGCGCACCACCTTCAAACCGGGTGCTGCGTGCAGCAGCGGTTCGAAGCGGGTCCTGATGGACGCCTCGATGCCGGCAGCGTCCAGGCCCAGCGCGGCCAGCAGTTTGGCGGGATCGCCATGCTCCGAGAACTCGTCGGGCAGGCCCAGCGAGAGCACGGGCAGGTTGATGCCTTCGGACTGCAAGGTCTCAACCACCGCACCGCCAGCGCCACCGGGCAGGCAACCCTCTTCCACCGTGACCAGCGCCTCGTGCGAGTCGGCGAGTTCGCGCAACAGATCCACATCAAGCGGCTTGGCCCAGCGCATGTTGGCCACCGTGGCGCCCAGCTTTTCGCCAGCGCCCAGGGCCGGGTGGAGCAGCGTGCCAAAGGCCAGGATCGCAATGCCTTTGCCCTGGCGACGCACCTCGCCCTTGCCGAAAGGCAGGCCGTCCAGGCTGGTGGGAATCGTCGCGCCCACACCGGCACCACGCGGGTAACGCACGGCCACGGGCTGGTTCTGGGCGTGTGCGGTCGACAGGAGCTGTCGGCACTCAGCCTCGTCGGCCGGGCAGGCGATGGCCATGTTGGGAATGCAGCGCAGGTAGGCGATGTCGTAGGCGCCGGCGTGCGTGGCGCCGTCCGCGCCCACCAGGCCCGCGCGGTCCAGCGCAAACACCATCGGCAGGTTTTGCAGCGCCACGTCGTGGATGAGCTGGTCGTAGCCGCGCTGCAAAAAGGTGGAGTAGATCGCCACCACCGGCTTGAGGCCTTCACAAGCCAGGCCGGCGGCGAAGGTCACGGCGTGCTGCTCGGCGATGCCGACGTCGAAGTAGCGCTTGGGGAAGCGTCGCTCGAACTCGACCATGCCCGAGCCTTCGCGCATGGCCGGCGTGATGCCCACCAGGCGCTCGTCGGCCGCGGCCATGTCGCACAGCCACTGGCCAAACACCTGGGTGAACGTGGTCTTGGGCGCTGCGGTCGCTTTCACGATGCCCACGGCCGGATCGAAGGTGCCTGGGCCGTGGTACGCAATCGGGTCGTTCTCGGCCAGCTTGTAGCCCTGACCCTTCTTGGTCACCACGTGCAGGAATTGCGGCCCGCTGTCGGTCTCCAGCAGATGGCGGATGTTCTCCAGCGTGGGAATCAGCGAGTTCAGGTCGTGCCCGTCGATGGGGCCGATGTAGTTGAAGCCGAACTTCTCGAACAGCGTGGCCGGCACCACCATGCCTTTGGCTTGTTCTTCCAGACGCTTGGCCAGTTCAAACAGCGGCGGCGCGCCCTTGAGCACCTGCTTGCCCACGTTCTTCGCAGCTGCGTAAAACTGTCCACTCATGAGCTGGGCCAGATAGCGGTTGAGCGCTCCCACAGGTGGCGAGATCGACATGTCGTTGTCGTTGAGCACCACCAGCAGGCGGCCTTCGGCCACACCGGCGTTGTTGAGCGCTTCAAAGGCCATGCCGGCGGTCATGGCGCCATCGCCAATGATGGCCACGGCGTTGCGGTGCTCGCCCTTGATCTTGGCGCCCATGGCCATGCCGAGCGCGGCCGAGATGCTGGTGGACGAGTGCGCGGTGCCGAAGGTGTCGAATTCGCTCTCGGAGCGGCGCGGGAAACCGCTGATGCCACCGAGCTGACGCAGCGTGCTCATGCGGTCGCGCCGACCGGTCAGGATCTTGTGCGGGTAGGTCTGGTGTCCCACGTCCCAGACCAGGCGGTCTTCGGGCGTGTTGAACACGTAGTGCAGCGCCAGGGTCAGCTCGACCGTGCCGAGGTTGGAACTCAGGTGGCCACCGGTGCGCGCCACGCTTTGCAGCAGGTAGGTGCGCAACTCGTCGGCCAGCGGCAGCAGCTGCGCGCGGCTCAAGCGGCGCACATCGGCCGGTGACTCGATGGATGAGAGCAATGAACTCATGGGCAGGGATGCTCGGGTCATGAATGAATGAACAGGGCCGCAGGGCCTCAGGAGGCGCGACGACCCACCCAGTCGGCCAGTGCATGCAGGGTGCCGGGCTGATGGACGCCGCTGTGACGCAAGGCTTCGTGAGCCCGCTCCAGCACGCGATCGGCGTAAGCCTGTGCAGCCGCCAGCCCCATCAGGGACACAAAGGTGGGCTTGTCGGCGGCGGCGTCCTTGCCCGCCGTTTTGCCCAGCGTAGCCGAATCGGCGGTCACGTCAAGGATGTCGTCCACCACCTGGAAGGCCAGGCCCAGGCAAGCGCCGTACTCGGCCAGCCGGGATTCGGTTGATGGCAACACCTGCGCAGTGGCCAGCCCCATCATCACGCTGGCCTGCAGCAGGGCGCCGGTTTTGTGGCGGTGCATGGCCTCAAGGGCCGGTTGGTCCAGCGAGTGGCCCACACTGGCAAGATCGATCGCCTGCCCCCCGGCCATGCCACCCGCGCCTGCGGCCAGCGCCAGCAGCCGGCACAGCCGCGCGGCCATGGCGGGTGGCACGCTGCCGTCGTCGGGCACCAGCAACTCGAAGGCCAAGGCCTGCAGGGCATCGCCAGCGAGCAGGGCCTGGGCCTCACCAAACTGCACATGCACCGTGGGCTTGCCCCGGCGCAACACGTCGTTGTCCATGCAGGGCATGTCGTCGTGAACCAGGGAATAGGCGTGGATCAGCTCCACCGAACACGCCGCGCGCAGGGCAACATCAGACAGCCCGCCCAAGGCTTCACACGTGGCCAGAACCAGCAGCGGGCGCAAGCGCTTGCCACCGTCCAGCACCGCGTAGCGCATGGCGTCACCGAGGCCCGCGGGCGCCTCGGACGGTACCCAGCGCGAGAGCGCGTGTTCCACCAACGTTTGTTGCGTTTCACGCCAGCCGGCAAAGCCCGCCGCGTGTTCAGAAGCCACCACCACCGTCATGCTGCGTCCCAGGGTTTGAGTTCGCCACCTTCGAGCACCTTGATCTGGTTTTCCACCGCTTCCAGACGCGCACGGCAGAAAGCCAACAGTTCGGCACCGCGCTGGTAACGCGTGAGCAACTGGTCCAAGGGCAACTGCCCAGCGTCGAGCTGGGACACAAGTTGCTCCAGCTCCTGCAGCGCGGCTTCGTAGCTGGCGGCAATCGGCGGGGTGTCGGCCATGGAAGCGGCTGCGGTGGTCTTGGGGGTTCGGGGCACGGTGGGAATGGATTCGTTCACGTGGTTCATTCTAAAGTGGGCACGCTTTGGCGTACCGGCGCTGGACGGCGGGTACTGCCCCGGGGGGTAGAATTCGCCCCTTTTTCATCACTGACGGGCTCTCACGGCCCGGAGGGACGCACCACTCCACCCATCCCGCGCGAATTCGTCTCACGAGCACAGCGCTTACCCTGCCCCTTCATAGGGGGAGTCTCTAGGTCAGGACCACGATGTCTGATTTAAGTCTTCAACTGCAGCAGGCCGCAAGCCAACTTCAGGTTTCCAGTTACTTCGACGAAGCGCTGTTCCAGCGCGAAAAGGAAGTCCTCTTCCAGCGCGGGCCCCGTTATGTGGGGCACCAACTTGCCGTCCCCAACGTGGGGGACTACCACGCCCTGCCGCAAGAAGCCGGCGGACGTGCTCTGGTGCGCACCGCCAGCGGTGTGGAGCTGGTCTCCAACGTCTGCCGGCACCGGCAGGCCATCATCCTCAAGGACCGGGGCAACCTGCAGGAAACCCGCAGTGGCAGCGCGGGCGGCAACATCGTTTGCCCGTTGCACCGCTGGACCTACAGCGGCATCCAGGGCGAACAGGCCGGCCAGTTGCTGGGCGCCCCCCACTTCGCCAAAGACCCCTGCCTGAACCTCAACAACTACCCGCTTCGCGAGTGGAACGGGTTGCTGTTCGAGGACAACGGCCGCGACGTGGCCGCCGACCTGGCGAACATGGGCCCGCGCGCCGCGCTCGATTTCGAGGGCATGGTGCTGGACCACGTGGAGCTGCACGAGTGCAACTACAACTGGAAGACCTTCATCGAGGTCTACCTGGAGGACTACCACGTGGCGCCCTTCCACCCGGGCCTGGGTGGTTTCGTCACGTGCGAAGACCTGCGCTGGGAATTCAAGCCCGAGTACTCGGTGCAGACCGTGGGCCCAGCCAACCTGCTCGGCAAGGCCGGCAGCCCGGTCTACCAGCGCTGGCACGAGCAGCTCATGCAGTACCGCCAGGGCCAGATGCCCGAGCACGGCGCGATCTGGCTGACCTACTACCCGCACATCATGGTGGAGTGGTATCCGCACGTGCTCACCGTGTCCACCCTGCACCCGGTGAGCGTGGACAAGACCATCAACATGGTCGAGTTCTACTACCCCGAAGAGATCGCCGCCTTCGAGCGCGACTTCGTCGAAGCCCAGCGTGCGGCCTACATGGAGACCTGCCTGGAAGACGACGAAATCGCCGAGCGCATGGACGCGGGTCGCAAGGCGCTGCTGGCGCGCGGCGACAACGAGGTCGGTCCCTATCAAAGTCCGATGGAAGACGGCATGCAACATTTCCACGAGTGGTACCGGGACAAGATGAGCCCCCCCGCGCCGCCTGGAGTCTGACCCGTGCAAGCGCTGTGGATGGTCTTGGCGTCGCTGTTTTTTGCCACCATGGGCGTGTGCATCAAGTTCGCATCGACGCACTTCAACAGCTTCGAGATCGTCTTCTACCGTGGCCTGGTGGGCGTGGCCTTCCTGATCGGCCTCACCCGTGTGCAAGGTGTGTCGTTGCGCACCAGCCTGCCCATGATGCATGTGTGGCGCAGCGTGGTGGGGGTGACCGCACTCACCTCCTGGTTCTACGCGATAGCCGTTTTGCCGCTGGCCACTGCCATGACGCTGAACTACATGAGCAGTGTGTGGATCGCGGCCTTTCTGCTTGGGGGCGCGCTGCTGGTGCAAGGGCGCAACGCGCCGATTCGCCAGCAAGCGCCGCTGTTCCTGGCGGTGCTGGCGGGCTTCGGTGGCGTGGCCATGATGTTGCGCCCCACGCTGGGTGAAGGTCAGGCGGTCGGCGCACTGGTCGGACTCATGTCGGGCATCTTCTCGGCCTTTGCGTACCTGCAGGTGGCTGCCCTGGCCCGGGCCGGAGAACCCGAGGGCCGAACGGTGTTTTATTTCTCCATCGGCGCGGTGATCGCAGGCGCGCTGGGCATGGTGTTCGCGGGTGCCAGCGAGTGGCTCTGGCCGAGCGCACTGTGGCTGCTGCCGATCGGCCTGCTGGCGGTCTTCGGCCAGCTGTGCATGACACGCGCCTACTCCAGCGGCGCCACCATGGTGGTGGCCAACCTTCAGTACTCGGGCATCGTCTTTGCGGCGCTCTACAGCCTCACCGTCTTTGGCGACCAGTTGCCCCTGGTGGGCTGGCTGGGCATGGGCCTGATCATCGTCAGCGGCATCACCGCCACCGCACTGCGCGCCCGCGCTGTGCCGAATGCGCCCGCCGAAGAACATTGAAGCCCTGGTGACCTGAAGCACAATGCGCGCATGTTCACCACCCTGATCTCTGCCCGCGAGCTGCAGCAGCTCATGTCCAGCGGTGCCCCGTTGCGCGTGTACGACTGCAGCTTCGACCTCATGAAGCCCGATGCGGGCGAAGCGCAGTTCGTCAAGGAACACATCCCCGGCTCGGTGCATGTGCACCTGGACCACCACCTCAGCGACAAGACCGGTGCCGACCGCGCCAGCGGCGGGCGCCACCCCCTGCCCTCGCGCGAGACGTTTGCGAAACGCATGGCCAACCTCGGCTTGTCCGACGGCGTGCAGGTGGTGGTGCTGGACCGTCAGGGCGCCAACTACTGCGGCCGCCTGTGGTGGATGCTCAAATGGTGTGGTCATGAACCCGTGGCCGTGCTCGATGGCGGGCTGGCCGCCTGGAAGGCCGCCGGCGGCGCCGTGGCCAGCGGGGCGGCGCCCGTGCCGGCGCCCGGTCACTTCACGCTTCAGCCCGCCGCAGCGGCAACCGCGTCCACCGGCAGCATCTCGCAAGCGCTCGGCCGCCCCACGCAGACGCTGATCGACGCGCGGGCCACCGCCCGATTCCGAGGCGAGATCGAACCGCTCGACCCGGTGGCCGGCCACATTCCGGGTGCACTCAACCGCCCCTTTGCCGAGAACATCGGCCCCGACGGTCGCTTCAAACCCGCCACTGAGCTGCGCGCCGAGTTTGAGCGCCTGCTCGCCGGGCGCGACCCAGCCAGCGTGGTGCATCACTGCGGCAGCGGCGTGAGCGCCATTCCCAACCTGCTGGCCATGGAAGTGGCCGGCCTGGGCCGCACGGCGCTCTACCCCGGCAGCTGGAGCGAGTGGTGCAACACGCCCGATGCGCCTTGCGCCGCAGGCTGACGATTGCACCGACCCTGCGCCCTTCTTCTTCATCCACCATGCAGCCTTACGAAGACGCAGCCCTCAACATACTGGGCGACAAGGACCGCACCGCCGCGCTGTCCCTGATGTCGCTCGTGATCGGGATCGCAGGTCTGGTGGTGCTGGCGATGGAACTGGTCCTCGCCTCCCCGGGCCAGCACGAGGGCTGGGTCGCTGGTGGCCTCACGGTCGTTGCCTGGATGAGCTACGGTCTGGCGCGCGTCGGCCGCACGCGCTACGTGGCGCATCTCATCGTGGCAGCCGTGCTGGGTGCTGCCATCTTCTCTGCCATCACCTACGGATCGGTGCGCACCGCCGTGGGCTTTCTCTTCATGGGCTCGGTGGTGGGTGCCGGCATCTTTCTGGGGCGCACTGCACTCGTCGTCACCACGGTGGCCAGCATCGGCTCGCTGGGTGCGCTGACCTGGGCAGAGGCCACCGGGCTGCTGACGGCCAGGCCCGACTTCAGCGTCGGCCTGCGCGTGTGGATCACCCATTCGGCCACGGTGCTGGTGTGCGCACTCATGGTGCACCACAGCCGGCTCAGGACCAACCGGGCCATCAAGCTCAAGACGCAGGAATTCGAGCGCCGCAAGGCCACCGAGCAGGAACGCGACCGCAGCCTGGAGCGCTTTGCCCGCATCTTTCGCACCAGCCCGAGTCCCATGGTGGCCCAGTCGGCGCGCACCGGCTCCATCCTCGATGTGAACCCCGCGTTCGAGCGCAGCTACGGCTACGCGCGCGACCAGGTGCTGGGTCGCCAGGAACACTTTCTGTGGGCCGACGCGACGCAGCGCGAGATCTACCTGCAGCGGCTCTACGCCGAACGCCACGTCGACCAGTTTTCCTGCCAGGGTCGCCGCTGCGATGGCACCGTGTTCGAGGCGCTCATCTCCAGCGAGATGGGCACCGACCGCGAGGACAAGCTCATCATCACCACCGTCACCGACGTGAGCGCACAAGCCGAAGCCATGGAACGGCTGCGGCGCTCCGAAGAGCGGTTCGCCAAGGCGTTCAACTTCAGTCCGCTCAACCTCACCATCACCCGCCTCAGCGACGGGAGCTTTCTGGAGATCAACAAGGCCCAGGATCGCGTGCAGGGCATGCTGCCCGAAGAGCTGATAGGCAAGACCACGGTCGAGGCCGGTGCCTGGCTCACGCCCGCCGATCGCGAGCAGTTCGTGGCCCAGCTTCTGCGCGACGGTCGGATCAACAGCTATGACACCCTCATGCGCCACAAGGATGGCAGTCTGGTGGACACACGACTGTGGGCCGAACTGATCGAGATTGACGGGGAGGTGTGCATCCTCTCGTGCACCGTCAATATCGCGGCCGAGAAGCGGCGCGAGGCCCTGCTGCTCAATGTGGCGCGGGGCGTGGCGGCTGAAACGGGAGAGGCCTTTTTCACCGCGCTCACGCGCCATCTGTCGGAGAGCATCGAGTGCGACATCGTGGTCATCGGGGAATGCAGGGATTCGCAGCAGGTGGACGCCCTGTCCATCTGGAAAGATGCACAGCCCATGCCCACCTTCAGCTTCGAGACGGTCAACACGCCGTGCGCCGAAACGCTGAGGCAGAAAGAAATCTTCGTGTGCGCACAAGGCCTGTCACAGGATTTTCCGCAAGCCCGGGGCATCAACCGGGAGGGCTTCCAGTCTTACCTGGGTCAGGCGCTGCGCGACGCCGACGGCACCCCCATCGGCATCCTGTTTGCGATGTGGCGCAAACCCCTGAAGCTGCGTGAAGACATGGAGGCACTGGTCTCCATTTTTGCCAGCCGCGCCAACGCCGAGCTGGTGCGGCTGCACCGCGACCGCGAGATCCAGCGCCTGACGGAAACCCTGGAACAGCGCGTGCGCGAGCGCACCGCCGACCTGCAAAAGCTCAATGCAGAGCTCGACTCGTTCGCCTACACGGTCTCGCACGACCTGAAATCCCCGCTTCGCTCCATCGACGGCTTCACCCGCTTGCTCGAGGAGCAGATGGGCGAGCGCCTGAGCGCCGACGAGCGCGAGATGTTCGATCGGGTGTTGTCGTCCACCGCCCGCATGGGCTCGCTGATCTCTGCGCTGCTGGCGCTGGCGCGTGTGAGCCAGGCGCAGCTGGAGCGCCAGACGGTGGACCTGAGCGAGCTGGTGCGCAGCATCCTGGCCGATCAGCTGGGCAAGCACCCGCAGCGGCAGGTGCAGTGCCACATTGCCGATGGCCTGAGCGCCGGATGCGACCCCCAGCTGGCGCGCATTGCACTGGAAAACCTGCTGGCCAACGCCCTCAAATACACCCGCAATGAATCCTGGACCCGGATCGAGTTCGGATGCTCGGTGCCTGAAGACGGCAGCGTCCCCCGGTACTTTGTGCGCGACAACGGGGTGGGCTTCAACATGGCGCACGCCGCCAAGCTGTTCAAACCCTTCCAGCGCCTGCACATGGCCAGCGAGTTCGAAGGCACCGGCATCGGCCTGGCCACCGTGCGCCGCATCATCGAGCGCCACGGTGGCGACATCACCGCCATCAGCGCGCCCGGCGAAGGCGCCACCTTCAGCTTTTCGCTGGGCGACGCGACATCCCACTGAGGATCAGTGGGCCAGGCTGCTCACCAGGGTCACCAGCGCGATGCCCGCCAGCAACCAGGCCACCTGCGCCACCGTGTCGCGAAACCCCAGCTTTTTCTGCAGTTGCGGAATCAGATCGGCCAGGGCCACATACACAAAGCTGCTGGAAGCCGCCACCAGGAAGAACGGCAAGTAATCCTGCAGTTGCGTCACGAGGAAATAACCCACCACCCCACCGATCGCGGTGACGGTGCCCGCCAGCGACACCTTGACCAGCGCAGCGCGCGAGGTGCCCGAGGTGTGGCGCAGCACCACGAGGTCGCCGATGTGGTGCGGCACCTCGTGCGCCAGCACCGCCAGCGAGGTGATCACGCCCAGGCGCATGTCGGCCAGGAACGCCGAGGCGATCAGGATGCCGTCGCCGAACGCATGCACGCTGTCGCCGGCCAGCACCGCCCAGCCGCCCGAGCGCGGACCGTGGTCGTGGTGCGCATGCGCGTGCCCATGGTGGTGAGCGTGGTCTTCATGACCGGCTTGCGGCGCCGGCCCATGGTTGTGCTCATGCCCGTGGTGCCACAGTTCGGCCTTGTCGAGCAAGAAGAAAAACACCAGCCCGCCCAGCAGCATGGCAAACAGCTCGTGGGCGCCGGCTTCGCTCTCGAAAGCCTCGGGCAGCAGGTGCATGAAGGCGGTGGCCATGAGCGCACCGGCGGCCATGCTCAGCATGTGCTGCGTGAATCGCGCCAGCATGGCAAATGCCATCAGCGCGGCCAGCCAGACGCTGCCCACACCGGCCGCCACGGTACCCACCAGGATCGCCAACAAGGTCATGTTGCTCTTTTCAGTTCGTCCACAAAAAAAGGCCGCTGTTCAGCGGCCTTGGTCTTGCCCGGCGCCAGCGCCCTCAAGCCACACCGTGTTGCTTGAACCAGGCCAGGGCACGGTTCCAGCCATCGTCGGCGGGTTCCTTGCGGTAGGTCGGTCGGTAGTCGGCATGGAAGGCGTGGGGCGCTTCGGGGTAGACCACAAAAGTCGATGCCCTGGCGGCTGCATTGCCCACCGCCAGAGCAGCTTTCATCTTATCAACCGTGTCAAGGGGGATGCCGGTGTCGGCGCTGCCGTAGAGCCCGAGCACCGGGCCTTTGAGCTGGGCCGCCACGTCCACCGGGTGTTTCGGACTCAGCGGTGTTGCGTCGCCCACCAGCCGTCCATACCACGCCACGCCGGCCTTCACCGCCGGGTTGTGGGCGGCGTACAGCCAGGTCTGGCGTCCGCCCCAGCAGAAGCCGGTCACGCCCACTTTGGCGGCATCACCGCCGTTGGCCGCTGCCCATTTCACCGCCGCGTCCAGATCGGCCATCACCTGCGCGTCGGGCACCTTGGAGACCACCTCGGCGATCAGCTTGGCCACCTCGCCATAGCTCTGTGCATCGCCCTGGCGCACGAACAGCTCGGGCGCAATGGCCATGTAGCCTGCCCGGGCGAACCGGCGCGCGGTGTCGGCGATGTATTCGTGCACGCCGAAGACCTCGGACAGCACCAGCACCACCGGCAAGCCGGTCTTGCCGGCCGGTGCTGCGCGGTAGGCCGGCATCTTGTAGCCGTTGACGTCGATCATCACCTCGCCCACGGTCAGGCCGTCAGACGGGGTGCGAATGGCGGTCTGCGCCATCAGCGGCGCAGCAGCCGCTGCATAGCCCACCCCCAGCGCCGCCTTGAGCGCGGTGCGGCGCGTGGCGCCCTGTTCGTTCGAATCGCCGGGCAGCAAGGCGCCAAGGTCCTGGGCGTGTTGGTCGTTGAGCATGGGGTGTCTCCTGAAGGGGTCGAAGCGGTCGAGTCTGCCATGCACACTAAAGCCGCGTGGCCGCGTCAAACATGTCCAGCAGTTCGTGCTCCCATGACCCCTGCTGGTCGACCGCGGTCTGCACAAGCACGGTGCGGGTGGGCAGGTCGATCAGCACGCGCTGGCCGTGGTGGCCGTGCATGGCCGGTCGCGAACCATCGGCGCGCGCATGCCAGAACAAGGCCTTGTAGCCCTGCGCCAGCCGGGCCCGGCCATGGCGCACCGGGGCATCACCCGCGCTCCACGAGGTGCATTCGTTGATCCACGCTTCGCTGACGATGGTCCGGCCATCGGGCCCCCGGCCGCGCTGGGCCACCAGTTGGCCCAGGCGTGCCCAGTCGCGCAGCCGCGCGGCGAAGCCAATGCTGTTGAACTCGGCACCACGCGCATCGGTGAACCAGGTGGCTGGCGCCTCGGCTCCCAGGGGCTGCCACAACACCTGCTCGGCCAATGCCGACAGCGATCCACCGGTGACGCGGCGCATCACCATGCCCAGCGTGAGCGGGCACAGCTCGTTGTAGTTGAAGCGCGTGCCGGCGGGCTCGCTGCGGCGGTTCCATCCCGCCACGGTGCGCGCGATGTCGGGGTCCCGACCCAGCAGCGCGCCGGGGTACAACACGGCGTTGTCGCGGGCGTGCACCACGTCGGCGCCACTGCACATGTTGGCCAAGTGGCGCAGCGAGGTTTCGCCGTGCAGGGTGCTGGCGAGTTCGGGCACGTAGCGCGCAGCCGGGTCGTCGAACGACTGGATCAGCCCGCGGTCCAGGCAGATGCCCAGCAACAACGACGTGACGCTCTTGGCCATGGACCAGCTCTGCAGGCGCATGGCCGGCTGGCGCGCAAAGCGGTAGCGCTCGAACAGGATGTTGTTGTCGCGAGCGATCAGCAGGCCGGTCACGGGCCACTGCGACAGGTAGGCCTCGGGCGTCTTGTCGACAAGTCCCGAGCGGTAGCGGAAATCGTTCACCGGCGTGTCGTTCCAGGCGGCCACCCGGTGACCGGCCTGGATCACATGGTGGCGGATCGAACGCTCAAGCCCACCCGAGTAGTTGCCCACGCGGAATTCGGGCAGACGCTCGAAGCTGGAGCGGCTCTCGGGGTAGCCACGCAGCGCGCCCCACTTGTCGTCGCTCTGTGCCCACGCAGGCAGGCCCGCCGCCGCCAGGCCGGCGCACAACAATGTGCGGCGTGGCAGCTTCAATGGGCCTTGTCCCAGTTGGCTCCGACGCCCACTTCTGCGAGCAAAGGCACCTTGAGCTCGGCCACACCCGCCATCAGGCGCGGAATCTCGGTCTTGAGCCAGTCCACCTCGGCCTCGGGCACCTCGAACACCAGTTCGTCGTGCACCTGCATGATCATCTTGGTGCCGCGCTGCTGCTCGTCCAGCGCCTTCTGCACCGCCACCATGCTGAGCTTGATGAGGTCGGCCGCCGTGCCCTGCATGGGCGCGTTGATGGCGGCGCGCTCCGCACCTCTGCGGCGTGGGCCGTTGGGGCTGTTGATCTCGGGCAGGTACAGGCGCCGTCCAAACACGGTTTCCACATAGCCCCGGGCCTTGGCCTGGGCGCGGGTGTCGTCCATGTACTGCTTCACACCGGCAAAGCGCTCGAAGTAACGCGTGATGTAGTTCTTGGCGGCCGTGTTGTCGATGGCCAGTGCTTTGGCCAGGCCGAAGGCGCTCATGCCGTAGATCAGGCCGAAGTTGATCACCTTGGCGTAGCGGCGTTGCTCGCTGCTCACCTGCGCCGCGTCCACGCCGAACACCTCGGCAGCGGTGGCGCGGTGCACGTCGATGCCTTCGTGGAAGGCCCTGAGCAAGGCAGCATCACCGCTGATGTGGGCCATGATGCGAAGCTCGATCTGCGAGTAGTCGGCGCTCGCAATCACATGACCGGCCGGGGCCACGAAGGCCTCGCGCACGCGCCGGCCTTCGGGCGTGCGGATGGGGATGTTCTGCAGGTTGGGGTCGTTGCTGGAAAGCCGCCCGGTCACCGCCACGGCCTGCGCGTAGTGCGTGTGCACGCGTCCGGTCTTCGGATGCGCGAGTTGCGCCAGCTTGTCGGTGTAGGTGCCCTTGAGTTTGGAGAGGCCGCGGTGCTCCAGGATCTTGGCCGGCAACGGGTAGTCTTCCGCGAGTTTTTCCAGCACCTCTTCGTCGGTGCTGCGTGCACCGGTGGCGGTCTTCTTGATCACCGGCAGGCCGAGCTTGTCGAAGAAGATCTCGCCCAGCTGTTTGGGACTGCTCAGGTTGAACGGCTGGCCCGCGATCTCGTAGGCCTCCTGCTCCAGCGCGTGGATGCGCGAGCCGAGTTCGTGGCTTTGTTTGGCCAGCGTGGGCGCGTCGATCAGCACGCCGTTGCGCTCGATGCGGTAGAGCGCTTCGCTGCTGGCCATTTCGAGCTCGTAGACAAAGCGCAATGGGTCATCGGCTTGAAGCTGAGGCCACAGCACGCGGTGCACGTCCAGCGTCTGGTCGCTGTCCTCGCACGAATACTCGGCCGCCTTGGCCACGTCGACCTGCGCAAACGGAATCTGGTGCGCGCCTTTGCCGCAGAGGTCTTCGTAGTTGATGCCTTTGCGGCCCAGGTGGCGCTCGGCCAGGCTGGCCAGGCCGTGCGGCTTGTGCACTTCGAGCACATAGCTCTGCAGCATGGTGTCGTGCACATAACCCTGCACCTCGATGCCGTGGTTGGCGAACACGTGGCGGTCGTACTTCACGTGCTGGCCGAGCTTGGCGTGTTTGCCGTCTTCCAGCCAGGGCTTGAGCTTGGCCAGCACCTCGTCGAACGGCAGTTGCTCGGGCGCGTCGGGCCCGCTGTGGCGCAGCGGAATGTAGGCCGCCTCGCCCGGCGTCACGCTGAAGCTGATGCCCACGATTTCGGCGCGCATCTCGTCGAGCGAGGTGGTTTCGGTGTCCACCGCCACGAGATCGGCGGCCAGCACGCGGGCCAGCCAGGTGTCGAAGAGCGCCCAGGTGAGGATGGTGTCGTAGGCCACAGCCGCCCGTTCGGGCTGAGCCTGTCGAAGCCCTTCTTCGGCAGGCTCGTCGAACAGGTCGCCCATCCGGTCGGACTGGGCTTGTCGAAGTCCATTGGCACCGGGTTTGGCGAGCCCTTCGACAGGCTCAGGGCGACCGGATACCTTGGCACCCAGCGATTGCGCCAAGCCCTTGAAACCATACGTCTCGTAGAAGGCTTTCAACGCTTCGTTGTCGGGCTCACCGATGCGGATCGCATCCAGCGCCGGCAGACCGGGCACAAAACCATCGAGGTCGCAATCGGTCTTGATGGTCAGCAGTTGGCGCCCCGTGGGCAGCCAGTCCAGCGCCTTGCGCAGGTTCTCGCCCGCCACGCCCTTGATCTCACCCGCGCGCGCCACCAGCGCGTCGAGCGAGCCGTATTCCTGCAGCCACTTGGCGGCGGTCTTGGGCCCGACCTTCTCCACGCCGGGCACGTTGTCCACCTGATCGCCCACCAGGGTTTGAAAGTCCACCATCAGCCGCGCGGGCACGCCGAACTCGGCTTCCACGCCGGCCAGGTCGCGCTTCTTGCCGTTCATGGTGTCGATGATGGTGATGTGCTCGTTCACCAGCTGGGCCAGGTCCTTGTCGCCGCTGGAGACGATCACGCGGATGCCTTGCTGCGCTGCGGTCACGGCCAGCGTGCCGATCACGTCGTCGGCCTCCACGCCGGGCACGTCCAGCACGGCCCAGCCGAGCAGGCGCACCACCTCGTGGATGGGCGGGATCTGCGCGCGCAGGTCGTCTGGCATGGGGCTGCGCTGGGCCTTGTACTCGGGGTAGATGGCGTCGCGGAAGGTCGGGCCCTTGGCGTCGAACACGCAAGCCACGAAGTCGGCAGGCACCTCTTTTTTCAGGCTCTGCATCATGTTGACCATGCCGCGGATGGCACCGGTGGCCGGGCTGGACGCGTCACCGGGCACGGCCCGCAGGTCCGGCATGGCGTGGAACGCGCGGTAGAGGTAACTGGAGCCGTCGACCAGCAACAGGGTGGGGGTGGGGGATGAAGCGTCGGACATGGGCGCATTGTCGGGGAGATCGCGCCGCATCCAGCGA
>NZ_JBLYYB010000079.1:0-42217 GCF_048549895.1 Hydrogenophaga sp.
CCCCGGGGGACATTCGCGGAGCCGCGTACCCATCCTCCCGGGCCCACCAACCCAGCAGGCCAGCAATCCCCGAACCCGAACCCTAAGCCCAAGGCGCGGGTTTGGGAATCTCACAAACCGGCTCAACATCAATGGTCTTGAAGTCCGCCGGAGAAACAATCTCCAGGTACTCCATGTCCGGCGAATAGTCGAACAAGTAATGGCGAATCCCCGGTCGTTGGTGCACACAGTCCCCGGCCTCCACCAACGTCACCTGGTCCTCGTACATGAACTTGGCCCAGCCCTTGATCATGATCACGATCTGGAAGTCGGCTTCGTGCCGGTGCCAGCCCGTGCCCTCCTCGGGCGGCAGGTTGGCCTTGACCAGGTGCGCAATCACCTGGCCGTGGGTGGCGGCGGCAATGCCCAGGTCGCGGTAGAGGAAAAAATCCCGCAGACCGCCGCTGACCCAAGGGTTGTCGGTGCCTTTGACGTGCGAGAACAGGGTGCTGGTGCGGTCGAGCATGGTGTGCTCCTTTCTGGGGCTGCACAGCAACGATTTGCTGCACTGCAGCGCGAAGCACGAAATGTTCCCGTTGTCCGGGGAGCTGATTGCGGATAGATCGCGCACCAGACTGGCCCACCGGTGCACCAGCGTGCCTCAGGGATAATCCAGCGCATGAGCGGCAACACCTTCGGCACCCTGTTTTGCGTCACCAACTTTGGTGAATCCCACGGCCCGGCCATTGGCTGCGTGATCGACGGCTGTCCGCCGGGCATGGAACTCAGCGAGGCCGACATCCAGGTCGAGCTGGACCGCCGCCGTCCCGGCACCAGCAAATTCGTCACCCAGCGCAACGAGCCCGACGCGGTGGAGATCCTCAGCGGCGTGTACGAGGGCAAGACCACCGGTACCCCCATTGCCCTGCTGATCCGCAACACCGACCAGCGCAGCAAGGACTACGGCAACATCGCCCAGACCTTCCGCCCTGGCCACGCCGACTACACCTACTGGCAGAAATACGGCATCCGCGACCCGCGCGGTGGCGGCCGCAGCTCGGCCCGCCTGACCGCGCCCACCGTGGCCGCCGGTGCCGTGGCGCGCAAGTGGCTCAAAGAAAAATTCGGTACCACCTTCATGGGCTGCATGACGCAGGTCGGCGATGTGGTCATTCCGTTCGAGAGCTGGGACCATGTGCCCCACAACCCGTTTTTCGCGCCCGTGGCCGACGTGTCCGCGATCGAGGACTACATGAACGCGTTGCGCAAGAGCGGCGACTCGTGCGGCGCGCGCATCCGCGTGACCGCGCAAGGCATGCCCGTGGGCCTGGGCCAGCCGCTGTACGACCGGTTGGATGCCGACATCGCCTACGCCATGCTCGGCCTCAACGCCGTCAAGGGCGTGGAGATCGGCGCCGGGTTTGCCAGCGTGGCCGACAAGGGCAGCACGCACGGCGACAGCCTCACGCCCGAAGGCTTTGCGGCCAACAAGGCCGGCGGTGTGCTGGGTGGCATCAGCACCGGGCAAGACCTGGAGGTGTCGATCGCGATCAAGCCGACCAGCTCGATCCTGATCCCGCGCGAGACGATTGACGTGGCGGGTGAGAGCACCGAGATCATCACCAAGGGCCGCCACGACCCCTGCGTGGGCATCCGCGCCACGCCGATTGCCGAAGCGCTGCTGGCGCTGGTGGTGATGGACCACGCGCTGCGCCACCGCGCGCAGTGCGGCGACGTGCAACTGCCCACACCCGACATCGCGGCCAAGGCTCGCAGCTGAGCCGCCACCCGTTCGGGCTGAGCCTGTCGAAGCCCTCGCCAACATTGCCAGTGCGTTTCGACAAGCTCAACGCGAACGGATGTTTTTCCGATCGTCCTGAGCCTGTCGAAGGGCAAGCTCAACGCGAACGGAAGCTTTTGTGAGCCAGCAAAAAAAACTGTTCCCGTTTGCCATGCTCAGCGCGAGTTACTTCGCGCACATCGGCTTCTTCAACCCCTACCTCCCGCTCTGGCTCAAGGAGCTCGGGTTCAGCCTGCTGGCCATCAGCGTGCTGACCTCGGTGCAGTCGGCCTCGCGCCTGTTTGCGCCTTACCTCTGGGGGTCGCTGAGCGACCGTACCGGCGAGCGCGTGCGGCTGCTGCGCTATGGCGCCACCGTGGCCCTGCTGCTGTCGCTGGGTCTGTGGTTCAACCTGGGCGGGGTGGGCCTCTTCGTGGTGCTGCTGCTCATGTTCACCCACACCAGCGGCATGATGCCCATGAGCGAAGCCGCGCTGGCCCACCTGGTGAGCCACGGCGGCGCGTTTGATGCGAAGCGATATGGCCGCATCCGCCTGTGGGGCTCGCTCGGGTTTCTCGTGACGGTGGTTGCCGCGGGTTTCTGGTTCGAGCGTTTTGGCCTCGCGCACTTTCCGGCGTGGACGCTGGCCACGCTCGCGGCTGTGACGGTGAGCGTGTGGCTGCTGCCCGACTTTCGCGAACCCGCCCACGCCGACGAAGTGCAGCCCAGCGTGTGGCCGGTGCTGCGCCAGCCGCCGGTGCGCTGGTTTTTTGCGGCCGTGTTTTTCCACGTGCTCGCGCACATCTTCATCTACGTCTTCTTCTCGCTCTACCTCGACTCGCTGGGCTACAGCAAGACGGTGATCGGGCTCTTGTGGGCGCTGTCGGTGGTGATCGAGATCGGCTGGTTCTTCACCCAGGGTCGCTGGCTGCCGCGCCTCTCGCTCTCGGCCTGGCTGGTGCTGGCCGCCGCGCTCATGGCCGTGCGCATGGGCCTGACCGCCGGTTTTCCGCTGGTGTGGCCGGTGCTGCTGCTGGCCCAGGCCCTGCACGCCATCACCTTCGCTGCGCACCACACGGTGTGCATCGCCATGCTGTCGCACCATTTCCCCGGTCGACTGCGTGGGCGCGGGCAGGCGCTGTACACCGTGGTGGGTTACGGTCTGCCGGGTGTGGTGGGTGGTGTGGCCGGGGGATTGCTCAGCTCGGCCTTCGGGCTGGCCAGCGTGTTCTGGCTCTCGTCGGCCTGTGCGGCCTTGGCCTTTATGTGCGCCGTCAAGGCGTGGGCGTTGCAGCGAACCAGCGCCTGAGCGGGTTGAAACCGGTCACCAGCGCGGTGGCCAGCAACACCAGCGCGCCGCCGGCAAAGATGCCGGGCGACAAGGCCTCGCCCAGGAACAGGTGCCCCCAGGTCACGCCGAACACCGGGATGAGAAAGGCCGGGCTCATGGCCGCCACCGGCGTCACATGGCGAATGATGCGAAGGTGTGCCCAGTAGGCCAGACCCGAAGTGACCACGCCCATGACGAACAGGGCACCGAGTGCGGCTGGCGTGAACCGCGCCTCGGGCCAGGCCCAGAGTGCGCCGGGGAACACCAGCACCATGGCCGCGAGGTGGATGCCGGCGGCAATGGCCAGCGGCTGCATGCGGGTGGTGGCGCGTTTCATGAGCGGGGTGGAGCAGCCGTAACACGCGGCGGCCAGCACACAGGCCAGGGCCGCGGCGATGGTGCCTGCGTCGGGTTGCACCGGACCCAGCCGCACGATGAGGCTCACACCGATGAAGCCGCACAGACAGCCCAGCAGCTTGCGCGCGGTGAGCGTGTCTTCCTTGAACCAGGCGGATGCGAGCGTGCCGAACAGCACTGCTGTGGTGTTGAGCAGGGCGCTGTAGCCGGCCGGCAGGCGCAGCGCGGCCCAGGCGTAAAGCAGGAAGGGCGCCGCCACCGAGAGGGCGCCCAGCAGCAAGAGCTCGCGCCAGTGTTCCCAGGGCCAGCGTTGCTTCAGGCCGCGCATGATGAAGGCCAGTGTGAGACCGGCCAGCGCCACCCGGCAGCCCGCCAGCACCATGGGCCCGATCACGGGGCTGGCGATGCGGATGAACAGGAAGGACGCGCCCCAGAGCGCGGACAGGCCCACGAGCTGGGCGAAGTGGCGGGTTTTCACCGAGCCATTGTGCGGCGCGTTGCGGTGAGGGCCGGGCGCAATGGTGCGCGTGCTGTCGCGGGAAGGACTCGTCGCTGGATCAGGCGGTCTGCGCTTTGCGCGCCAGGCCTTCGATGGCCAGGCGGTATCCGTCGGTGCCGAAACCCACGACGATCCCGGCGGCGGCCGGCGACAGGTAGGAATGGTGACGGAAGGCTTCGCGCGCATGCACGTTGGAGATGTGCACCTCGATCACCGGCAGCGGCTTGACGCCGTTGATGGCGTCGAACAAGGCCACCGAGGTGTGGGTGAAGGCACCGGCGTTGAACACCACGCCCACCAGTTCACCGGCCTTGAAACGGCGGCCTGCGTCCTGGATTTTGTCGATCAGCGCACCTTCGTGGTTGCTCTGGAAACACTCCACCGCAAAACCCAGGCGCTGGCCGTGCGCCACACATTCGGCCTCCACGTTGGCCAGCGTGGTGGCGCCGTAGACCTCGGGTTCGCGCGTGCCGAGCAGGTTGAGGTTGGGGCCGTTGAGGATGAGCAGGGTCTTCATGGCGTTGCGGTGGTCTTGCCCAGGGTCGGGCGTCGGAAGTATAGGCCGCAGGGCCGCGCTGTCGTTCTGGTGACTGTGTTGCACGGGTCTGAGGGTTTGCCCCGTGTCGGGTGTCCGGTCGGACGCGGATGCTTCGATTGCGCGCACTGTGCGGACCGTGTGGCGCACCACAACAACACCAGGAGACATCCCATGACTTTGAAGTGCATCCGCGCAGCCCTGCGCGCTTTCCTGCTTCCCGCGATGGTTGCGGTCTCGGTAACGGCGCAGGCCGGGCCGTTCAGTGGCATCTACGTGTTTGGAGACAGCTTGTCGGACACGGGCAACCTGAGCCTGGTCACGGGCGGCGCTGCGCCGGGAACTGCCCAGCCTTACGACGGAGGTCGGTTCTCGAACGGACCTCTGTGGGTCGAAGGCCTGGCCTGGGGCCTGGGTCTGGCGGGCCAGGCCAGCCCCTATTTGATGGGTGGCAACAACTATGCGTATGCGGGTGCGCGCACCGGCACCGCACTCACCCCACCGGGGGTGTTGGCGCAAGTGGCCGGCATCTGGGGTCCTGCTGTGGGCGTTGCCGATCCTGACGCTCTCTACGTCGTGGTCGGTGGCGGTAACGACATGCGCGATGCGCGCTCGGCATTCCGGGGGACGTCCGCTGGCGACACGTTTGGCCGTGACTCCGCTGCGGCAGACGCCATCGTGGGCTTGTCCAACGCCATCCAGTATCTGGCCGCCAGCGGCGCGCGCCACGTGCTGATTGCCAATCTGCCCGACCTGGGCAACACCCCCGAGGCCGCCCTGCTCGGCTTGAAAGCCGCATCCACCGCTGCGTCTGTCAGTTTCAACACGCTGGTGCCGACGTTGTTTGGATTGGAGGCGTTCTTTCCGGACTTGAACATCGAACTGCTCGACATGGCCGGCATCGCCAACAACGTGCTGGCCAACGCCAAGGACTTTGGTGTGACCAACACCAACCTGCCGTGCGGCGCGTTCTTCTTCAGCGCGGGGGCCAACTGTGCCAATTCGCTGTTCTCCGACGTGCTGCATCCCTCGGCGCTGGTGCACGGTCTGTTTGCCCAGGCCGCGCTTGAAATCTACGGCATTCCGTTGCCGGGCACGCTGGCGCTTTTGGTGCTGGCTTTGCTTGCGCTGGTGGTCGTGCAGCGCAGTCGCGGCCGTGGTGTTCAGACCAGTGGCACGGTGAGCTGCTGAATCACCGCCGTGGTCTCGGGCCGCACGCCGCGCCACCAGGCGAAGGCCTCGGCGGCCTGCTCCACCAGCATGCCCACGCCGTCGGCCACGGTGTTCACGCCAGCGGCGCGGGCCTGCCGCAGAAACGGCGTGAGGCCCTTGCCGTAGACCATGTCGTAGGCCATGGCGCCCGGTGCAAAGACGCCAGCCTCCAGGGGCAGGGTTTCCTGCGTGAGGCCGGCCGAGGTGGCGTTGATCACCACATCGAAGCTGTGGCCCAACAGATCGGCATAACCGCCCGATTGCAGCCGGGCATGGGCTGCGAAATCGCGCTGGAGCGCATGGGCCTTGTCGGCGGTGCGGTTGGCCACCGCGATGAGCGCCGGGCTTTGGGCCGAGATGGGCAGCAGCGCGCCGCGCGTGGCGCCGCCTGCGCCCAGCAGCAGCACCCGTTTGCCGGCGAGCGGGCAGCCCAGGTTGCGCTGCAGATCGTTGACCAGGCCCACGCCGTCGAAGTTGTCGGCCAGGATGCGGTCGCCTTCGAACTTGAGGCAGTTGGCCGCGCCGGCCAGCCGGGCGCGCTCGCTGGGGTCGGTGGCGATGTCAAACGCCTGCAGCTTGAACGGCAGGGTGACGTTGAGCCCGCGGCCACCGCCCGCGCGAAAGGCCAGCACCGTTTCGTTGAAGCCGTCCAGCGGGGTTTCGATGGCGGTGTAGGCGATGTCCTGGCCGGTGGCTTGCGCGAACAGGCTGTGGATCAGGGGCGATTTGCTGTGGCCAATGGGGTTGCCGAGGACGGCGTAGCGGTCGGTCATGGATGTGCGGTGATGTGAAGTGGGGCCATTGTCGTGCAAGCCCCTGCGGCGTTTGCGGTCAAGGCGAGCGGCCTACCATCGCGCTCATGACCACATCCCTCAAGATCGATTTTGTGTCCGACGTGTCCTGCCCTTGGTGTGCCGTCGGGCTGGGTGCGCTCGAAGAAGCGCTGGGCAAGCTGCAGGGCGAGGTGTCGGCCGAGCTGCATTTTCAGCCGTTTGAACTCAACCCCAAGATGGGTGCCGAAGGCCAGGACATCGGCGAACACCTGACGCAGAAATACGGCTCCACCGCCGCGCAGCAGGTGCAAATCCGCGAGACCATCCGCGCGCGCGGCGCCGAGGTGGGCTTTGTCTTCAACCCCGAGGGCCGTGGCCGCATCTGGAACACCTTTGATGCGCACCGCCTGCTGCACTGGGCGGAGCATGAAGGCGCGCCGGGGCAACAACACGCCTTGAAGAAGGCGCTGCTCGCGGCCTGCCACACACGTTCGGAGGCCATGGGCGACCACGCCGTATTGCTGGCTTGCGTGCGCGAGGTGGGGCTGGACGAGGCCCGCGCCCAAGCCATTCTGGCGAGCGACGAGTTTGCTCAAGCCGTGCGCGAGCGCGAGGGCTTCTACACCAGCGTCGGCATCCACTCGGTGCCCGCGGTGATCGTCAACGACCGGCATTTGATTTCGGGTGGGCAGCCGGCGGCGGTGTTCGAGCAGGCTTTGCGGCAGATTGCTGCTGAAATGGCTTGATGGGCACGCGGGCCCTCACCCCCGCCCTCTCCCAGGGGGAGAGGGAGCAAGACACTCACGCCGGCTGGGTGAGTGCTTTGGCGATGCGGTTCCGGCCCACTGTGGTCTTGGGCACCTTGCCCGGCACATGGCTGAACCACGCGCGCACATCCTCATCGAGCCCGATGCCGTGCATGTAGTTGTAGATCGCCTTGCGCAGGCCCACGCCCAGCGCTTCGTGGTCCACGCCGCTGGGGTCGATGAAGCCGATGTCGTTCTTGGCGAACGTGACCGGCGGCAGCGGGATCAGTTCGATGCCGTAGGCGGCGGGGTCCAGACCCACGGGTGAGTGCACGGTGCACGAGAAGCGGTGGAAGAAGCCGCTCTGGATGCAGCCGTTTTCGAACAGCTGGCGCACGTACTCGAGCGCGTCCACCGTGTCCTGCACGGTCTGCGTGGGAAAGCCGTACATGAGGTAGGCGTGCACCAGGATGCCGGCGTCCGAGAAGCCCTTGGTCACCCGCGCCACCTGCTCCACCGTCACGCCTTTTTTCATCAGCGTGAGCAGGCGGTCGGAGGCCACCTCCAACCCGCCGCTCATCGCGATGCAGCCGCTGTCGGCGAGCAACTGGCAGAGCTCGGGCGTGAAGGTTTTTTCGAACCGGATGTTGCCCCACCATGAGATCGGCAACTGGCGGCTGATCAACTCATCGGCCAGGGCCTTCAAGGCCTTGGGCGGTGCCGCTTCGTCCACGAAGTGAAAGCCGGTCTGGCCGGTTTCATTCACGATCGTCTCGATGCGATCGGCCAGCGTGGCGGCCGAGGCGGTCTCGTAGCGGCTGATGTAGTCCAGGCTCACGTCGCAGAAGCTGCACTTCTTCCAGTAGCAGCCGTGCGCCACGGTGAGCTTGTTCCAGCGCCCGTCGCTCCAGAGCCGGTGCATGGGGTTGAGCATGTCGAGCAGGCTGAGATACCGGTCCAGCGGCAGGCCGTCCCAGGTGGGGGTGCCGACCTCTTCGAACGGCACTTCGGGTTCAACGAAGTTGATGTAGCGCACGGTGTCTTCTTCGCGCACAAAGGTGCGCACCAGCCGCTGCTTGGAGCGTTTGCGCTGCAGGTACTCCATCAAAGCCAACAACGGCCGCTCACCCGAATCCAGCGTCACGAAATCCACCAAGTCGAACAGCCGGGGCTCGGCCAGTTCGCGCAGCTCGGTGTTCACAAAGCCGCCACCGAGCGCAATGGCGATGTGCGGGTTCTGCGCCTTGATGGTCTGTGCGATGCGCAGCGAGGCATACAGCGCGCCAGGGAAGGGCACCGAGAGCAGCACCAGGTCGGGCTTGTGCTGCGAGAGCGTGGCCAGCGTGAGTGTGTGCAGCACTTCGTCGACCAGCGTGAAGGGCGCGGCGAGCGCGGCGGCCATGGGCTCGAAGGTGGGCTGGCTGCTGGCCAGCGACTCGGCGTAGCGCACGAAGGCAAAACGCTCGTCGACCGCGTCGCGCAACACGTCGGCCAGGTCGTTGAGGTAGAGCGTGGCGATGTGGCGCGCCTTGTCTTGCACGCCCAGCGCGCCGAAGGCCCAGGCCAGCGGGTCGCCGCCTTCTTCGCTGAGCGCGGCGTCCACGTACACCTCCAGCGCGGCAAAGCGCGGGCCTTCGGGCAGCAGCTCGCGCGCGGCAATGCGGTGCGCCAGGGTCGAATCGCGGCCTTGCAGAAACGCGATCACCAGGCCGATGGTGGCGCGGTAACGCGCGAACTGGTCCAGGAAGGCGTGCACGCTGGCCGAACGCTTGGCCTCGGCTTGCGCCAGCGCGTGGCTGCGCACGGACTCCAGCCCGGCCGGAGAAAACAGTTTGAGCACCAACGCCAGCGCCAGGTCGGCCTGCACCGCGTCGACCCCGCGCGAGCGCAGGAAGCCGGTGATGTAGGCGGTGGAGGGGTAGGGCGTGTTGAGCTGCGTCATCGGGGGGATGAGGCTCAGCACGCGCATGGATGGCGTGGTCATGGTGTCGCTTTGAGGAAGCCTCGATTGTGAGGCTTGGGGTCTTCCCTGCTGGGTGGCGGGGTTGGTGCTCTGAGGTTTCACTCATAGACCTCGCGCCAGGACGGTGGCGGCGCCCGCCTGCTCCGGCCCTGCTCGCGGGTGTCTGCCTGGGTTCGCCAGCACCCTCTTGTCAACGCCTTGGCTTGTACTCGGCCTCTGTGGCAACCGCGAATGGGGGCCTGCGCATTCGGGCACCGCCACCGTCCTGTGAGGCAAGCTGGAGCACCACCGTGTGCGCGCCACCCGACCTCACCCACCCAGCAGGCGTGAAATCAAAAAATCAAGCCGAGTAGTCAGACAGAGGAACGCAACTGCAGAACAGATTGCGATCCCCATACACGTTGTCCACCCGCCCCACCGGCGGCCAGTACTTGGCGTGCGCCCGGGTCGAAGTGCTGGCCGCACCCACATCGCGCGCATAGGGGTGTGACCAATCGGCCGTCATGAGACTGGCGGCCGTGTGTGGCGCGTTCTTCAACGGGTTGTCATCCTGCGGCCAGGTACCGGTTTCCACGAGGCGGATCTCTTCGCGGATCGCGATCATCGCGTCGATGAAGCGGTCCAGCTCTTCCAGCGTTTCGCTCTCGGTGGGCTCCACCATCAGCGTGTTGGCCACCGGGAACGACAGCGTGGGCGCGTGGAAACCGTAGTCCATCAGGCGCTTGGCCACGTCCTCGGCCATCACGCCGCTGGTGTCCTTGAAATGGCGCAGGTCCAGGATGCACTCGTGCGCCACGTGCCCGTTGGCGCTGGCGTAGAGCGTGGGGTAGTGGGGTGCGAGGCGTTTGCTGATGTAGTTGGCCGCAAGAATGGCGGCTTCGGTCGCGTGCTTCAAGCCGTCGGCGCCCATCATGCGGATGTACATCCAACTGATCGGCAGCACCGCCGCGTTGCCCAGTGGCGCCGCCGAGATGGCGCCCACGCCGTTCACCGGCAGACCGCCCGTGGCGTGCCCCGGCAGGAAGGGCACCAGGTCTTCGACCACGCACACCGGGCCCACGCCCGGGCCGCCGCCGCCGTGCGGGATGCAGAAGGTCTTGTGCAGGTTGAGGTGGCTCACGTCGCCGCCGAACTCGCCCGGCGCGGCCACGCCGACCAGTGCATTCATGTTGGCGCCGTCCACGTACACACGCCCGCCGTGCCGGTGAACCAGCGCGCAGAGTTCCTTGACCGTGGTCTCGAACACGCCGTGGGTGCTGGGGTAGGTGATCATCACCGCAGCGAGGTTGGCGCTGTGCTGCTCACACTTGGCTTGCAGGTCGGCCATGTCCACGTTGCCGTTCTCGTCGCACTTGGTCACCACCACCTGCATGCCCACCATCTGCGCACTCGCCGGGTTGGTGCCGTGAGCGCTGCTGGGGATCAGGCAGATGTTGCGGTGGTATTCGCCGCGCGAGGCGTGGTACGCCTGGATCACCAGCAGACCGGCGTATTCGCCCTGCGAGCCGGCGTTGGGCTGCAGGCTGATGCCGGCGTAGCCCGTGGCCTGGCAGAGCCAGGCGCGCAGCTGTTCGTCGAGCTTCTTGTAGCCGAGCAACTGGCCGGCTGGCGCGAACGGGTGCACGTTGGCAAAGCCCGGCCAGGTGATGGGGATCATCTCGCTGGTGGCGTTGAGCTTCATGGTGCACGAGCCCAGCGGGATCATGCTGCGGTCAAGCGCCAGGTCCTTGTCGCTTAGTGCGCGGATGTAGCGCAGCATGCCGGTCTCGGAGTGGTGGCTGTGGAACACCGGGTGCGTGAGGTAGGCGCTGGTGCGGCGCAGCTCGGTGGGAATGCGCGGTTCGATGCCTTTCTCGAATTCGGCAAAGCCGGGCAGGCTCTGGCCCTGCAATGCGAACACGCCCCACAGCTTTTCAATGTCTTCACGCGTGGTGGTCTCGTCCAGTGTGATGCCCACGTACTCGCCCCAACTCAGGCGCAGGTTCATGCCGGCGTCCACCGCGCGCTGCAGCAGCGTGGTGGCGCGGTCACCGGCCTTGAAAGTGAGGGTGTCGAAGGCGGTCTCGCTCGTGGGCGTCCAGCCCAGTTGCTCCAGGCCTTGTGCGAGCACGGCCGTGTAAGCCGCCACGCGCTGCGCGATGCGCTTCAAGCCCGCAGGCCCGTGGTACACGGCGTACATGCTCGCCACCACCGCCGGCAGCACCTGCGCGGTGCAGATGTTGGACGTCGCCTTCTCGCGGCGGATGTGCTGCTCGCGCGTTTGCAATGCGAGGCGGTAAGTGGGGTTGCCGTGCGCGTCCACGCTCACACCGACCAGGCGGCCGGGCAGCGAGCGCTTGAATTCGTCGCGGCAGGCCATGAAGGCGGCGTGGGGGCCGCCCGCGCCCATGGGCATGCCGAAGCGCTGCGTGGTGCCGACCACGATGTCGGCGCCCCATTCGCCGGGGGGCGTGATGAGGGTGAGCGCGAGCAGGTCGGCGGCGGCGATGAAGGCCGCGCCTTTGGCCTGCACGGTCTTCACATCGGCGGCGAGGTCTTCGATGCGACCGCTGGTGCTGGGGTACTGCGCGAGCACGGCAAAGTAGCCGTCACCGGCCAGTGCCGCGTTCCACTCGGCGGCCGAGTTCGCCACCAGCACCTGGATGCCCAAGGGTGCGGCGCGCGTCTGCACCACCTCGATGGTCTGCGGGTGGCAGTCGCCGGCCACCACGAAGGTGTTGCCTTTGGATTTCACCGAGCGCTTGGCCAGCGTCATGGCCTCGGCAGCGGCGGTGGCCTCGTCGAGCATGGAGGCGTTGGCAATGGCCATGCCGGTGAGGTCGCACACCATGGTCTGGAAGTTGATCAGCGCTTCCATGCGGCCTTGCGAGATCTCGGCCTGGTAGGGCGTGTAGGCGGTGTACCAGGCGGGGTTCTCCAGCACGTTGCGCAGGATCACGCCGGGCGTGTGGGTGCCGTGGTAGCCCTGCCCGATGAAGCTCTTGAGCAGCTGGTTCTGCTCGGCAATCGCCTTGAGCTCGGCCAGTGCCGCCGCTTCGGTGATGGCCGGCGGCAACTGCATGCCCTGGCTGCGCGCAATGCTGCGCGGCACGATGCCGTCGATCAGCGCGCGGCGCGAGGCCTCGCCGATCACCGAGAGCATCAGCGCTTCGTCGGCTTCGCCGATGCCGATGTGGCGGGCCACGAACTCGGACGGGTTCTCGAGTTCATCCAGGGGTTTGACAGACGGCATCAGCATGGTGAGTGACCTGTTTCCCGTTCGCCCTGAGCCTGTCGAAGGGCAGCGAACGAAACAATGTGCGAGGGCTTCGACAGGCTCAGCCCGAACGGTGATTTCAGGCGTTGGCCGAGAAGGCGTTGTAGGCAGTTTCGTCAAGGAGAGCATCGACCTGTGCAGGGTCGGACAGCTTGACCTTGAAGAACCAGCCGCTCTTGAGCGGGTCGCTGTTGGCCAGCGACGGGTCGGCGCGCAGGGCTTCGTTGACTTCGGTCACTTCGCCGCTGACGGGCATGTACACGTCGGCCGCGGCCTTGACGGACTCGACCACGCCAGCCACCTCTTTCTGCGCAAAGCTTTTGCCGACCTCGGGAAGGTCGACGAACACCACGTCCCCCAGCGCGTCCTGCGCGTGCACGGTGATGCCGACGGTGGCGATGCCGCCGTCAACGTTGATCCATTCGTGGTCTTCGGTGTACTTGGTGGTCATGGGAAGGCTCCTGAAAAAAGAAGGGAAGAAGGGAAGAAGGGAAGAAAGGGTGAAGGGGTTCAACCGCGGAAATAGCGGTTGGGCACAACAGGCATGGCGCTCACGTCCATCGGCACCGGCTTGCCACGCACCATGGCGTGCAGGCGCGTGCCCAAGGCCGCGTGCGCAGGGCTCACATAGCCCATGGCCACGGGTTGGTCGGCGCTGGGGCCGAGCAGGCCGCTGGTGACTTCGCCGATGGTCTCGCCGCTGGGGGTCTGCAGTTCGGTGTGGTCGCGCACGGGAATGCGTTCCAGGGCGATCAGACCGACGCGCTTGCGCGTCAGCGGTTCGGTGCCGTCGAGCTGGGCCAGCACGCGGGTCGAGCCCGGGAAACCACCCGCGCGCGCGCCGCCGGTGCGGCGCACTTTCTGCATCGCCCAGTTGAGCGCGGCTTCCACCGGCGTGGTGGTGGTGTCGATGTCGTTGCCGTAGAGGCACAGGCCGGCTTCCAGGCGCAGCGAGTTGCGCGCGCCCAGGCCCACGGGCTTCACTTCGGGCTCGGCCAGCAGGGCGCGGGCGAAAGCTTCGGCGCGGTCGGCCGGCACCGAAATCTCGAAACCGTCTTCGCCGGTGTAGCCGCTGCGGGTGATGAACAGGTCGGCGGCTTGCCAGTTGAAGGCACCGCCGGTCATGAACACCAGCGTGTCCACGCCGGGCACGAGGCGCTGAAGCGCTGTCACGGCCTGCGGGCCTTGGAGTGCGAGCAGCCCACGGTCGAATTGCGGCTCGACGGTGCAGCGCTTGCCGATGCGTTCAACGATGTGGGCCAGATCGCCGTGTTTGCAGGCGCCGTTGACGATCACAAAGATGTCCTCGCCGCGGTTGACGAACATCAGGTCGTCGATGATGCCGCCCGCGTCGTTGAGCAGCAGGCCGTAGCGCTGTTTGCCCACGGCCAGGTCGATCACGTCCACCGGCATCAACGACTCGAAGGCCGCGGCAGCCTCTGCGCCGATCAGCCGCAACTGGCCCATGTGCGACACGTCGAACAGGCCGGCAGCGGCGCGGGTGTGGTGGTGTTCGGCCATCAGACCGGCGGGGTACTGCACCGGCATGCTGTAGCCGGCAAAGGGCACCATGCGGGCGCCGAGTTCGGTGTGCAGGGCGTGCAGGGGGGTCTTGAGGAGATCGGTGTCGGACACGGAGGGCTCGCAGGCAAAAGGGGCAGGCCCCAAGGGGGCGGAACACGGTTCATCCGTGCGCTGCCCCACTGTCCGCTTTACCTGAGAGATTCACGCGGGCGATGCCGCGTTTGCTCCTTCGGTGGATCGCCTCAAGGGACGACCTCTCTCCAGGGGGGTACACCAGCCTCGCGGCCCGTGTTTGCCAGTCCTTTTGCCTGAGCGTTCAGGGCCACATGGGTGACCTCCTGCGCCTTCGGCGGCCACCTCGAGGGTGGCGCTCTCCTGACCCCGACGAGTGTAGCCGAGAGCATCCGCAAAAGGCGGCTCAGGCGCGTTCCAGGGTGGATTCGGGCAGCAGTTTGGCCAGGCGCTCGCTGATGGCGTCGGCCCGGCCGGCGCCGGCCAGGCGTTCGATGGCCACCAGCATCTCGCGGCTCACCGCCAGCATGGTGGACGCATCGCGGGCCTCGCGCAGGGCGTCGCGAAAGTACAGCGCCAGGACCTTGTCGCGCGGGGCGAACATGCGCTCGCTGAGGTCGAACAAAAACATGCGGGCGCTGGCGAGCGAACGTGGACCCGAGAACGCGTCGACCGAGCCCTTGGCGGCAGCGGGCTCGGGCGCTGGAGGCGTGGCCGGTGGGGGTGGTGTTTCGTCAACGATGTAACCCTGGGCCAGCAATTCGCGCACGATCCCGGCGCCCAGGCCGCCAAAGAGCGCCTGCAGCGAGGCCGTGGCTTTGCGGCCGTCGGCCACCAGCAGCACGGCGCGTTCGCGCTGGCCCAGGGTGCGTTGGCCGGGCTGCAGTTCGGCGCGGCCCTTGTCGGTCTTGTTCAGCATGGTGTGGCGGGGTGTGAGGGCAGAAGCCCGCACTGTGGCCAGACGATGTGACGACGCGGTGAAACGCAGGCGTGAAAAAGCCGCCCGGAGGCGGCCTGTCGAAGGAATGTCCGAAGGCTGTGACTTCGCTCACATGCCCGCGTAGTTCGGGCCACCACCGCCCTCGGGCGTGACCCACACGATGTTCTGCGTCGGGTCCTTGATGTCGCAGGTTTTGCAGTGCACACAGTTCTGCGCGTTGATCTGCAAGCGATCGGTGTTGTCGTCGTTCTTCACGTACTCGTACACACCGGCCGGGCAATAGCGGCTCTCGGGGCCGGCGTACTTGGCCAGGTTGATCTGCACCGGCACGCTGTCGTTCTTGAGCGTGAGGTGGGCCGGCTGGTTCTCCTCGTGGTTGGTGTTGCTCACGAATACGCTGGAGAGCCGGTCGAAGGTGATCTTGTTGTCTGGCTTGGGGTACGTGATCTTCGGCATCTCGGCGGCCGGGCGCAGCTTCAGGTGGTCGGGCGTGGTGTTGTGCAGCGTCCAGGGCGGCGTTTTCACGCCCACCTTGGGCAGGAACCAGTGCTCCACACCGGTCATGAGCTTGCCCAGCAGCGGACTCTTCTTGAACCAGTTCTTGAAGTTGCGGTAGGTCCAGAGCTCTTCATGCAGCCAGCTCTTCTCGAAGCGCTCGGTGAAGCCGGCGAGCTCGTCGCTCTGGCGGCCGGCGGCCACCGCCTCAAACGCTGCCTCGGCGCAGAGCATGCCGCTCTTGATGGCGGCGTGGCTGCCCTTGATGCGCGCGGCGTTCAAAAAGCCGGCGTTGCAACCCACCATGGCACCGCCCGGGAACACCAGCTTGGGCAGGGCCTGCGGCGTGCCGTTGTTGAGTGCACGCGCGCCGTAGCCCAGGCGTTTGCCACCTGCGATGTGGGCCTGGATGCTGGGGTGGGTCTTCCAGCGCTGCATTTCTTCGAACGGCGACATCCAGGGGTTCTGGTAGTCCAGGCCGACCACCAGGCCCAGCGTGACCTTGTTGCCTTCGAGGTGGTAGAGGAAACCGCCGCCGAAGGTGTCGGCATCCATGGGCCAGCCGGCGGTGTGCACCACGAGACCGGGCTTGGCCTGGTCCGCCGGAATCTCCCACAGTTCCTTGATGCCGATGGCGAAGGTCTGCGCGTCCTTGCCCTCAGCCAGCTTGTACTTGGCGATCAGTTGTTTGCCCAGGTGCCCACGCGCGCCTTCGGCGAACACGGTGTACTTGGCGTGCAGCTCCATGCCGAGCTGGAAGTGGGCGGTGGGTTCACCGTCCTTGCCCAGGCCGAGGTGGCCGGTGGCCACGCCCTTGACCGAGCCGTCGTCGTTGTAAAGCACCTCGGCGGCGGTGAAGCCGGGGAAGATTTCCACGCCCAGGGCTTCGGCCTGCTCGCCCAGCCACTTGGTGACCGCGCCCAGGCTGATCACGTAACAACCGTCGTTGTGGAAGTTGCGCGGCATCAGCCAGTCGGGCGTGCGGGTGGAGCCGGTCTCGGTGAGCACCAGCAAGTCGTCGCCGGTCACGGGCTGGTGCAGCGGGGCGCCGCGCTCTTTCCAGTCGGGGAAGAGTTCGGTGATGGCGATCGGGTCCATCACCGCGCCGCTCAAGATATGCGCGCCGGGCTCGGAGCCTTTTTCCAGCACGCACACATTGATCTCGCTGCCCTTCTCGGTGGCCAGCTGTTTCAGGCGGATGGCGGTGGCCAGGCCTGCGGGGCCGCCACCGACCACGACCACGTCGTATTCCATGGCTTCTCGGGGGCCGAACTGGGCCAGCAATTCATCGTGGGTCATCGGGGGGGTCTCGCTGATAATGATTTTGAGAAGGCGCTGAGTGTGCCTTGCGTGTCACTCGACAGACAGCATTTTATGCGGCACCCGCACAAAATCGAACGGTCGTACTAATTTCTACAGAGGGCTTGCATCGTGGCATACAGCATGGACTTGTCGGGCCGCGTGGCTTTGATCACCGGTGCATCGGGTGGCCTGGGCGAACAGTTCGCCAAAACCCTGGCCAAGGCCGGTGCCGCGGTGGTGCTGGCCAGCCGCCGCACCGACCGACTCATGGCACTGCGTGCGCACATCGAAGCCGAGGGCGGTGACGCCCACGTGGTGGCCATGGACGTGACCGATCAGGCCTCCATCAAGGCCGCGGTGGCCCACGCCGAAACCGAGGTGGGCGCGATCGACATCCTGGTCAACAACTCGGGCGTGAGCACCACGCAGCGCCTGCAGGACGTGAGCGAGGAAGACTACGACTTCATCTTCGACACCAACACCAAGGGCGCATTTTTCGTGGCGCAGGAGGTGGGCAAGCGCATGCTGGCGCGTGCCAAGGGTGCGGCGCCGGGCACCTATGTGGGCGGGCGCATCGTCAACATCGCGTCCATGGCGGGCCTGAAGGTGTTGCCGCAGATCGGTGTGTACTGCATGAGCAAGGCAGCGGTGGTGCAGATGACCAAGGCCATGGCGGTGGAGTGGGGCCGCTTCGGCATCAATGTGAACGCGATCTGCCCGGGCTACATCGACACCGAGATCAACCACCACCACTGGCAGACCGAGCAGGGCCAGAAACTGATCGGCATGCTGCCGCGCAAACGCGTGGGCGTGCCGACCGATCTCGACGCGGTGCTGGTGATGCTGTGTTCGAACGAGAGCCATTTCATCAACGGTGCAGTCATTGCGGCCGACGACGGTTTCGGAGCCTGAATTGAGCGTTGCTGTCATGGGCCAGCCCTCGGGCTGGCCGCCGGGCATGGTCACCGGCATCCTGGCGGGCCTGGGGGCTGGCGCGTTCTGGGGCACGGCCTTCGTGGCGCCCTTGATGACACCGGGCTTCAGTTCGATCGACCTCACGGTCGGGCGCTTTCTCTCGTGCGGCATCTTGTCGGTGTTGCTGCTGTTGTGGGCCGGCTTGCGTGGCGGCGCGCACCTGCCCACCTGGCCCCAAGCGGGCGCGGCGCTGTGGCTCAGCCTGCTGGGCTACACCGGCTACTACCTGTTGCTGGTGCTGGCCATTCAGGCGGCCGGCGCGGCGCTGCCGGTGCTCATCATCGGCACCATTCCGTTGTGGATCATGTTGATCGGCAAGCCGCAGGGTCTGCGCTGGCGTTCGCTGGTGCCGGGTTTGCTGCTCACCGTGGCTGGCCTGGTGTTGATGATGCGGGTGACCGCGCACGGCGCCGAGGCGGGTGGTGGCACGAACCTGTGGCTCGGCATCTTGTACGCGGTGCTGGCCATGGCCGCCTGGACCGCGTTCGGCCTGCTGAACGCGCGCTGGCTCGGCCGTCACCCCGAGGTGAATTCCACCGTGTGGGCCAACTGGCTGGGCGTGGCCGCCGGCCTGGGCGCACTGGTCATCTGGGCTGTGGCCGGCTCCGACCTGGACACGCTGATGGCGCGCCCCGGCTTCGGCACCTTCGTGGTCGTCTGCGCGGTCACCGGCATCGGCTCCGCGTGGATCGCTTCGGTGCTGTGGAACATGGCCAGCCGGCGGCTCAGCGCCAGCCTGGCCGGCCAGCTCATCGTGAGCGAGACCGTGTTTGGTCTCGGTTACAGCTTCGCCTGGGACGGCGCCTGGCCGGCTGCGCTGCAGTGGGCGGCGTGCGCGCTCTTCGTCCTGGGCATCCTCGCGTCCATCAAGGCCCACCGATGAAGTTTGAACTGCCCGCGCAGAAAAAAGAAGTGTTCCGCATGACCATTCCCATCCGCTGGGGCGACATGGACGCGATGGGGCACGTGAACAACACCACCTATTTCAGATACCTGGAGACGATCCGCATCGAGTGGATGCGCAGCATCGGTTGCCAGCCCGACCCGCAAGGTGAGGGGCCGGTGATCGTCAACGCGTTCTGCACGTTTCACAAGCAACTGGAGTTTCCGGGCGAGGTGATCGCCACCATGTTCGCCAGCGACGTGGGACGCAGCAGCTTCGAGACTTGGTGCACCTTGACGCGCAGCGACGACCCCGAGACGGTGTATGCCTCGGGCGGTGCGACCACGGTGTGGGTCAACTTTCCACAGCAGAAGTCGGCGCCGATGCCCGAGCGGCTGAGGGCGCTGCTGCAGGCTCAGTCGTCCAGCTCGACTTCTTGAGCGTAGCGCTGGCCGTCGCGCATCACGTAGTCGATCTCCACGCGCTGTCCCACCTTCAGGTCCTGGAAACCGCGCAGACCATCGTCGTAGTCGGTGGACGGGGTGGCGAAAATACGGATGCCTTGCACCACCACCGACTGGTTGCCGGCGCTGATCGACTCGATCGTGCCTTCAATGTCGTTGTCGGCCCATGCCGCGCCCGAGAGCAGCAGGCCGGTGGCCAGAAGGATGGAAGGAAGGGTCTTTTGCATGGACTTTCTCCAGGGTTGTTTTCAGTCCGAGGAGCAAGACCGCCAAAAAGTTCACCCGGATTGAATCAACGCGCCTTCGGCACACGTCCCATCAGATAAAACTCCGGGTTCGGCTGCATGTTGCTGAAGCTGGCCATGCGGTTGGACAAGCCGAAGAACGCGGTGATGGCGGCGATGTCCCAGATGTCTTCGTCGGAGAAGCCGTGGGCGTGCAGCGGTGCAAAGTCGTCGTCGTTGATCTCGTGTGAATTCAGGCAGACCTTCATCGCGAAATCGAGCATGGCCTTCTGGCGCGGCGTGATGTCGGCCTTGTGGTGGTTCACCGCCACCTGGTCCGCCACCAGCGGTTTTTTCTCGTGAATGCGCAGGATCGCGCCATGCGCCACCACGCAATACAGGCAGTGGTTGGCCGCGCTGGTGGTGGTGACAATCATTTCGCGGTCGCCTTTGGTGAGCGAGCCGTCTTCCTTGAGCATCAGCGCGTCGTGGTAGGCGAAGAAGGCGCGCCACTCGGCCGGGCGGCGGGCCAGCGCCAGGAACACGTTGGGTACAAAGCCGGCCTTGGCCTGCACTTCGAGCACCTTGGCCTTGATGTCCTCGGGCAGGTCGTTGATGTCGGGAGCGGGATAGCGATTCATCGGTGTCTCCGGGTTGTGTTTGTGCGAGTGTGTCGACCATCGTACCGGCCGCCAAGCGCCTGCGGTATCGTTGACGCGACTCGTTTGTTCAACCCTCCGGATCACACCATGCAAGACAACAACGACCCCGAATTCGAACGCGGCCTGGCGATGCGCAAACAGGTCATGGGCGAGGCGTTTGTGACCAACGCCTTTGCCAACATGACGCCCTTCACCGAGCCGATCCAGGAGCACATCACGCGCAAGGCCTGGGGCGATGTGTGGCAGCGCGGCACGCTGGACCTGAAGACGCGCAGCCTGATCACCGTGACCATGCTCGCGGCACTGGGCAAGCAGAACGAGCTCAAAGGGCACGTGCGTGGTGCGCTCAACAACGGCGCCACACCGGCCGAGCTGCAGGAGGTGCTGCTGCAGGTGGCTGTGTACTGTGGCGTGCCCACGGCCGTGGAAGCTTTCCGCACGGCCGCATCGGTTGTTGACGCCGAATCCCAGTGACTTTTTTGCAGGAGGTACCCATGTCGTTTTTCATCACCCGCCGTGCCGCTGTTGCGGCTTCACTGGTCTTTGGCTTCGGCCTGGCACATGCCCAGTCCACCACCCGTATCCTGGTGGGCTTTCCGCCCGGTGGCGGCACCGACGCGATCGCGCGCATCCTGGGCGAACGGCTCAAAGAGGAGTTGGGGCACGCCGTCATCGTGGACAACAAACCCGGCGCGGGCGGGCAGATCGCGGCGCAGGCGCTCAAGGCATCCGCTGCCGACGGCAACACGCTGTTTCTGAGCCATGACCACAGCATCACCATCCTGCCCATGGTGATGAAGGCGCCAGGCTACGAGCCAGCCAAAGACTTTGTGCCCGTGGCCGGTTTTGCCACCTTCGTCAATGCGTTCGCGGTGAGCAGCGGCACGCCCGCCACCGGCTTCAAGGCCTATGTGGACGGCGTGAAGGCTGCAGGCGGCAAAGGCACGGTGGGCATTCCAGCGCCGGCCTCGGTGCCGCAGTTTCTGGTGCAGGTGATCGCCAAACAAAACGGCCTGGACCTGGTGGCCGCGCCCTACCGCGGCAGCGCGCCCATGATGGCCGACATGCTGGGCAACCAGATCCCTGCCGGCGTGGCCTCCATCCCCGACTTCATTGAAAACCACAAGGCGGGCAAGCTGCGCGTGGTGGCCGTGATGGGCACGCAGCGCCAGGCTGCCATGCCCGAGGTGCCCACCTTCGCAGAACTGGGCCTCAAGGGTTTTGAAGATGTGCCGTACTACGGCCTGTTTGCCCCAGCCGGCACGCCCAAGGCCACGCTGGACCGCCTCGCCCAGGCGGTGCAGAAAGCCATTGCCCAGCCCGACGTGCGCGACAAGCTCACCGCCATGGGCCTGAGCGTGGGCTTCATGAGCGGCGAGCAGCTGGGTGCGCGCGAACAGGCTTACGGCAAGGTGTGGTCGAAGATCATTCAAGAGAGTGGCTTCGTCCCACAATAGGCCCGCCATCGCATGAGCCCAACCCCGTTCGCCCTGAGCCTGTCGAAGGGCATCCACACGCGCTGGCGCACGGGCTTCGACAAGCTCAGCCCGAACGGGCCTGCTTAGCCCGCCAACAATCTGTGCACGAGATCGGGTGTGCTGTGCGCACCGTACTTGCGCATCAGCCGCGCCCGGTAAATCTCCACCGTGCGGTGGCTGATCTCAAGGACCTTGCCGATCTCCTTGCTGGTGAGGCCGCTCATGAGGTGGGCCGCCACCTCGCGCTCGCGGGGCGTGAGGTCGGCCTTCACGGCGCGGCGTGAGCTCAGGTCTTCAAAGCTCCAGATGCCGGCGGCATGCGGTGTTTCGCGGTGCAGTGCGCGTCCGGTCACGTGGCACCAGAACGTCTCGCCCTGCAGCCGGCCACCCACGCGCTTCATGATGCGGTCGTCCGCGTAGGTGCCGCCCTTGCCCAGCAGCGGTGCCATGCGCGCGCCCAGTCGCTCGTACTCGTCAGCGCTGGGGTAGAGGATCTGGAAGCTCTGGCCCACGAGTTGCTCGCGCGGGGCACCGAACATGTCGCACAGCACCTGGTTGCAGTCGACCATGGTGCGCTGGCGCGAGAGCGCTAGACCCACGGGGGCCAGGTCGAAAGCCAGGCGGTAGTCGATGTCCATGCGGGTGAGGGTTTTGCTTTACGAGTTACTACGTATGCCGTTACGTAGTATCGTACCGGCACCCTTGCTTCAACCCAGGAGACAGCAACGTGAACAAGATCCACCCGAGCGCGGCCGACGCGCTCCAAGACATCGTGGCCGATGGCCAGTTGTTCGCTGTGGGCGGCTTCGGCCTCTGCGGCATTCCCGAGGCCCTCATCGACGCGCTGCGAGACAGCGGCAAGAAGAACCTGACCGTGATTTCCAACAACGCGGGCGTGGACGGCTTCGGTCTGGGCAAGCTGCTGGAGACGCGCCAGATCTCCAAGATGATTTCCAGCTACGTGGGCGAGAACAAGGAGTTCGAGCGCCAGTACCTCGCCGGTGAACTGCAACTCGAATTCACGCCGCAGGGCACGCTGGCTGAAAAGCTGCGCGCCGGTGGCGCCGGCATCCCGGCGTTTTTCACCAAGACCGGTGTGGGCACCATGGTGGCCGAGGGCAAGGAGCTGCGCGAATTCGACGGCGAGACCTACGTGATGGAACGCGCGCTGGTGCCCGACGTCTCGCTGGTGAAAGCCTGGCGCGCCGACACCTCGGGCAACCTGCAGTTCCGCTTCACCGCGCGCAACTTCAACCCCGCCGTGGCCATGGCCGGCAAGATCTGCGTGGTCGAGGTCGAAGAGATTGTGGAGAAGGGCGCCATCGCACCGGACCAGGTTCATCTGCCCGGCATCTACGTGCACCGCATCGTGCTCAATGCCACGCCCGAGAAGCGCATCGAAAAACGCACCATCACCGAGAAAGCGGGAGTCTGATATGCCCTGGAACCAAGACCAGATGGCTGCGCGCGTAGCCCACGAACTCGAAGACGGTTTCTATGTGAACCTGGGCATCGGCATTCCCACGCTGGTGGCCAACTTCGTGCCCGCCGACAAAGAGGTGTGGTTGCAGAGCGAGAACGGCATGCTCGGCATCGGCCCGTTCCCCACCGAGGACGAGGTGGACGCCGACCTCATCAACGCCGGCAAGCAGACCGTGACCACCATCCCGGGCTCCAGCATCTTCGGCAGCCACGACAGTTTTGCCATGATTCGCGGCGGCAAGATCAACCTGAGCATCCTGGGCGCCATGCAGGTGAGCGCCAAGGGCGACCTGGCCAACTGGATGATCCCCGGCAAGATGGTCAAGGGCATGGGCGGCGCCATGGACCTGGTGGCGGGTGTCAAGCGCGTGATCATCCTGATGGAGCACGTGGCGAAGAAGAAAGACGGCACCGAGGACCTGAAGATCCTCGACCAGTGCACCCTGCCGCTGACCGGTGTGGGCGTGGTCAACCGCATCATCACGGACCTCGGCGTGATGGACGTGACGCCGCAAGGCCTGAAGCTCGTGGAGCTGGCCCCGGGCGTCACGCGCGAGTTCATCCAGTCCAAAACCGGGCCTGCGCTGATCTGAGCCGCTAAACTTCCAGCCCTGCAGCGCCCGCCCCGAGCGGGCGTTTTCTTTTTCACATCAGGATCCACGTGGAAGCATTTCTCCTGTCCACCGGCATCGTTGCACTGGCCGAAATGGGCGACAAGACGCAACTGCTCGCGCTCGTGCTGGCCGCGCGTTTCAAGCGCCCCTGGCCCATCGTGTGGGGCATCCTCGCTGCCACCTTGCTCAACCACGCGCTGGCCGGTCTGGCGGGCGCCTGGATCATGGCCGCCGTGGGGCCGGACGTGATGCGGTGGGTGCTCGGCATCTCTTTCATCGCCATGGCGCTGTGGATGTTGATTCCCGACAAGCTCGACGACGAGAACGCCGTACCGCAACGTCAGATGGGCGTTTTTTTCATCACCACCTGGGCATTTTTCCTGGCCGAGATGGGCGACAAGACCCAGATCGCCACCGTGGCACTGGGCGCGCAGTACGAACCCCTGATCGCCGTGGTGCTGGGCACCACCGCCGGCATGATGCTGGCGAACGCGCCGGTGGTGTTCTTTGGCGATGCGATCACGCGCAAGGTGCCTATCGCCCTGGTGCACCGGGTGGCGGCGGGCATTTTTGCGGTGCTGGGGGTGCTGACGTTGTGGGGCGTGGGGTCTTCGATCGCGGGTTGATCGGATTGCGCCCCTGCAAACTGTCTGATGGCGGCCTTCCTCCGGTTCCAAAGCGTCGGATTTTTTTCCACTTGAAGCCCCTTCGTTGGCTGTCGCCCTGAATCCGCGTTGTTTTTTAAGGTAATTTTTGCGTGGCACGAACTGTGCAACCCTGGGGGGTAGGGCTTGCGTTGCTGGCCTCTGATCCATAACCAGAATTCGAAGCCGATCATGAACACTCGACTCTCCAAAGCTTTTCGGTCTGCTTGTGCTGTCTCTGCGTTGGTGGCAGCCTCCAGTGTTCAGGCCTTGACGCTGCCCACCGTCGTGAGCTGTGGGCCGGGCACTGGAAACCTCCTTTGTTATGAACCGACGCCGGGTGTTCTGATTTACGTCGCGAGCGCGCACGACGATTTCATTTCTTATTCGGTGAATGCGCTGAATCAGCTGGGCACCACGTTCGGCTACACAGCACTTGCCGAGTGGGGCAAGCTCCCCTCGTTTGGCTCGGGCCAGATCGTCAAACTGTTCTCCTTCAACAAATCCAACAACGACAGCTTCCCGGAAGCGACCATCGGTACGGGTGACAACAGCTACACGCCGACGCCGAAGCCCGGCGAAACGTATCCTTCTGCGGACCAAACTCCCAAAGGTGATGGAAATTACCTGGGTGAGTGGCCTTTTGTCGGAAGTGTGACGGTCGGAGAGCTCGAAGCATTTCTGAATGGTTCGCTCCCTGTGTTCACCTTTGACCTCAACAACAACGGTGATACCCCTCTGTCGCTGAACGGTGTGCTGGAAGTTGTGCGCGATGGTGTGGTGGTGGAAGAATTGGCCTTTGACAACATCTTTAACAGCGATTACGACTTGAATTCGTTGGTTGACGTTTTGCCAGAAGTCACCGTGCCTTGGTTTGACCCCAGCAATCCCGCATGCCCAGCTGGTGCCTGCACCATGGTTGTCGACAACAACGTGGGCAGCGGCAAGCCCGACTTCTTTGCCTACGCGCCAGCGTTTGATTTGAGCAAGTATCAGGACAACGACACGCTGTACTTCATGCTGAAGATGGCCGGTCTCAATGCCGGTGGTGAAGAACTGGCGTTGGTCCAGGGCCTCAACGTCTCCAACATTCCGGAACCCGGCGTGCTGGCTCTGCTTGGTTTGGCCTTGGCTGGTTTGGGTGCAACCCGCCGGTACAAAAAGCAAGCTTGAAGAACACGAGGTCTCATCGTGATGAGACCTCAGGGCGTAGATCCGCTCAAAAGCCCCTCATGACGATGGTCTGACGGGGCTTTTGTTTGAGGTCGCCGAGCAGCGACTGCGCCACCTGTAGACAACCATTGAAAAAGCCGTCAGGGCGTTGGCCCTGACGGCTTTATGTTCATTCAACTGGAGCGGGTGAAGGGAATCGAACCCTCGTATGAAGCTTGGGAAGCTGCCGTTCTGCCATTGAACTACACCCGCAGTGCAGGCAAGTTTACTTGAGGATGTCGCCCACGCAGAGGTACTTGATCTCCACGTAGTCGTCCATGCCGTGGTGCGAACCTTCGCGGCCCAGGCCCGACTGCTTCACGCCGCCGAACGGCACGTGTTCGGTGGCGAGGATGCCGACGTTGATGCCGACCATGCCGTATTCGAGCGCTTCGCTCACGCGGAAGATGCGGCCCACGTCGCGGCTGTAGAAGTAGCTGGCGAGACCAAACTCGGTGTTGTTGGCGGCGTCCACGGCCTCTTGCTCGGTGTGGAACTTGAACACCGGCGCAAACGGGCCGAAGGTTTCTTCTCTGGCGCAGAGCATGTCGGCGGTGGCGTCGGCCACCACGGTGGGCTCGAAGAACTGGCCGCTGCCGATGGCCGTCAAGCGCTTGCCACCGGTCATCACGCGCGCGCCCTTGGCCACGGCGTCGTCCACGTGCCGCTGCACCTTCACCAGCGCGGCCTCCTCGATCAGCGGGCCCTGGCTCACGCCGTCGTCGAAGCCGTTGCCGACCTTGGTGGTCTTCACCTTCGCGGCGAACTTCTCCACAAAGCTGTCGTACACGCCAGCCTGCACGTAGATGCGGTTGGAGCACACGCAGGTCTGGCCGGCGTTGCGGTACTTGCTGGCGAACGCACCTTCGACCGCGCTGTCGATGTCGGCGTCGTCGAACACGATGAAGGGCGCGTTGCCGCCGAGTTCGAGCGACATCTTCTTGACCGTGGGCGCGCACTGCGCCATGAGGATGCGGCCCACTTCGGTTGAGCCGGTGAAGCTGATGTGGCGCACCACATCGCTTTTGCACAGCACCTTGCCCACGGCGATGCTGTTGTCGGCGTCGGCACACAGCATGTTGAGCACACCGGCCGGAATGCCGGCGCGGATCGCCAGCTCGGCCGCGGCCAGCGCGGTCAGCGGCGTGAGCTCCGCCGGCTTGATGATCACCGGGCAGCCAGCGGCCAACGCGGGCGCGACCTTGCGCGTGATCATGGCCAGCGGAAAGTTCCAAGGCGTGATGGCCGCGCACACGCCGATGGGCTGCTTGAGCACGATCAGGCGGCGGTTGTTGTCGAAGGTGGGGAGGGTCTCGCCGTTGACGCGCTTGGCCTCTTCGGCAAACCACTCCACGAAGCTCGCGCCGTAAGCGATTTCGCCCTTGGCCTCGGCAAAGGGCTTGCCTTGTTCGGCGGTGAGGATGCGGCCCAGGTCTTCCTGGTTGGCCATGAGCAGATCGAACCACTTGCGCAAAATGATGCTGCGCTCCTTGGCGGTCTTGGCTTTCCACGCGGGCCAGGCGGCGTTGGCCGCGGCTATGGCCGCCTCGGCGTCTTTCGGGCCGAGGTTGGCGACGTCGGCCAGCTTGAGGCCGGTGGCCGGATCGAGCACGTCGAAGCGGCTGCTGCCCGCCAACCACTGGCCATTGATCAGGCCGTCGGTCTTGAGCAGGGTGGGGTCCTTGAGCAGGGCGAGGGGGGAAGTCTTCATGTCCATGGGGAGTCTCCGGTGTTCGGTGCGCGCCAGGGTGGCGGGGCAGCGGGAAAGCATAGTCCTTTGGCCCCCGGCGTGCAGTACCGCTGGCGACCTTGACCCTTGGTCCACCGGGGCTGGAGCGCGACGAAAGCCCGCTTTGAAGCGAGCCGCCCGCCATGTTGGAAAATACGGGGTTTCGCGCGCCCGCGCGGCCGCCGCCTCCCTCGACCGAAAACCACAAGGCCACCATGACCCGCCCCGCCACTGCAGTTGTTTCCGTTGCCGACATCCGCAAGAGCTTCCTGGACTTCTTCGCCTCCAAGGGCCACACCGTGGTCGCCTCCAGCTCGCTGGTGCCGGGCAACGACCCCACGCTCATGTTCACCAACTCGGGCATGGTCCAGTTCAAGGACGTGTTCCTCGGCACCGACAAGCGCCCCTATGTGCGCGCGGCCTCGGTGCAGGCCTGCCTGCGCGCCGGCGGCAAACACAACGACCTGGAAAACGTGGGCTACACCGCGCGCCACCACACCTTTTTCGAGATGCTGGGCAACTGGTCGTTTGGCGACTATTTCAAGCGCGAATCGCTCAAGTGGGCGTGGGAGCTGCTGACCGAGGTTTACAAATTGCCCAAGGAGCGCCTGCTGGCCACGGTGTACGAAGAGGACGACGAGGCCTACGACATCTGGACCCAAGAGATCGGCCTGCCGCCCGAGCGCGTGATCCGCATCGGCGACAACAAGGGCGGGCGCTACAAGAGCGACAACTTCTGGATGATGGCCGACACCGGCCCCTGCGGCCCGTGCTCCGAGATCTTCTACGACCACGGCGACCACATCGCCGGCGGCCCCCCGGGCAGCCCCGATGAAGACGGCGACCGCTTCATCGAGATCTGGAACAACGTGTTCATGCAGTTCAACATGGCCGAGGACGGCTCGGTCACACCGCTGCCCGCACCCTGCGTGGACACCGGCATGGGCCTGGAGCGCCTGGCCGCGATCCTGCAGCACGTGCACAGCAACTACGAGATCGACATCTTTGATGCTCTGATCAAGGCCGCAGGCCGCGAGACCGGCACGGCCGACCTGAGCAATCCGTCTCTCAAGGTGATCGCCGACCACATCCGCGCCACATCCTTCCTCATCAGCGACGGCGTGATCCCGAGCAACGAAGGCCGGGGGTATGTGCAGCGCCGCATCGTGCGCCGCGCCATCCGCCACGGCTACAAGCTGGGCCAGAAGACGCCTTTCTTTCACAAGATGGTGCCCGACCTGGTGCGCATGATGGGCGAGGCGTATCCGAATCTGGCGAGCCAGGCACAGCGCATCACCGAGGTGTTGCGGGTGGAGGAAGAGCGGTTTTACTCAACGCTTGCGAATGGCATGGAGATTCTTGATCAAGCGCTCGACTTCGCATTTGTGGCTCGATGGGCAGAGGCGAGGAACGGTAAGTGCACTTCGATGACTGATTCAGGTGTTGACGACTTCCAGTTCAATATCACCACGGCCGATGGCTCAGGAATTCAGCTCGTTTTGATCAACGAAGGAGATGAGCCCAAGAAGATTCGCGCTAGCGAGATGGCTGTTGTGCGAGATTGGCGAGGCTTGACGCTCGCTGGAGACGTCGCCTTCAAACTGCACGACACCTACGGTTTCCCGCTCGACCTCACCAACGACGTCTGCCGCGAGCGCAACGTGACGGTAGACGAGGCCGGCTTCAATGCCGCGATGGAGCGCCAGAAAGCGCAGGCGCGCGCAGCCGGCAAGTTCAAGATGGACAAGGCGCTGGACTACACCGGTGCCGGCAACACCTTCGTGGGTTACGACGAGCTCGACGCCACCGGCAAGATCGTGGCGCTGTACCTGGACGGCACGTCGGTTGCCACGCTCAAGGCCGGGCAGAGTGGCGTGGTCGTGCTCGACAGCACGCCGTTTTACGCCGAGAGCGGCGGCCAGGTGGGCGACGAGGGTGTGATCACCAGCGGCTCGGCGCGCTTCGACGTGGCCGACACGCAGAAGATCAAGGCCGACGTGTTCGGCCACCACGGCGCGGTGGTGCAGGGCACCATCAGCGTGGGCGACAGCGTGGCGGCGCAGGTGAACACCGCGGTGCGCGCCGCCACCGTGCGCAACCACAGCGCCACCCACCTGATGCACAAGGCCCTGCGTGAGGTGCTGGGCGATCACGTGCAGCAGAAGGGCTCGCTGGTGAACGCCGAGCGCACACGCTTCGACTTCGCGCACAACGCGCCGGTGACCGACGCGCAGATTCGAAAAATCGAGGCGCTGGTGAACGAAGAAGTGCTGGCCAACGCTGCGACGCAGGCGCGCCTGATGGACATCGAGTCCGCGCAGAAGACCGGCGCCATGATGCTGTTTGGCGAGAAGTACGGCGAGACCGTGCGCGTGCTCGACATCGGCAGCAGCCGCGAACTCTGCGGCGGCACACACGTGCAGCGCACCGGCGACATCGGCCTCTTCAAGGTGGTGGGCGAGAGCGGCGTGGCTGCGGGCGTGCGCCGCATCGAGGCCATCACCGGCGCCAATGCGCTGAGCTATTTGCAGTCGCTCGAAGACACCGTGGCGCAGGCGGCGGGCGCGCTCAAGGCGCCCACGGCCGAGCTCACGAACCGCATCGGCCAGACGCTGGAGCAGGTGAAGGCGCTGGAGAAGGAAGTTGCCGCGCTCAAGGGCAAGCTGGCTTCCAGCCAGGGCGACGATCTGATGCTGCAGGCGGTGGACGTCAAGGGCATCAAGGTGCTGGCGGCCGTGCTCAATGGCGCCGACGCCAAGACCCTGCGCGACACGCTCGACAAGCTGAAAGACAAGCTCAAGACCGCCGCCATCGTGCTGGCCGCCGTGGATGGCAACAAGGTGCAATTGGCCGCAGGCGTCACCGCCGACAGCACCGGCAAGGTGAAGGCCGGCGAGCTGGTGAACTTCGTGGCCCAGCAGGTGGGCGGCAAGGGCGGCGGCAAGGCCGACATGGCCATGGCCGGCGGCACCGACGCCTCGGGCCTGGAGGCTGCGCTCAAGTCGGTGCAGGCCTGGGTGGCCGAGCGGGCCTGAGCCCACCCACCCCCGTTCGCCCTGAGCTTGTCGAAGGGCTGGCCAGCACCTGGGCAGGGCTTTCGACAGGCTCAGCCTGAACGGGGATTTTGCTCAGCCCGAAGGGGCGCTCAGCCCGAACGGGAGGAGGGCTCGCTCACCACGCCCTCGGCCACGAGGGCGTCGATCTCCGCTTCCGGCAGATCAAATTCGCGCAGCACCTCGCGCGTGTGCTGACCCAGCAGCGGCGCGGGCGTGCTGCTGCGGTCGGGTGAGGCCGAGAAGTGGATGGGGCAGCCGATGGCCCGCGTGGCGCCGGCCTGGGGGTGGTTCACCTCCACCACCATGCCGCGCGCCACGGTCTGTGGATGGCTCAGCGCTTCGCCGATGGTGTGCACCGGGCCCGCCGGCACGCCAGCTGCGTCGAACGCGGCTTGCCAGTCGGCGCGGGTGCGCGTGCGCACCACCGCGTTCATCAGGTCCACCAGCACACCCAGGTGCGCCATGCGGTCGCTGTTGGTGGCGAAGCGCGGGTCGCTGCGCCACTCGGGGTGGCCCAGCACATCGCAGATGCGTTCCCAGTTGGTCTGGTTGGCGCCGCCGATGTTGATCCAGCCGTCGCTGGCTTCAAACGCCTGGTAAGGCGCGGTGAGGATGTGGGCCGAGCCGGTGGGTTCGGGCGAACGTTGCGTGGCGAACCACACCGCCGCGTGCCAGTAGGTCTGCTGCAGGGCCGCGTCGCTCAGCGACGTGTCCACCACCTGGCCTTCGCCGGTCTTGAGCTTGTGGATGTAGGCCGCGAGGATGCCGAGCGCGGCGAGGATGCCGGCGTTCATGTCCGACACCGCGTTGCCGCTCTTGGCCGGCGGGCGGCCCGCTTCGCCGGTGATGGACATCAGGCCCGCGAAGCCCTGCGCGATCAGGTCGAAGCCGCCCTTGTCGGCGTAGGGCCCGGTGCGGCCGTAGCCGGTGATGGCGCAGTAGATGAGGCCCGGGTTCTCCGCCTTCAGCGCTTCATAGCCCAGGCCCAGCTTGTCCATGGTGCCGCCGCGAAAGTTTTCCACCAGCACGTCGGCGTTCTTCACCATCTTCAAGAGCAGCGCGCGGCCCTTGGGGCTTTTGAGGTTGAGGGCCAGGCCGCGCTTGTTGCGGTTCATCATCATGAACGGGGCCGAGACGCCACCCACCTGCGGGTCGCGGTAGCCGCGCGCATCGTCGCCGCCCTCCAGCTTCTCGATCTTGATCACGTCGGCACCCATGTCGGCCAGCAGCAGGCCGCAGGTGGGGCCCGACATGATCTGGGTGACTTCGAGCACGCGCAGGCCCGCGAGCGGGCCGGTTGGTTTGTTCACTGGCCGCTCCAGACAGGGGGTCGTTTGGCCACGAAGGCGGCCACGCCTTCGTGGAAGTCTTGGCTGCCGTAGGCCGCGCGGATCAGGTCTTCAGATTCGGCCAGATCGTGTGTGGCCAGCCGCTCAAGCGCAGCTTTGCTCACGCGCTGCGTCACCGGGGCGAGCGCAGCGAGCCGCTGCACCAGCGAGGAGGTCACCGGGTCGATGGTCTCGGGCGACTCCACCGCATGCAGGAAGCCGCAAGCCAGCGCTTCGTCGGCACCGATGAACTCGGCCAGCAGCAGCATGCGTTTCACACGCTGTTGGCCGAAGGCTGCGCGCAGCCGCGCCACGTTGGCAATGGCCAGGCAGTTGCCCAGTGTCTTGGCGATCGGCACGCCGAATTTCGCGCTGGGTGTGGCCAGGCGGAAGTCGCACGCGGTGGCAATCGCGAGGCCACCGCCCACGCACCAGCCCTCGACCACGGCCACGGTGGGCATGGGCAGGTTGCACAACAGCTCGATGCCGGCTTCGATCTGGCGCTCGTAGGCCACACCGTCTTCGCCACTCTGGAAGGCGGCGAACTGCTCGATGTCGGTGCCGGCCACGAAGGCCTGCCCACCGGCACCGCGGAACACCGCCACCCGCACGCTGCGGTCAGCACTCAACTCGCGGTTGATGGCCGCGAGCTGTTCGTACATGGCCCAGGTCATCGCGTTGCGCGCCTGGGGTCGGTCAAACAGCACCGAGGCCACGCCGGCCTCGATCTGCAGGCGCACCTGGCCTTGGTCGGTCATGCGCTGTGGCTCAACTGTCAATGGTGACTTTGGCGTCCTTGATCACCTTGGACCACTTCACCTGCTCGGTGCGGATGAAGTCGGCAAACTGCTGGGCCGAACCGCCGCCGTCTTCGGCACCGTAGAGGTCCAGCTTTTCCTTCACGTCGGGCATGGCGAGCACCTTGTTGATGTCTTCGTTCATGCGCTGCGCAATGGCGGGCGGCATCTTGCCCGGGCCCACCAGGCCGTACCAGGTGGTGGCCTCGAAGCCGGGGAAGCCGGACTCGGCCATGGTCGGCACGGTCGGGTGGCCCGAGGCGCGTTTGGCGCGGGTCTGCGCAATCGCGCGCACCTTGCCGCTTTTGACGTGCGGGGTGGCGGCCGTCATGGTGTCGAACGAATAGCCGATCTGTCCGCCCATCAGGTCGGTCAACATCGGGCCGGAGCCTTTGTACGGAATGTGCAGCGCAAACACACCGGCGGCGAGCTTGAACGACTCCAGTGCCAGGTGTTGCGCAGAGCCCTGGCCGGCCGAGCCGAAGGTGACCTTGCCGGGGTTGGCCTTGCACTGGGCCACGAGATCGGCCACGGTTTTGGCGGGCTGGTCGTTGTTGCAGATCAGCAGGTTGGGTGTGACACCCACCAGCGTGAGCGGCGTGAAGTCGCGGTCCACCACATAGCCGAGCTTGGGCATCAGGCCTGGCGCCAGGGCGTGGCTGTTGATGTGGGCCATGAGCAGCGTGTTGCCGTCGGGCGGGGCCTTGGACACCAGATCGGCGGCGATCACGCCCGAGGCACCGGCCCGGTTCTCCACCACCACCGTGAGGTTCCACATGGCTTGCAGCTTCTGGCCCACCAGGCGCGCCAGTGCGTCGGTGCCGCCGCCGGGTGCGAAACCCACGACGATGCGCACCGGGCCGTTGGGCAGGGTCTGGGCTCTGAGCATGGGCGCTGCCAGGGTGGCTGCGGTGGCCGCCGTGGCGGTGACGAAGGTTCTGCGTTGCATGGTGTCTCCTGGGGTCTTGTGGGTGGTGAAGCGCGTGGGGAAAGGGTCGGAACAGTGATCGGGTCAGGCAGCCTTGCGCAGCGGCACGGCGGCGGGGTGGCTGGCGTAGTAGTCCATGAGGGTCTGCACACCCGAGCCGGCGAGCTTCACGCCCGCGAGCTTCAAGCCCATTTCGCAGCCGGCCACGGCTGCTATCAGCGTGAGGTCGTTGGTGTCGCCCAGGTGGCCGATGCGGAACATGCGGCCCTTGATCTTGCCGAGGCCCGTGCCCAGCGAGCAGTCGAAGCGTTCGTAAATGATCTTGCGCACCGCGTCGGCGTCCACGCCCTCGGGCGTCATCACACCGGTGAGGATGGGCGAGTGCACACCGTTCTCCGCGCACTGGATCGGCAGGCCCCAGGTCGTTACTGCCGCGCGCACGCCGTCGGCCCAGCGCTGGTGGCGCGCGAACACCACGTCCAGCCCCTGGCCCAGGATCATGTCGGCCGCTTCGCTCAGCGCGTAGAGCAGGTTGGTGTTGGGGGTCGACGGCCAGTAGCCGGTCTTGTTCATCTCGATGATCTCGTCCCAGGCCCAGAAGGCCTTGGGCAGCTTGGCGGTCTTGCTGGCCTCGATGGCCTTGGGCGAGAGTGCGTTGAAGCTGATGCCGGGCGGCAGCATCAGGCCCTTTTGTGAACCGCTGATGGAAACGTCCACACCCCATTCGTCGTGGCGGTAGTCGGCGCTGGCCAGGCCCGAGATGGTGTCCACCAGCAGCAGGGCGGGGTGTTTGGCGGCGTCGATGGCCTTGCGCACGGCGGCGATGTCGCTGGTCACACCGGTGGAGGTTTCGTTGTGCACCACGCACACCGCCTTGATGCTGTGCGCCGTATCGGCCTTCAGGCGCTCTTCGATCAGGTGCGCCTGCACGCCGTGGCGCCAGCTCGCGGGCACGCCGTTGTCGGTGCCGCTCAGTGCCACCACCTCGGCTTTGAGGCCCAGGCGCGTGGCCAGCTTGTTCCACAGAAAGGCGAAGTGCCCGGTTTCGTACATCAGCACGTGGTCGCCCGGGCTCAGGGTGTTGGCCAGCGCAGCCTCCCAGGCGCCGGTGCCCGAGGCCGGGTAGATCATCACCGGGTGTTGGGTCTGGAAAATCTTCTGCATGTCGGCCAGCACCTTCAGACCCAGCACGGCGAACTCGGGGCCGCGGTGGTCGATGGTGGGCAGGCTCATGGCGCGCAGCACGCGGTCGGGCACGGGCGAGGGGCCCGGAATCTGCAAAAAGTGGCGGCCGGTGGGGTGGAAGTCGGTGGTCAGCATGGCAGTTTGTGGTTGGATGACAGACGCATTTTTTGCATACAAATTGAATCTGTCAACCGTATACGCCCTAAAATGCGCAAAAACAGCCCAACTTTTGAATACAAAACATGACGGCACAGATTTTCACCATGCCTCCTGCCGCCTTGCACGAGCAGGCCACCCACCGCCTGCGCCAGATGCTGGTCGAGGGCCAGATCGCCCCGGGCGCCAAGCTCAATGAGCGTGAGTTGTGCGAACAACTCAAGGTGTCTCGGACCCCGCTGCGCGAAGCCATCAAGACCCTGGCCGCCGAGGGCCTGGTGGAGCTGGTGCCCAACCGCGGCGCGGTGGCGGTGCAGCTCAGCGAGGCCGACGTGCACAACACCTTTGAAGTGATGGCCGGGCTGGAAGCGGCCTCGGGCCAACTCGCTGCGCAGCGCGTGACCGATGCCGAGCTGGCCGAGATCAAGGCCCTGCACTACGAAATGCTGGCCGCCTACACGCGCGGCGATCTCTCGGCCTACTACCCGCTCAACGCCGCGATCCACCGCGCCATCAACGCCGCCGCGCGCAACCCGGTGCTCACCAGCACCTACAACCAGGTCAACGCGCGCCTGCAGGCGCTGCGTTTTCGCTCCAACCAGGACGGCGAGAAGTGGAGCCGCGCGGTGAAGGAGCACGAAGCCATGATCCAGGCGCTGGAAGCCCGCGACCCGGTGGCGCTGGCCAGCGTGCTCACCACCCACCTCAACAACAAGCGCGACGTGGTCATCGAGCAATTGCGCTCGATGGAAGTGCAAACCATGCAGCAGCAGGGAGCCAAAGAATGAACGCACCCTTGCCTCTGGCGGTGACACGAGAGACCCCCGACGCGGCGTACGAACGCGTGGCCAATATCGGCAACGAAGTGGCTGGCCAGCTGGCACGCCGCTTGACGCAGGAGACGCAGGGCGAGGTGCTGTTCAGCCCCGCCGACCGCGGCCGCTACGCCACCGACGCCTCGATCTACCAGCAGATGCCGGTGGGCGTGTTCGTGCCGCAAGGCGCGGACGACGTGCGCCTGGCGCTCGACATCTGCCGTGATCTGGCCGTGCCCATCGTGCCGCGCGGTGGCGGCACCAGCCAGTGTGGCCAGACCGTGGGCGCGGGCCTGGTGATCGACCACACGAAACACATGCGCCGCGTGCTCGACCTGGATGTGGCAGGGCGCACCGCCACGGTGGAGCCGGGTCTCGTGCTCGACCACCTCAACGCACAGCTCAAACCCCACGGCCTGTGGTACCCGGTGGACGTGTCCACCAGCGCGCAGGCCACGCTGGGCGGCATGGCCGGCAACAACTCGTGCGGCAGCCGCTCGGTGGCCTACGGCAACATGGTGCACAACGTGTTGGGCGCACAGGCCTGGCTGGCGGACGGCAGCCTGGTCGACTTTGGCGACCACGCCACCGCCAGCCCGCAAGCCAGAGCCATCGGCGATTTCGTGCGCGATCTGGCCATGGAGCATGCTGATGAGATCGACGCGCGCTGGCCCAAGGTGCTGCGCCGCGTGGCCGGCTACAACCTCGACATCTTCCGCAACCAGAACGAGAAGCCGTACACACACGACGGCTCGGTGAACCTGTCGCACCTGCTCATTGGCAGCGAAGGCACGCTGGCGCTCACGCGTTCGCTCAAGCTGCAGTTGCGCGAGCTGCCGCGCGCCAAGGTGCTGGGCGTGGTGAACTTCCCCACCTTCTTCCAGGCGATGGACAGCGCGCAGCACATCGTCAAGCTCGGCGAGGGCATGGCCGTGGGCCAGCTCACCGCGGTGGAGCTGGTCGACCGCACCATGATCGAGCTGTCGCTGCAGAACCCGGCGTTCGCGCCCACCATCCGCACCGCGCTCTCGCCGCACATCAACGGCGGCAAGCCCGCGGCTGTGCTGCTGGTGGAGTTCAGCGGCCCGAGCAAGGCCGACATCGCGCACAAGATCCGCGAACTGGTGGAGCTCATGGGCGACCTGGGCCTGCCCGGCAGCGTGGTGGAGATGATCGATGACGCGCCGCAGAAGAACCTGTGGGAGGTGCGCAAGGCGGGTCTGAACATCATGATGAGCCTGCGCGGCGACGGCAAACCCGTGAGCTTCATCGAAGACTGCGCTGTGCCGCTGGTGCACCTGGCCGAATACACCGACGCGCTCACCGAGGTGTTCCACAAACACGGCAGCCGCGGCACTTGGTACGCCCATGCGTCGGTGGGCACGCTGCATGTGCGCCCCATCCTCGACATGCGCCGGGGTGGCGCCGCCAAGATGCGCCAGATCGCCGAAGAGGCCAGCGAACTCGTGCGCAAGTACAAGGGCGCCTACAGCGGCGAACACGGCGACGGCCTGTGCCGCGGCGAGTGGATCGAATGGCAGTTCGGCCCGCGCATCAACGATGCGTTCGCCCGCATCAAGCAACACCTCGACCCCACCGGGCTGCTCTCGCCCAAGCGCATCGTGAACCCGCCGAAGATGGACGACACGCGGCTCATGCGCTTTTCGCCCAGCTACAAGGTGGTGCCCATCACGCCCGTGCTCGACTGGAGCGCGTGGGACGTCAAAGCCGACCCGGTGACCGAGGTGACCACCGCACCCGGCACCGGCGAAGACCCGGCGCGGGGTCTCGCCAAGGCGGTGGAGATGTGCAACAACAACGGTCACTGCCGCAAGTTCGACGCCGGCACCATGTGCCCGAGCTACCGCGTGACGCGCGACGAACAGCACCTCACGCGCGGCCGCGCCAACACCTTGCGTCTCGCGCTCAGCGGGCAGATCCCGGGCCTGGCGGGCAGCGACGCGCTCACCAGCGAGGTGGTGCGCGAAGCCATGGACCTCTGCGTGGGCTGCAAGGGCTGCAAGCGAGACTGCCCCACCGGCGTGGACATGGCGAAGATGAAGGTCGAGTTCCTGCAGCACTACAAGGCGAAACACGGCCACACATTGAAAGACCGGCTGGTCGCGCAACTGCCCGACTACGCGGCCTGGGCCGCTCGCCTGGCGCCGGTGCTCAACCTGCGCAACCGTGTGCCGCTGCTGGCCTCGCTGTCTGAAAAATGGCTGGGCCTCGCAGCCAAACGCAGCCTGCCCGAGTGGCACACGCAGCATTTTTTCAACGCACCTGTGAAAACGGCCACGCGCGACGAAGTGCTGGCCGCCGAACGCGGTGTGGTGCTGTTCGTCGACACCTTCAACGGTTATTTCGAATCGGAGAACGCGCACGCGGCGGTCCAGGTTTTGCAAGCAGCGGGTTGCACCGTGCACGTGGCCACCAAGGCGCAGGACGACGGCAAACACCTGTGCTGCGGCCGCACGTATCTGGCCAGCGGCATGGTGGAGCAGGCCAAGGAGAAAGCGCGCGAAGTGGTACAGAGCCTGCTGCCCTTTGCACACAAGGGCATCGCCATCGTGGGCCTGGAGCCTTCGTGCCTGCTCACGCTGCGCGACGAGATGCTGGTGATGGGCCTGGGCTCGGCGCCGCAACAAATTGCCGAACACGCGTTGCTGTTTGAAGAATTTTTGGCGCGCGAAGCCAAGGCCGGGCGGCTGGACGGCTTGAAGGCCCGGCTCAAGGCGGTGGACAAACCGGTGCTGCTGCACGGCCACTGCCACCAGAAGGCGTTCGACGCGGTCTCACCCATCCTGGAGGTGCTGCGCTGGATTCCGGGCGCCAAGCCGCAGCTGATCGAGAGCAGTTGCTGCGGCATGGCCGGCAGCTTCGGTTATGAAGCTTCGCACCATGAGGTGTCGATGCAGATGGCCGAACTCAGCCTGCTGCCGGCGGTGCGCGCCGCGCCCGATGCCATTGTGGTGGCCGACGGCACCAGCTGCCGTCACCAGATTGCCGATGGCGCACAGCGCGAGGCGGTGCATGTGAGCCGCTTGCTGGCGGGTCTGCTGGCGGACTGAAGGAACCGGCGAACCGTGCTCACTTTCGCTGCGAGAGCCAGCGCATCAGTCTTTTTCGCGGATCGGCTGTTGCAACTTCAGAGGCCAGTCCAAGGGCAGTCCACTGCGAAACAGGCGCGACGCTCCCGTCACCGGATCGGTGAACGCAATGCCGCGCGCCAGCAGCCGCAAAGGTTCGGCAAAGTCTTCGCCTTCATCGGGCCCGCGCAGCACCTGCGGGTAGAACTGATCGCCTGCGATGGGGGCGCCCAGCGCGTTCATGTGCACACGCAGCTGGTGGCGTTTGCCGGTCACGGGTGAAAGCGTGTAGCGCGCCCAGGCACCGCGTACTTCGGTGCATTCGATCCGCGTTTCGCTGTTGGGCTCGCCGTCGGCCTCGACCATGCGAAAGAAGCGTTCGCTGTCTTCTTCGATGCGGCTGCGCCTGGTGAGCGGGAAGGTGAGCGCCGGGCGGTGGGGGGCGATGGCCTCGTAGGTCTTGTGCACCGCGCGGTCGCGAAACAGGGCCTGGTACGCATTGCGGTCTTGCGGGCGCACGCTGAACAGCACGAGCCCAGCCGTCTCGCGATCAATGCGGTGGATGGGGCTGAGCGTGTCGATGCCGGTGCGGCGTTTCAGGCGCACCAGCAGGCTTTGCTGCACGTAGCGCCCGCCGGGCGTGACCGGCAAAAAATGCGGTTTGTCGGCCACCAGCAGGTGGCCGTCCTGGAACAGCACCGTCTCTTCAAACGGAATGAGGGGCTCGTCGTCCAGATGGCGGTAGTAGTGGATGCGTGCGCCGGGCTGAAAAGGTGCGCCGGGCGGGAGTGGCTGGCCGGTGTCGTCGAGCACCTCGCCGCTGGCCAGCCGCTGGCCCCAGGTCGCGCGGTCCACCACGTTCAGGCGCTCGGCCAGAAAGTCCAGCAGCAGCGGCCAGGGAGCGCTCCTGGCGTGGGGCAGCGCCACGCAACTGGCGGACACGCCGTGGCGTGCGGGGATGTGTGGACTCTTCGGCGGGCGTGCCACGCAGGGTTGCCTGGGTGTCAGATCCGGCGGAACACCAGGTCCCACACACCGTGGCCGAGCTTCAAGCCCCGGTTTTCGAACTTGGTGAGTGGCCGGTAGGCGGGCTGGGGCACGAAGCCGTTGCCACCGGACTCGGCGGTGTTCTGCAGCAGTGGTTCTGCGCTCAGCACCTCCAGCATCTGGTGGGCGTAGGGCTCCCAGTCGGTGGCCAGGTGCAGATAGCCGCCAGGCTTGAGGTGGCGCGCGAGCCGGTTCGCGAACGCCGGCTGGATCAGGCGGCGTTTGTGGTGGCGGCTCTTGTGCCAGGGGTCGGGAAAGAAGATGTGCACGCCGTCCAGGCTCGACTCGCCGAGCATGTGGTCCAGCACCTCCACCGCGTCGTGGCGCAGGATGCGGATGTTGTCCAGGTTCTGCTCGCCCGCCAGCTTGAGCAGCGCGCCCACACCGGGCTCGTGCACCTCACAGCACAGAAAGTTGTCTTCGGGCCGCACGGCGGCGATGTGCGCGGTGGCGCCACCCATGCCGAAGCCGATCTCCATGATCAGCGGCGCGGTGCGGCCGAAGGCCGCGGTGGCGTCGAAGGGGCCGGGCACGTAGTTCAACAGGAAGCGTGGACCGTGCTCTTCATAAGCGCGGGCTTGCCCAGGCCCCATGCGACCGGCGCGCAGCACATAACTCTTCACCTCGCGCAGGTAGGGCGCGTCGCTGGCAGGGGGGCGCGGGTGCGCGTGGCGGGGGTCGGTCATGGTGGCGATGGGTGCGGCAAAGGCGTGGATTCTAGGCCGGCCAGGCGCTGGCCCACACCGTGGTCCAGGCGGTAAGGGCCTGCGACACGCTGCCGGTGTGGGGCGGCAGGCCCAGGGATCGAGCCGCGGCGTTGAGCGCGCGCAGCGGATCGCCCAGGTCCAGCGCCTCGGCGCCGTTTTGTTTGCTGAGCTTTTCGCCGTTGGCGCCCAGCACCAGCGGGGTGTGCATGTAGCTGGGTGTTGGAAGGGTGAGCGCGCGCTGCAGAAGGATCTGGCGCGCTGTGTTGTCGGCCAGGTCTTCACCGCGCACCACGTGGGAGATGCCTTGTGCGGCATCGTCCACCGCCATGGCGAGCTGGTAGGCCCAGAGGCCGTCGGCGCGTTTCAGGATGAAGTCGCCGACTTCGGTGGCGACGTTCTGGGTTTGGGGTCCGAGACGGCGGTCTGTCCAGGCCACCTCGGCTGTGCCGGGAATCCAGAAGCGCCAGGCGCGCGCGGGCTTGCCTTGCAGACCGCCGTGCTCGGGCCGGCAGGTGCCGGGGTACACGGCGATGTGGTGGCGCTCGCGGCTGGCGCCTTGAGCGCGCAGGGCTGCTTCGATGTCCTTGCGCGAGCAGCCGCAGGGGTAGGCGTGGCCTTGTTCGATGAGTTGGTTCAGTGCCTGCTGGTACCGATCACTGCGCTGCGATTGCCAGACCACGGGCTCGTCGCTATCCAGGCCACAGGCGGCGAGTTGTTGCAGGATGAGTTGGTCGGCCCCGTGCACGCAGCGCGGCATGTCCACGTCTTCGATGCGCACGAGCCAGATGCCGCCGTGGGCGCGGGCGTCGAGCCAGCTGGCCAGCGCCGCAACGAGCGAGCCCGCGTGCAGCGGACCGGTGGGGGAGGGGGCGAAGCGGCCCTTGTAGACGGCCATCTGGGCGGGGGCTTCGACAAGCTCAGCCCGAACGGGTACTTTGGTTCAGGCGAGCTCGAGCGCCATCTCCAGGCCGGAGACAAACGCGTCTTCGACCCGGTGGCCCAGGCACCAGTCGCCGCAGGCGCCGATGCCCAGCGCCTTGTCGAACAGGTGGCTCTTGCCCAGCGGGGTTTGCGTCTGGGCAAATCGCCAGCGGTGCGCCACCGCAAAGGTGGGCGTGGCGCGGATGCCGGTGATCTCGGCAAAGCCCTTGAGCAGTTTGGCCTTCACGCGCTCGGCGTCGTCTTCGAGGTGTTTGGTGGACCACGCGGGGCTGGCCTGGATGGTCCAGCGTTCGATCGGGTCGCGGCCGGGTTTGCTCGACTCGCGCGCCAGCCAGCTGATGCGGTGGTGGGTGCTGCGCGCGGCGTTCCACTGCGGGCCCAGGTGGGGCAGGCCGGGCTGCATGGCCTGTGGGTAGGCGACCATCAGCGTCCAGCAGGGCGCCACGTGCACGGGTGCCAGCGCCTGGCGCAGTTCGGGTGCGAGACCCGAGGCGCGCAGCAGGTCGTGCACCTGCGGGTGCGGCATGGCCAGCACCACGCGGTCGAAACCGCCCAGCACCTGCAGGCCGCCAGCGCTGTCTTCGGTTCGCAGTTGCCATTGTTCGGCGTGCAGCGCATCGCGCTCGATCTGGGTCACGCGGGTGTCGAGCATGGTGTTGGCCGCCAGCGGCTGGCCCCACAGGCCCACCAGCGCGTTCATGCCGGGCGAGGCCACGAAATGCGGCTCGGTGGGGGGTGGTGCGCTGGCCAGGACATGGCCGAACTCGTCGAGCACGCGCACGGTGCTGGCGCTCCAGGGGCGCACGACCGAGGTGGCGTTGCTGCGCAGCGCGGTCTCGAAGCGAGCGTCGCGCACGGTGAAGTACTGCGAACCGTGGTCGAAACCACCGAACTCGGTGCGCCGGGTCGACATGCGACCGCCCAGGCCCCGGCTTTTCTCAAGCACAGTGACGCGGTGACCGGCTTGCACCAGTGTGCGCGCGCACACCACACCCGCCATGCCGGCCCCCACCACGGCGACGTGCAGACCCGCCGACTTGGTGGTCCTGGCTTGGGGTGCGGAAGCTTTGGCGGCGCGGGTCTTGGGGGATGTGGTC
>NZ_JBLYYB010000080.1:0-26811 GCF_048549895.1 Hydrogenophaga sp.
CGCCCTCATGCTGGCCACGCTGGCCGTCTCTGCCTCCTTCGCCCACGCCAACGACCCCAAGGCCACCATCGCCGACCTCGACGGTCGCCTGAGCAAGATCGGCACACCGCGCGTCGAAGGCACCGACACCGTCGCCGGCAAGGCCGTGCCCGCCCTGTTTTTTGGCGAGCGCAAGATCAACAACAACTTCGACGTGGTCGACGGCATCCGCAAGAGCCACCAGGCCACCGCCACCGTCTTCGTGAAAGAAGGCGACGAGTTCGTTCGCGTCAGCACCAACGTGCTCACGCCCGAAGGCAAGCGCGGCGTGGGCACCCAGCTCGCCCGCAACGCCGCTTACGAATCCGTGAGCAAGGGCCAGCAGTTCTGCGGCCCCATCGACGTGCTCGGCACCGCCTTTGACGCCTGCTACAACCCCATCAAGGACGCAGGCGGCAAGGTGATCGGCGCCAGCTACATCGGTCACAAGAAGTGATGGCGGTGGCGCGATGAAAAAACTTCCCCATCCCTTTGGCTGGCTCCGTCGTCTGACGGTGGGTCAGCAGCTCTTCGGCGCGTTTGCGTCCATCCTGGTGTTGACGGCCGCTCTCGGTGCCACCGCTCTGGTGGGTCTGAAGAGCGTGGATGGTGAAGCCATCGCGTTGTCCCAGAAATGGCTCAAGGGCGTGGGCGCCCTGTCGGACGCCCGCGCGCTGGCGGTGGAGTACCGCGAGTTCGAGATCAAGCACAGCCGCACCGACGACACCAGTTACCACGCCGAGTACGAAGACAAGATGAAGGAGGCCGGCAAGTCGCTGCAGGCCCTGTTTGCCGGCTACCAGGGGCGCGTGTCGGGTGACGAAGAGACGGCACTGAACACCAAGCTGTCCACCGCGTGGACCGCCTACCTGCAGGCCAACGAAAAGGTCATCAAGCTCGGGCGCGACAAGCAGCAGGTGGACGCCGCCGACATTGCCGACGGCCTCTCCAGCATGGCATTTGACGAGGTGATCTCGGCGCTGAACGGCTTGATCCAGTTCAACTACGACGGCGGCGAAACTTCCGCCCAGCACGTGACCACGGTGTACGACCAGGCTCGCTTTGCCGTGACGGGCCTGCTGGGCCTGTCGCTGGTGATCGGTATCGGCCTGGCGCTGATGATCACCCGCAACATGCTGCGCCAGCTCGGCGGCGAGCCGCGCATCGCTGTGAGCATTGCCCGGGCCGTCGCCGAAGGTGACCTGACCACACCGATCCACCTCGGAAAAGGCGACACCGACAGCCTGCTCGCCTGGTTGCAGACCATGCAGCAAGGTCTGTCCAAGGCCGTGACCGATGTGCGCCGCAGCTCTGATTACGTGTCACACGCCAGCAGCGAGATCGCCTTGGGCAACCAGGACCTCTCGGCCCGCACCGAACAGCAGGCCAGTGAACTGGAAGAGACCGCCGCCACCATGGAGCAACTGGGCACCACCGTGCGCCACAACGCCGACAACGCACGCCAGGCCAGCCAGCTGGCCCAGAGCGCGTCCAGCGTGGCGGTGCAGGGCGGTGAAGTGGTGGGCCGCGTGGTGCAGACCATGAAGGGCATCAACGAGAGCAGCCGCAAGATCAGCGACATCATCGGGGTCATTGACGGCATTGCGTTTCAGACCAACATCCTCGCGCTCAACGCGGCGGTGGAAGCGGCACGCGCGGGTGAACAAGGCCGTGGTTTCGCGGTGGTGGCCGGCGAAGTGCGCAACCTCGCGCAGCGCAGTGCCGAGGCCGCCAAGGAAATCAAGGGCCTGATCGGCGCCAGCGTGGCCCGGGTCGAACAAGGCTCTGCTCTTGTGGACCAGGCTGGGACCACCATGCAGGAAGTGGTGGCCTCGATCCGCCGCGTGAGCGACATCGTGGGCGAGATCAGCGCGGCGAGTTCCGAGCAGAGTTCGGGCGTGGCGCAGGTTGGCCAGGCCATCACCCGCATGGACCAGGGCACGCAGCAGAACGCCGCGCTGGTCGAAGAGAGCGCCGCAGCGGCCGACAGCCTCAAGCAGCAGGCTCAGCAGCTGGTGGCGTCGGTGGCGGTGTTCAAGACCGGTGTGGCACGCGCCTGAATCCGCAGCACGCTCAAGGTGCGTCACGCAGCCAGTAGCCGGGCTTGGCGTAGATCTTTTTCAGGTGCTCGATGAAGAAGCGCACCTTGGCCGGCAGGTGCCGCTGCTTCGGGTACACCGCCAGGATGTCGTATTCGGGCAAGGCGAATTCGTCGAGCACCGTCACGAGTTCGCCGCGCTGCAACTGCAGCTGAATTTCCCAGGTGCTGCGCCAGCCCAGGCCCAGGCCTTCGCTCACCCAGCGGTGCAGCAGCTCGCCGTCGTTGCAGTCCAGGTTGCCTTCGGCGCGCACGGTCACGGTCTTGCCGTCCTGCAAAAAGTACCAGCCGCGCTGCTGCCCGCCTTGCAGGTTGAAGGCCAGGCAGTTGTGCGCTTTCAGATCGTCCAGCGTTTTGGGCTTGCCGTGCTTGCGAAAGTAGGCGGGCGTGCCGCACACCACACGCTGGTTGGTCGACAGCTTGATGGCCACGAAGTTGGGGTCGATCACATTGCCGATGCGCAGGGCCATGTCGTAACCCTCGCGCACCAGGTCCACCACGCGGTCGGTCAGGTTGAACGAGATGCGCAGTTGCGGGTTGGCCTTGAGGAAGGCGCTGGCGTGGGGCGCCACGTGCATGCGCCCGAAAGCGGCCGGGGCCGACACCACCAGGTGACCGCTGGCGCTGTGGCGCTGTGAGGAAACGGTGGCTTCGGCGCTGGCCCATTGCGCCAGCAGGCCGCGGCATTCATCGAGGAACGTGGCCCCCTGTTCGGTGAGCACCAGACGGCGGGTCGAGCGGTGCATGAGCTGCGTGCCCAGGCGTTTTTCCAGCGCGTCGATGCGCCGGCCCATCATCACCGGCGTGATGCCCGCGTGCAGCGCGGCCGCGGCCAGGCTGCCGTGTTCCATCACCTGCACGAAGGCCTCGATTTCCTTGAAACGGTCCATGGGCCCATGGTAGTCCTGAATGGTCGATTCCATACCTGGGGTACCGAATCAACGTACAGCCAGTGGCATTCTCAAAACCAGTCGGGCTCCCTAGCATCGGTCCCAGTTCACCAACCCACTGGAGACAGACATGCCGAAGATGAAAGCCGCGATGGCCGCCGTGCTCGTGATGGAGAAGGAGGGGATCACCCAGGCCTTCGGTGTGCCGGGTGCAGCCATCAACCCGCTCTACGCCCAACTGCGCGAGCGCCAGACGATTGCCCATGTGCTGGCGCGCCATGTGGAGGGTGCGTCGCACATGGCCGAGGGTTACACCCGGGCCAAGGCGGGCAACATCGGCGTGTGCATCGGCACCAGCGGCCCGGCCGGCACCGACATGATCACCGGCCTGTACTCGGCCATCGCCGACAGCATTCCCATCTTGTGCATCACCGGCCAGGCGCCGCGTGCACGCATGTACAAGGAAGACTTCCAGGCGGTGGACATCGAAGCCATCAGCAAGCCGGTGACCAAATGGAGCGTGACGGTGCGCGAGCCCGCGCTGGTGCCGCGCGCCTTCCAGCAGGCCTTTCACCTCATGCGCTCGGGCCGCCCGGGCCCGGTCTTGATCGACCTGCCGATCGATGTGCAGATGGCGGAGATCGAGTTCGACATCGATACCTACGAACCGCTGCCGGTGTACAAACCCGCGGCCACACGCAAGCAGGTGGAGAAGGCGCTGGACATGCTGGCTGCGTCCAGCAAACCGCTCATCGTGGCCGGTGGCGGCATCATCAACGCCGACGCGTCCGCGCTGCTGGTGGAGCTGGCCGAACTCACCGGTGTGCCGGTGATTCCCACCCTCATGGCCTGGGGCAGCATCCCCGACGACCACCCGCTCATGGCCGGCATGTGCGGCCTGCAGACCAGCCACCGCTACGGCAACGCCACCATGCTGGCGAGCGACTTCGTGCTGGGCATCGGCAACCGCTGGGCCAACCGCCACACGGGTTCGATCGAGGTCTACACCCAGGGTCGCACATTCGTGCACGTGGACATTGAACCGACCCAGATCGGACGCGTGTTCAACCCCGACCTGGGCATCGTGTCGGACGCAAAAATCGCGCTCGAACTCTTCGTGCAGGTGGCGCGCGAACGCAAGGCCGCCGGTGCCTTGAAGGACTACGCCACTTGGGCCGCCCGCTGCGCCGAGCGCAAGAAACTCATGCAGCGCAAGACCCACTTCGACAACATGCCGATCAAGCCGCAGCGCGTGTACGAAGAGATGAACGCCGCCTTCGGCCGCGAAACGGTCTACGTGTCTACCATCGGCCTTTCACAAATCGCCGGTGCGCAGTTCCTGCACGTGTACGGCCCGCGCCAGTGGATCAACTGCGGTCAGGCCGGTCCGCTGGGCTGGACGATCCCCGCCGCGCTGGGCGTGGTGGCGGCCGACCCCACCAAAACCGTGGTCGGCCTTTCGGGCGACTACGACTTCCAGTTCCTGGTCGAAGAGCTGGCCGTGGGTGCCCAGTTCCGCCTGCCCTATGTTCAGGTGCTGGTGAACAACAGCTACCTCGGCCTCATTCGGCAGGCGCAGCGCGGTTTCGAGATGGACTACTGCGTGCAACTCGCTTTCGACAACCAGAACGTGGACGACCCGGCGCTCAAGGGCTACGGCGTGGACCATCAAGCGGTGGTGGAGGGCCTGGGTTGCAAGTCGCTGCGGGTGACCGACCCGGCGAAGATCCAGGCCGCGCTGCGCGAAGCGCAGGTGATGGCGCGTCAGTTCAGCGTGCCGGTGGTGGTGGAGGTGATCCTGGAGAAGGTGACCAACATCGCCATGGGCACCGAGATCAACGCCATCAACGAGTTTGAAGACATCGAGTGCCTGCACCCCGAGGGTCGCGAAGGGCTGGTGGCTGCAGGCCTGCTGGAATAACAAGGAAACACACGTGCCCCGTTTTGCCGCCAACCTCTCCATGCTCTGGAACGAGCTGCCGTTCCTCGACCGCTTTGCCGCCGCTTCCAAAGCCGGGTTCCAGGCGGTCGAGTTCCTGTTTCCCTATGACTTTCCCGCGGAAGAGATCGCCAACCGATTGAAGGACAACCACCTCGAACTGGTGCTGCACAATCTGCCACCGGGCGACTGGGCTGCAGGCGAGCGCGGCATGGCCTGCATTCCGGGACGTGAAGACGAGTTCCGCGCCGGGGTGGCCAGGGCCGCCAGCTACGCGCCGGTGATCGGTGTGCAGCGATGGCATTGCATGGCGGGTCTGGTGCCCGCCGGCGTGAGCGAGGCGCAGGCCCGCGCCACCTGGGTGGGCAATGTGCGCCACGCCGCAGCAGAGGCCAAGAAACTCGGCATCCCGCTGCTGATCGAGCCCATCAACCGCTTCGACATGCCGGGCTACTTCGTCAACCGCCCGCGCCAGGCCATCGAACTGATGGACGAGGTGGGTTCGGACAACGTGTTCCTGCAGTACGACATCTACCACGCACAGCGCATGGAAGGCGAGCTGGCCAACACCATCCGGGAACTGCTGCCGCGCATTGCCCACATGCAACTGGCCGACACACCCGGCCGCCACGAGCCCGGCACCGGCGAGATCGACCACCGTTTCCTGTTCAAGCACATCGACGCGTTGGGCTACGCCGGCTGGATCGGCTGCGAATACAAGCCGAAAGATGCAACGCCTGGTGGCACCGACCGCGGCCTGGGCTGGATCGCCGCCCATGGCCAATCACTTTGAAAAAACAACAGAGACACACATGACCAGAGACGGACTCAAAGTCGGCTTCATCGGCCTGGGCACCATGGGCACGCCCATGGCACTCAACCTGCTCAAGGCGGGGCACAGCCTGTTTGTGAGCAGCCGCAGCAAGGTGCCCGAAGCGTTTGCCGAGCAGGGCGCAACCATCTGCACCAACGCCACCGAGGTGGCGAAACGCGCCGACATCGTCATCACCATGGTGCCCGACACGCCGCACGTGGAGGATGTGCTGTTTGGCGAACACGGCGTGTCCAAAGGCCTGCAGGCCGGCAAGGTGGTGGTGGACATGAGCTCCATCAGCCCCATGGCCACCAAGCAGTTTGCGCAGAAGATCAACGCGCTGGGCTGCGAGTACCTGGACGCGCCGGTCAGCGGCGGCGAAGTGGGCGCCAAGGCCGCCAGCCTCACCATCATGGTGGGTGGATCGCAGGACACGTTTGACCGCGTGAAGCCGCTGTTCGAAGCCATGGGCAAGAACATCACCCTGGTGGGCGGCAACGGCGACGGCCAGACCACCAAGGTGGCCAACCAGATCATCGTGGCGCTCAACATCGAGGCCGTGGCCGAAGCCCTGCTGTTCGCCAGCAAGGCCGGCGCAGACCCGGCCAAGGTGCGCCAGGCGCTCATGGGCGGATTTGCCGCCAGCCGCATTCTTGAAGTGCACGGCGAACGCATGATCCAGCGCACCTTCAAGCCGGGCTTTCGCATCGAGCTGCACCAGAAGGATTTGAACCTCGCGCTGCAGGGCGCGAAAGAGCTGGGCCTGAGCCTGCCGCACACGGCCAGCGCGGCGCAGCTGATGCAAAGCTGTGCCGCCCACGGCATGGCGGGGCTGGACCACTCGGCGCTGTGCCGCAGCCTGGAGCACATGGCCAACCACGCCATCGCGCCAGACCCGGCTGCCTGAAGTGCAGGCGCGCCTTCTCCCAGTCGCGGGAGAGGGTTGGGGTGAGGGCCGGCATTCTCTAAACTCACCCCATGCCCAACACAACCTCATCCCCCTCCGTCAACGACCCCCGCGCCTTGCTGCGCCACCTGTATGACGTGGCGGTGCAGCGCGCGCTGCCGCTGCACAACACGGCCGCCTTTTTGCCACCGCCACCCAAGGGCCGCACCGTGGTGATCGGCGCCGGCAAGGCCGGTGGTGCCATGGCCCAGGCGGTGGAAGCCCTGTGGCCAGCCGACGCGCCCATCTCCGGCCTGGTGGTCACGCGCTACGACCACACGCCGCCGCGCCCGGCGGGCTTGAAAAACCGCATCGAGGTGGTGGAAGCCTCGCACCCGGTGCCCGACGCCGCGGGCTTGGCCGCTGCGCAGCGCATCCTGCAGCTCACGCAAGGCCTCACCGCCGACGACCTGGTGCTTTGCCTCATCTCGGGCGGTGGCTCCTCGCTGCTCACGCTGCCGGCCGAAGGCCTCACGCTCGAAGACAAACAGCGCATCAACCGCGAGCTGCTCAACAGCGGCGCCAACATCCTGGAGATGAACACGGTGCGCAAGCACCTCTCGCGCATCAAGGGTGGGCGGCTGGCGGCCGGCTGCGCGCCTGCGCGCGTGGTCACCATCACCATCAGCGACGTGCCCGGTGACGACGTGAGCGTGATCGCCAGCGGCCCCACGGTGGCCGACGCCACGAGCTGTGCCGACGCGCTCGACATCCTGCAGCGCTACGGCATCGACGTGCCCACCGGCGTGCGCGCGCAGCTGGAGCGCGGCGAACTCGAAACACCCAAACCGGGTGATGCGCGCCTGCACGGCCACGAGGTGCACCTGATCGCCACGCCGCAGCAAAGCCTGGAAGCCGCTGCGGCCGCCGCGCGCGCGATCGGGCTCAACACCTATGTGCTCAGCGACGAGATCGAAGGCGAGTCGCGCGAGGTGGGCAAGGTGCACGCAGCACTCGCGCGCTCGGCGGCGCTGGGCCGCAGCGATTTCAAGACACCGTGCGTGATCCTCAGCGGCGGCGAGACCACCGTGACGGTGCGTCCGCGCGTCGAAGGCCAGGCCAAGGGCAAAGGCGGCCGGGCGGGGGAGTTCTGCCTGGGCATGGCCCAAGCCTTGAACGGTATCTCACAGGTGTGGGCGCTCGCCGCCGACACCGACGGCATCGACGGCATGGAAGACAACGCCGGTGCGCTCGTCACGCCCGATACCCTGGCCCGCGCCGCCGCGCAGGGGCTCAAGGTGACCGACCACCTCGCGCGCAACGACGCTTACGGCTATTTCCAGCCGCTGGGTGACCTGGTGGTCACCGGGCCCACGCACACCAACGTGAACGACTTCCGCGCCGTGCTGGTGCTCTGAGGCCAGGGCGCCCCGGGTCGTTAGTGGCTGCCCAACCTCAGTTTGGAAGTGACCGGAGATGGGCAGCGTCAGTGGAGCATGCGACACATCGTGATGATGTCTGAAACGATGGGTCAATAAAAAACCCGCCGAAGCGGGTTTTGTGAGCGTGACAAGCGGATCAGGCGGCTTTCCGCAACTCTTCAATCCTGGCCCCGGCTTGCTCGGCTTTCAGATTTTGTTCTGCGACGATCTCTCTCATGCCTTCAGGCACGAACCGTTGCAGGATGTCTCGCATGAGGGGCTGGTAGCCGATGCCGTGATGGCTTGCGATCAGCTTGTATGTTTCGATGAGCTGGCGTGGCAGCCGGATGGATATGGACTGTAGTCCAAGCGATTCCTCCAGTGCTGTAGCGTGCTCCGCGCCGGCCACCTTCGCGTGAGCCGGATCTGCGCCGAGTTCACGGCTTTCCCAAGCTTCATCGGTGCCTGCGATTCGTTTCATGTGGTTCTCCATTGGGGTAAGTGACTTGAGTAGATGAGCATCTCGGCCTCATTGGGCTCGTAGCAAGTGCGAAGCTGGACTGTACTGCCACGCTGTATATACGCAACTTTGAGCAGCCGATTCTTGTTTGTTCGGCTGATAAACCATAGCGTCGGCGGATCTGATTTGTGCTCTTCTCGGTCATCAATCAAGAGCGGGCCGTCAATATTTTCGAAGCATTGCTCGACTTCACGTACCGTGACATCATGCTTGTCCCGAAGCTTATCGAGTGTTTTCGGCGAGACCTTGAGATTTTTCATCGGAAGTGCATTGTATATACAGAGCTATCGGGGAGTGGTGTAGTCCCCTTGAAGTTCTGATCGTAAGTGGGCTCTTCGCACGATGTTCTGCCATTGCCCATCATGTTTACTGGGTTTGTACCCAGTGAGTTGGTCCTAAAAAACGTTGTAGCCGGCCTCCGATCAGGCTGAACCACTCACCCCGGGCTGGCGGTTACAAGTCGGCCCGGCGGATCGTTTCTAATGTCGCCTTGGCCACCGGATGTCCGGTCTGGCCACCGCTGACGGGCGTGCACGCCCCACCAAGTCGGCAACCCACCCTGTTCTTGATGCCGATTGCGCCTGTGGGGCGCCAAGGAATGCTTTTTTGCGCAGCAACTTCAACCGCTCAGCTCTGGTGCGCCAGCTCGCCGGCTGGCAGGCCGCGCCCGCGGACGTGCCGCGGCAAGATCTTGCCGAGCGCCTGGGCCAGTGGTTCAACGTGGCCGATGCCATTGCGCTGAGTTCGCTCCACCAGGCCATGCCCGCCGTGGCGCGCGCCCGGCGCCCGGCGGTGCCGGCCAGCGCCCGCGCTGTGCAGGCCGAGCTGCAGCGCGTGCGCACCACGCTGAGCCAGGCCATCACCAGCCCACCGCTGGCGCCGGGCGATGAGGGCACCGACGACACCGACGCCGGCTTTGCACCGCACCACCAGCGTTGCCTGGAGCAGCAGCGCCGCATGGACATGAGCATTGAAGCGCTGCGCGGCCACGTGCGAAAGATCTTGTCGCAGACCTCTGCGCGTCTGGCGCAGTTGGCCGCGCTGGACGCTGTGCTGGAGCCCATGCTGGGCGGGCGCGAACAGCGGCTGCTGGCGACCGTGCCCAGCTTTCTCAAAGCGCGCTTTGCACAGCTGCGCCAATCCCACCCCGGCGGCTGGCAGCCGCTGTTTGAACACGAGCTGCAGCAGACCCTGCTGGCCGAACTGGACCTGCGGTTGCAGCCCGTGGCCGGCATGGTTGAAGCCCTGAGCCAGGAAGTGAAACAACACCCATGAGTCCCCACACCGTGAACCGCCTTTGTGTGACCCTTGCCTTTGCCCTCGGCCTCATGGCCGTGGTCTGGGTCGGCTGGGGCTTTGTCGGCACCAGCGCCATCGCGCTGACCATGACCCTGGCCATCGGCGCCGTCTACCTGCTGGGCGCGCAGGAGATCCGGCGCTACTCAGCGGCCACGGCCGCGCTGGCGCTGGCGCTGGCCGAGGTGCCGCAACCGCTCGCGCAGCTGAGCGACTGGCTCGGCCGCGTGCCGCCCGCGCTGCAAGGCCCCGTGCGTGCGCGCATCGAGGGTGAGCGAAGCGCCTTGCCCGGCCTGGCGCTCACGCCGTACCTGATCGGCCTGCTGGTGATGCTGGGCATGCTCGGCACCTTCCTGGGGCTGGTGGTCACCTTCCGCGGCGCCGTGTTCACGCTGGAAGGCACTGCCGATCTGCAGGCCATCCGCTCCGCATTGGCCGAACCCATCAAGGGCCTGGGCCTGGCGTTCGGCACCTCGGTGGTGGGCGTGGCCACCTCGGCCATGCTCGGCCTCATGTCGGCCATCAGCCGGCGCGAACGCCTGGGCTCGGTGCGCCAGCTCGACGCGCAGGTGTCCACCGTGTTCCGCCCGTTCTCGCTCGCGCACCAGCGCAATGAAACCTTCAAGGCGCTGCAGCAGCAGGCCGGCGCACTGCCGGCGGTGGTGAACCAGCTGCAGGCCTTGATGGAACAGATGGAGCGTCGCGGGCAACAGCTGGACGAGCAGTTGCTCGCACGCCAGGACGCGTTCCACCGCGAAGCTGGCGCAAGCTACCAGGCGCTGGGCCAGTCGGTGGCGCGGTCGTTGAACGAGAGCCTCGCGACCAGTGCACGCATCGCGGGAGAGACGCTGCAGCCGGTGGTGGAGAACGCCATGACCGCCATCGCAGCCGAATCCACCCGCCTGCACGAGCGCGTGTTCGAGGCCGTGCGCAGCCAGACCCATGACATGGTCACCGGGATGCAAGACACCCTCGGCCGTGCGCGGGCCGAGCAGGTCGCGGTGGAAGAGACGCGGTTGGAAGCCTGGACCCAGGCCTTGCAGGCCATGGCCGCCACCCTGCAAGCCGAGTGGCAACAACTGGGCGCGCAGACCCTGGCGCAGCAGCGGGCCGTGGGCCAGACGCTGGAGCAGACAGCCACCCGCTGGCGCGACGAACTGGCGGCCCTGCGCAGCGAAGAGGCCACACGCGCCGAGGCGGCGGTGCAGCGCCTGCTGGAAACCGCCGCCGAAGCGCCCAAGGCCGCCGCCGAGGTGATCGCGCAGCTGCGCCGCGAGACCACGCAGCTCGGCGAGCGCGACAAGCTCGCGCTGCAGGAGCGCGCCACGCTCATGAACAACATCGGCAGCCTGCTGCAGACCGTGCAGCAGGCCACGGGCGAGCAGCGCGCGGCCATCGAGTCGCTGGTGTCCTCTGCCGGCAGCGTGCTGGACCAGGTGGGCCGCCAGTTCGCCGAGACCGTGGGCGCGCAGGCCCACCGCGCTGACGATGTGGCCGCGCAGGTCAGCGGCAGCGCCATCGAACTGGCCGCGCTGGGCGAGGCCTTTGGCCACGGCGTGCAGCTCTTTGCCGCCACCAACGACAAGCTCATCAGCAGCCTGCAGCGCATTGAAGCGGCGGTGGGCCAGTCGATGCAGCGCAGCGACGAGCAACTGGCCTACTGCGTGGCGCAGGCGCGCGAGGTGATTGACCTGAGCATCAGCTCGCAGCAAGGCATCGTCGAAGATCTGCGCCGACTGCGCAGTGACCTGAAGCGCACGGCGGAGAGCGCCGCGTGATGACCGGGCTGGACAGGGTCGTGGACGACAGCATCGACGATGGCGCAGGCGAACAGAGCGCGCCGGTCTGGGCCGTGTTCGGCGACCTCATGGCCGGTCTGGTGGGCGCCTTCGTGCTCATCCTCATCGGCGTGCTGGTGGTGCAGATGGACCTGGTGGCGAGCCTGCAGTCGGAGGTGCAGAAGCGCCAGCAAGAAGAGGCCCGCCGCATGGCGCTGGAGAAGGCGCTGGCCATTCCGCTGCAGACCGGCCGCGTCACGCTGGACAACGGGCGCATCGGCATCAGCGGCAGCGTGTTGTTTCCATTGAACTCCGACGAGCTGCGGCCCGAAGGCCGCCAAGTCCTCAAGAGCCTGGTGCCACCGCTGCAGGTGTACCTGGGCGAGCGCGACGAGATGCTGATGGTCAGCGGCTTCACCGACGACCGCCCGGTGCAGGCCAACAACCAGCGCTACACCGACAACCTCGAACTCTCGGCACAGCGCGCGCTCACCGTGACCCGCGCCCTGATCGATGAAGGCATGCCGCCGCAGCGTGTGTTCAGCGCGGCTTTTGGCGCTGAACAGCCCGTGGCCTCCAATGCCGACGAAAAGGGCCGCGCGCTCAACCGCCGGGTGGAGATGGCGCCCGTGCCGAAAGCGGCCAGCGCCGCGAAAGCGACCTCGCGTGAGTGATCCGGTGCGAGACCGTGTGCGGGACCACTACGCGCAGGCCCTGCGCCGGCGCATGCAGGCCGCGCCCGAGGCGGTGCAGCGTGTGCTGCAAGGCCGCCTGCAACGCGCCATGGCCGAGCCAGCCGACGCCGCTGCACCCGCAGCGCCGGTGGCTCCATCGAAGAAAGCCATCTCCCCACTGGCCCAGCTCAACCAGAGCCTGGCCGCCACCACACAGGCCAGCCCCGATCTCAAGAGCGCACTGCGCTTCCAAGAGACCTGGTCGCGCATCTGCGCCGAAGACGACGTGACCGAGGCCGTGCAGCGTGGTCCGGAGAACGCAGGCCCGCTCAATTCGCACATGCTCGTGCTGCGCACCCTGGGGCTCATGCGCGACCTCTCGCCCGACTACCTGCGGCGCTTCATGACCCACGCCGACACGCTGTTGTGGCTGGAGCAGGTCCGGCCCAAGGAACCTGCAGGCAAAACAAAGCCCGCCAAGGCGGGCCGTGTGAAGCGCTGAGGGCCAGCGGCCAGGTCAGATCTTGGCGGTGGTGATGAAGCTGTCGTAGCGCCATTCGGAGAAGCGGCTCCACAGGACCTGGTCGCGCTGGAAGGCGCGCATGTCCTGGTGGATCTTCTTGAACTCGGGCGACTTGGCTTCATGCGTGGCGAACACTTCCATCGCGGCCTTGAAGCCGGCGTCCATCACGTCCTTGGTGAAAGGCTTGAGCTTGGTGCCACTGCCCACCAGGCGCTTGAGCGCCACCGGGTTCAGGGCGTCGTACTTGGCGGTCATGTCGCGCGCAGCCACGGCACCAGCGGCACGGATGATGGCCTTGTTCTCGGGCGACAGGGTGTCGAAGGCCTTCTTGTTGATGAAGAACTCCAGCTCGGCGCCACCTTCCCACCAGCCCGGGTAGTAATAGAACGGCGCGACCTTGTTGAAGCCCAGGCGCTCGTCGTCGGCCGGGCCAACGAACTCGGTGGCGTCCAGCGTGCCTTTTTCCAGCGCCTGGTACACCTCACCGGCGGGCATGTTCTGCGCCACCACGCCCAGCTTGGCCATGGTCTCGCCGAACAGGCCGCCGCCCAGGCGCATCTTCAGGCCCTTGAGGTCGGCCACGCTCTTGATCTCCTTGCGGTACCAGCCACCCATCTGGGTGCCGGTGTTGCCGGAGCTCATCGAGACGATGTTGAACTTGCCGTAGAACTCGTCCATCAGCTTGCGGCCGTTGCCGTGTTCCATCCAGGCGTCCATGTGGCGTGCGGTCAGGCCGAAGGGCACAGCGCAGCCGAACGCGAAGATGGGGTCCTTGCCGGTGAAGTAGTAAGGCGCGGTCTGCGCCATCTCGATGGTGTTGTCCTGGATGGCGTCAACCACACCGAAGGCGGGGACGATGTCGCCCGCAGCGTGCACAGAGATTTCGAACTTGCCGCCCGAGAGAGCCTTGACGGTCTCGGAGAATTTTTCGGCGGAGCCGAAGATGGTGGGCAGCGACTTGGGGAAGCTGCTGGCCAGGCGCCAGCGCACGGCGGCCTGCGCGTGCACGGCGGGGGCGATACCGGTGGTCAGGACGCCGGCGATGCCAGCGTTCTTGATCATTGAACGACGATCCATTGAACTTGTCTCCAGAGGGAAGGTGGCAGTGAACAGGCATGGGACTCCCATGCCCTGGGGGGTGTCAAGTGTGCCATTTCCTGAAATGCGGCCGACTCGCACCGGTGCCCGGTGCGACACCGGTCGATGGCCGTGATCAGCGCCGGATCTTGCGCCCCGTCTTGAACACCCACCACACCACCGCCAGACACACGGTCATGAACGCCAGCGTCATGCCGGTGCTCACGGCAATGTGCACGTCGGCCACGCCGTAGAAGGCCCAGCGCAGGCCGCTGATGAGGTAGACCACGGGGTTGAACAGCGACACCGTTTGCCACACCGGCGGCAGCATGTTGATGCTGTAGAACGCGCCACCCAGAAAGGTGAGCGGTGTGATCACCAGCAGCGGGATCACCTGCAGTTTCTGGAAACTGTCGGCCCACAGGCCGATGATGAAACCGAACAGGCAGAAGGTGATGGCGGTGAGGATGAGGAAGCCCACCATCCACACCGGGTGCGCCACCTCGTACGGCACGAACACGCGCGCGGTCAACAAGATGAGCAGGCCCAGCGTGAGGCTCTTGGTGGCGGCGGCGCCCACATAGCCCAGCAGCACCTCGACCCAGTTCACCGGCGCGCTCAGCAGCTCGTAGATGGTGCCGGACCACTTGGGCATGTAGATGCCGAAGGCCGCGTTGGAGATGCTTTCGCTCAGCAGCGAGAGCATGAGCAGGCCGGGGATGATGTAGGCGCCGTAGCTCACGCCGTCGATGTCGCCCATGCGCGAACCGATGGCCGAGCCGAAGACGATGAAGTACAGCGAGGTGCTGAGCACCGGCGCCATGATGCTTTGCGCCCAGGTGCGCAGGGCGCGGTTCATTTCGAACTGGTAAATCGCCCTGACTGCGTGAATGTTCAAACCCATCATGCTGCCACCCCTTTCTTTTCATGAACGAGGCTGACGAAGATGTCCTCCAAAGAGCTTTCGCTGGAGCGCAAATCCTTGAAGTGGATGTTGTTGTCGGCCAGCGCGCGCAGCAGCTCGGCGATGCCGGTGTCGTCCTTCTGCGCGTCAAAGGTGTAGGTGAGGGCGTGGCCAGCTTCGGTGATCTCCAGCGCCCACGGCGCCAGGGGCTCGGGCAGTTGGGTGATGGTGTGCTGCAGCGTGAGCGTGAGCTGCTTCTTGCCCAGCTTGCGCATGAGCACGTGTTTGTCTTCCACCAGGATCAGCTCGCCCTGGCGGATCACGCCGATGCGGTCGGCCATGTCTTCGGCCTCTTCGATGTAGTGCGTGGTGAGGATGATGGTGGTGCCCGCTTCGCGCAGCGCCCGCACCATGCGCCACATGTCGTGCCGCAGCTCCACGTCCACCCCCGCGCTGGGCTCGTCCAGAAACAAAATCTTGGGCTCGTGCGAGAGTGCCTTGGCGATCAGCACGCGGCGCTTCATGCCGCCGGAGAGTGCCATGATCTTGCTGTCCTTCTTGTCCCAGAGCGAGAGGTCCTTGAGGATCTTCTCGATGTAGGCCGGGTCGGGTGCCTTGCCGAAGAGGCCGCGGCTGAAGCTCACCGTGGCCCACACGGTTTCAAACGAATCGGTGTGCAGTTCCTGCGGCACCAGGCCGATGGCCTCACGCGCCTTGCGGTAGTCGCGCACGGTGTCATGGCCATCGGCCACCACCGTGCCTGCGCTGGCGTTGACCATGCCGCAAATGATGCTGATCAGCGTGGTCTTGCCGGCGCCGTTGGGGCCGAGCAGGGCCAGGATTTCGCCGCGTCGGATGTCGAGGTCGACCCGCTTGAGCGCCTGGAAGCCGCCCGCGTAGGTTTTGCTGACGCCGCGCACGGAAACGATGGCCGCAGCAACGGGCGTTGCAGGGGGTGAGGTCATGGGAGGTCCACGCAAGGTGGCTGAAAAAAGAAGCGGATTCTAGGCTGTATCTGTGTACAGTGTTCGCTCCATGTCCACTGCCCACATTCCCCTGCAGGCCATCAAGGGCCGCGGTCTGGCCCAGCACCAGCCGCACCGCTTCGAGCGCGACGCCCGCGAGGCCTTCGACGACGGCTGGGGCGCACTCGACGACGCCGTGCAGGCCCGCGACGAGGCGCCGCCGCCGGCCACCGAGGTGAGCTTTGAAGACGCCAAAAGCGCCATCACCCACAACGACTCGCCCGACATCGGCTTTCGCCTGGGCCTCAACCCGTACCGGGGTTGTGAGCACGGCTGCGTTTACTGCTACGCACGACCCAGCCACAGCTACCTCAACCTCTCGCCGGGCATCGATTTCGAAACGAAGCTGATCGCCAAACGCAACATCGCGCAGGTGCTGCAGCGCGAACTGGCCAGCCCGCGCCATGTGCCCGAGCTGCTCGCCATCGGCACCGTGACCGACGCCTACCAACCCGTTGAGCGCGAACTGCGCCTCATGCGCGGTGTGTTGCAGGTGTTGAGCGACACCCGCCACCCGCTGGCCATCGTCACCAAGGGCAGCGGGGTGGAACGCGACATCGACCTGCTCGCGCCCATGGCCGCGCAGGGCCTGGCGGCGGTGTACGTGACCATCACCTCGCTCGACGCGAAGCTCACCCGCCTGCTGGAGCCGCGCGCTGCCGCGCCGCACCGCCGGCTGCGCACCATCCGCACGCTGACCGACGCCGGCATTCCGGTGGGTGTGAGCGTGGCGCCGCAGATCCCGTTCATCAACGACGACATGGAGCAGGTGCTGGAGGCCGCGCATGAGGCCGGTGCCCGGCGCGCCTTCTACACCGTGCTGCGCCTGCCGCACGAGTTGAGCCCCATGTTTCGCCAGTGGCTGGAGCTGCATTACCCGGACCGCGCCGCGCGCGTGATGGCCCGCGTGCAGGAGATGCGCGGCGGGCGCGACTACAACGCCGACTTTGCGCAGCGCATGAAAGGCAGCGGCGTGTGGGCCGACCTGATCCGCCAGCGGTTCGAGAAAACCTGCGACCGCCTGGGCTACGCGCGCGAACGTGAACCGCTCAAAACCACGCTGTTCAGGCCGGCGAGCCTGCAGGGGCAGCAGTCGCTGTTCTGATCAAACCCAGCGCGTCCGCACGCCAGTGGTGCAGGGCCTCGTAAAAACCTTCCCACACACAGCCGTTGCAGCCGCGCCCGCAGCAGGTGTCGGGCTCGGGTGGCGGCGGGCGCAAGGCCGCATCCAGGTGCATGCCCTGGCGCTGCGCCAGACCGCGCAGGTGGGCCACCAGGGCCTGGGCCGTGGGCAGGTCTGTCAGTGGCACACCGGCCGGGTCGTGGCGCACAAAGCGGGCTTGTGTGCGGCCTTCGAACTCGCCAGTTTCGCCAAACATGGCGGCCGGCCGCACCCACTGGCCCCAGCCGCCGTAGAGCGCGCGGTACAGCGTCATGCCTTGCAGGGTCTCGCTGCAGCGCACGGTGTCCAGCACCTCGTACCAGCCGCCCTTGTAGTGGCGGTACAGGCCGGGCGGGGTGGCGTTGAGCGCGGGCAGGTCGTGGTCGGTCATCGGGGGTGTCAGCGTTTGAACTGCAGCAGCACATGCGCCGCCATGCCGCGCGCCAGCTCGGTGTCGCCCAGGAACACGGTGCCCAGGCTTTCACGTTTCAGCAGCTCGGCCTCTTCTTCGTTGTGCGTGCGCAGGATCACGTCGATCTCGGGGTTGAGCGTGCGCGCAATCTCCACCATCTTGCGCACGCCCATGGTGTCGGGGATGGTGATCACGAGTACGGCCGCGCGCGCAATGTGCGCCTGGATCAGCACCTCGGGTGTGGACGCATCGCCGCTCACCGCCGCAATGCCGTCCTTGCGCAGCGCGTCCACGATCTCGCGGTTTTCTTCGGCCACCACAAAGGGAATGCCTTGCTCACGCAAGGTCTGCGCGATGCGCTCGCCCACGCGGCCATGGCCCACCAGCACCACCTGTTTCGCCAGCAGCGACGCGTGGGTGGACGCGGGCAACTCGGCCAGCGGGTCGTCGCGCGCTTCGAGCTTGCGGGCGTAGGCCGAGCGCTCGCGTATCCAGGCCTGCAGCGGCTCCACCGCCGAGAACAGCGCTGAGTTGGCCGCAATCGAAATGAGCGCACCCGCCAGCACCAGGCTCTGGCCCTCCACCGGCATCAGGTTCAGCGCCACACCCAGGCCGGCCAGGATGAAGGAGAACTCACCGATCTGCGCCAGGCTCACGCCCACGGTGAGCGCGGTGTTCAGCGGGTAGCGGAACAGCAGCACCAGCGCCACCGCCGCCACGGTCTTGCCCAGCATGATGATGGCCACCACCGCGAGCAACTTGAAGGGCTGGTTCCACACCACGGAAGGGTCGAACAGCATGCCCACCGACACGAAGAACAGCACCGCGAAGGCATCGCGCAGCGGCAAGGACTCGTCCGCCGCGCGGTGCGCAAACTCGGACTCGCGCATCATCATGCCGGCGAAGAAAGCACCCAGCGCAAACGACACGTCGAACAGCTTGCCCGCGCCAAAGGCCACGCCCACCGCCACCGCCACCACGCTCAAGGTGAACAACTCCTGCGAGCCGGTGCGCGCCACCCACCACAGCGCCTTGGGCAGCAGCCGGCGCCCCACCACCAGCATGAGCACGATGAAGGCCGTGACCTTGGCCAGCGTGATGCCCACCGCCTGCCAGATGTCGCTGCCCTGGGTGGAGGCCACACCGTCGGCCGGGGCGATCACGCCGGCCAGCGCCGGCAGCAACACCAGCACCATCACCATCACCAGGTCTTCCACCACCAGCCAGCCCACCGCGATCTGACCGTTGATGGACTTGAGCAGGCCCTTGGCCTCCAGCGCGCGCAGCAGCACCACCGTGCTCGCCACCGACAGGCACAAACCAAACACCAGCGAGCCCGCCAGGCTCCAGCCCCAGAAGTGAGAGACGCCGATGCCCAGCAAGGTGGCCACGGCGATCTGCACGATGGCGCCCGGCACGGCGATGCGGCGCACCGCCATGAGGTCGCTGATCGAGAAGTGCAGACCCACGCCGAACATCAGCAGCATCACGCCGATCTCGGCCAGCTGGCTGGCCAGCCCCACGTCGGCCACGAAACCCGGGGTGGCCGGGCTGATGACGATCCCCGCGAGCAGATAACCCACCAGGGGCGGCATGCGCAGGCGCACCGCGATGTACCCGAAGACCATCGCCAGGCCGAACCCGGCTGCGATGGTGGCGATCAGGCTGACGTCGTGCGGCATCGGCGGAGCCTTTCTGTGGTGGGGTGGTGGGTGGTGCTTCCTCCGGTGGTGACCACCGATGTTGCGTTCGATTATGGAGGGCGTGCGCGTGGTGTCTGCATGGGCACCTGCCGAATCCCTGCACGCGGCTTATCCTCAAGGCCTCATGCAACCCGACCGCCAAGGCGACCCCCCATGCTCGACCTGCTGATCACCCACGCCACCTTGCCCGATGGCCGCACCGACATGGGCGTGGCGGTGCAAGGCGGTCGCATCACCGAGGTGTCCGAAGGCCTGCAGGCGCCCGCGCATGAAACCGTGGACGCGCAGGGCCAGTTGCTCACCCCGCCGTTCTGCGACCCGCACTTTCACATGGACGCCACGCTCAGCTACGGCCTGCCGCGCTTGAACCAAAGCGGCACGCTGCTCGAAGGCATTGCCCTGTGGGGCGAGCTCAAGCCGCTGCTGACCGAAGAAGCGCTGGTGGAGCGCGCGCTCGCCTACGGCGACTGGGCCGTGGCCAAGGGCCTGCTCGCGATTCGCAGCCACGTGGACACCAGCGACGCCAGCCTGCTGCCGGTGCGCGCCATGCTGCAAGCCAGGCACCTCATGGCGCCCTACCTCGACGTGCAACTCGTCGCGTTTCCCCAAGACGGCGTATTGCGCTCACCCGGCGGGCTGAACAACCTGAAGCGCGCACTCGATCTGGGCGTGGACGTGGTTGGCGGCATTCCGCATTTCGAGCGCACGCAGAGCGAAGGCACCGCCAGCGTGAAGCTGCTGTGCGAACTGGCCGCCGAGCGCGGCCTGCCGGTGGACATGCACTGTGACGAAAGCGACGACCCGCTCTCGCGCCACATCGAGACCCTGGCCTTCGAAACACAACGCCTGGGCCTGCAGGGCCGCGTGAACGGCTCGCACCTCACCTCCATGCACAGCATGGACAACTACTACGTTTCCAAACTGATCCCGCTGATCGCCGAAGCCGGTGTGAGCGCGGTGGCCAACCCGCTGATCAACATCACGCTGCAAGGCCGGCACGACACCTACCCCAAGCGCCGCGGCATGACGCGCGTGCCCGAGCTCATGGCCGCCGGGGTGACCGTGGCCTTCGGCCACGACTGCGTGATGGACCCCTGGTACTCGCTGGGCAGCGGCGACATGCTGGAGGTGGCCCACATGGGCCTGCACGTGGCGCAGATGACCAGCCAGGCCGGCATGCGCCAGTGTTTTGAGGCTGTGACCACGAATGCAGCGAAGGTGATGGGGTTGCAGGGCTACGGCATCGCGCCAGGCTGTGACGCCAGCTTCGTGCTGCTGCAGGCGCGCGACCCGATCGACGCCATCCGCCTGCGCGCCACGCGCCTGAAGGTGTGGCGCAAGGGGCAACTGCTCTCAGAGACGGCCCCCACCACCGCGCGCCTGAGCTTGCCCGGCCGAAACCACACTGTGCCCAAGCACTGAACCCATGCAAAACAACAGCGACGACCGTTTCAAAACCGCCCTGCAGATCTTCGCCATCGTCTGCCTGCTCGGCCTGCTTTCAATGATCTTCCACAAGGCCTTCGTCGACATTTCGGTGGTCTGGCAGCAGCACTCGGGCGGTGATTTCTGGGTGGCGCTGGGGCGCTATCTGTTCCGCAACCTGGCGGGTTGAGGCGCCCCTGGGCCTCATGGCACGCGGTACAGCGCGCAGAGCTTGTTGCCGTCCGGGTCGCGCACATAGGCCAGGTGCATGCTGCCCGACGGGCCGCCACGCGGGCCGGGTGCGTCTTCAATCGACACGCCACCGTGCGCCACCGCCGTGTCGTGAAACGCCTGCAATTGCTCGGGTGACGAGCACTTGAACCCGATGGTGCCGCCGTTGGCAGGGCACGCCGCTTCGCCGTTGATGGGCTCGCTCACGCAGAACGAGGTGCCTTCGTGGCGAAAGAAGAGCCGCTTGTGGCCCGAGCCCGCCGTGTTCTCCACCGGCCCGCCCACGCCGAGCGTGCCGAGCACCGCGGTGTAGAAGGCCTTCGAGCGCTCCAGGTCGTTGGACCCCACCATCACATGACTGAACATCTTGTCTCCTTGCGGCAAAAAATTTTGCAGGCGGATGGTAGCGCTCGGTGAAGGGTTGAGTGGGCTGCAAGGCTGAAAGCGGCCTGTTGGCGCAGCCGCCGCTTTTACCAACCTACCCCAAATGGGGTAAGGCCCGTCAGCGCATTCCGCACCGATCTGAGCCGATGTCTGCCACACTGTTGTAACTGCTCGTAACTTAGGGCGCGTTGATCGGGTTGTTAGGTGCCCACGTATCCACCTTCACAAAGAAAGTCGACATGAAGTTGCTCATCGCTTGTTTGATCACCTTCGCCACCACGTTGGCCGTTGCCCATTCCGGAGGGACAAATTCCAACGGATGCCACAACGAAACGCGGACGGGGGGCTACCACTGCCATTGACGGCATCTGGTTCATTTGATTCAGGCCGATGGAGCGACCCATGCATGCACTCAACACCGCCTCCAGGGCAGCCTTTGATCTTGGGCCGAGGCGCCTGATGTTCTGGGCGATCCTGGGTCTTGCCGCACTGCTCGGTGGCTGTGCCACCAACACCATGACCGGTCGCATGCAGGCCAGTCTGGTCAGCGAAGCCAGTGTCTCCAGCCAGAGCATGAGCCAGTACTCGGCCATGGTCGGCGAGTACGACAAGAAGCAGAAGATCCTCACCAGCGGTCCTCTCAAGGATCGGGTGGACACCATCACCAACCGCCTCATCTCTCAAGCGGTGTTGTACCGGCCAGAGTCCGCCGCGTGGGACTGGCAGATCAACGTCATTGATGAGCCCAAAACCGTCAATGCCTTTGCCATGCCGGGTGGGCTCATGGGCTTCTATAGCGGCCTGGCCGAACAGCTGGGCGCCACCGATGACGAGATCGCGCAGGTCATGGGCCATGAAATCGGACACGCACTGGCTGGCCATGGAGCCGAGAAGCAGTCCGTGCGCATGATGGGAGAACTGGGCGCCATCTTGATGGCGGGCGTGACGGCCACCAGCGCCCAGGACTTTCAGAACAAGCACCAGACACTTTCACTGGGAGCCCTGGCCTTCATCGCCATGCCCAACAGCCGCACGGCCGAAACCGAGTCCGATCGCATCGGCATTGAGCTCGCGGCAAGAGCCGGCTACAGGCCCGAGGCCGCGGTGTCGCTGTGGACGAAGATGGCCGCCAAGAGCAGTGGCGCCCGTGGCAGCTTCCTCGCCACGCACCCCAGCCCTGACAACCGCATTCGCTACCTGTCGGAACTGCAGCAGCCCATGCTGCGTCTATACAACCTGTCGTTTGAAGCCGCGCCCAAGGACGCTTCAACCTTCGACTGGCTTCGCGGCCCGAAATCGCAAAGACCCAAGCCCGACCCCACCAAAGCCATCGCGCTGTATTCACCGCAATGGTTTGCCTTTGAGAGCGGGCTCACCGAGCTGAAGGGAAGCAACGTGCCTGTGTTCCTGATCAAGCAAGGGAGCTTGAAAGAACTGCACGCCAATCAGCGTTGGCGCGACCTCGCCGTCAGCGTCATGGACATCGACCACCAGTTTGACCTGACCTACTTCTACCTCAGCGAGGCCGCTCGCGGCCTGGGATTCCTGGAAGCGTCGAAGGTTTACGCCAGCAAGGCGCTGGAGACCGGTAAGGATGACTCGCGGTCCTGTGCCAAGCACATGGTTCTCAACTGTGGGGCGTTTGAGCCTGCGAAGCTGGCTTTGAACTGATGTTGATCGATCGACAAATGATCAACGCTCGAATAATTGCTATTTTTCGGAGCCGCCGAGTCGTTTCAGCGTTGCTTCTCGACAAGAAGTTTGGGACAGCTTAAGACTGCCCGCGTCACTGGGGACTGTCGACCCGAACGACAGTGACGGTCATCACCGGGCATTCGATGGCCAGCGCTCGTACGACCGCTGTGCCTCCAAGACCGGGTACTTGACGAGCTCTGGCCGCACACATGGAAAGGCAAGATCTAGTCCTTCAAAAGGATGTCGTCAATTCATGAGGTGCATTGACGTCTCGAACAGGGGTGTCCCCCCCCCTTGGGATCCGTTACAAGCGCGCTTACCAAAGCCGGCGTAGCCACGCAATGAAATTCGTTACCTGGGAAGAGGGCTGCGCCGTCTGCGCCTTGGGAGTGTCCACTCCGGATTCCCTCCGCGCTTGAAGTTCAACGGCGCGATGGTCGTTGGCCCGCACTCTCCTGATCTGTCCATCGGACATGGCACTCGCCCACCGAATCTTTCCAGAGGTAATCCAATAGTGCGACCGACACGGAAAGCCCCAGTTGCCGATGGATGGATGCAAAGACACGGTGTCACCGTGGTTGCTCAAGTGCCACTTCGCCGGGTTCAGTGGCGTCACGACCTCCATTCCGCAACCGCAGCAGCACAGGTGCGTCGCTGTTCGATACTTCTGCGAAATGTAAAGTCGGCCTTCTTCCAGGCGGGCGGGAATGAACTCGACGTATTCATGTTGAATCCGGTTCAGTCGCGACACTACATCCCCTCAGCCACGATGTCGTTAGCGCTGATCGAATAGCCGCTGCGGTAGTCGTGGCAACTGTCGGCATAGAAGCCCACGAGCTTTTTGAAACGAATCACCGCAAGCGAGGCGGCCAAGGCGTTTAGTTCGACGATCTGGATGTTCGTCGAGTACTCGTTTTCTCCCTCATTGCCATCAGCGAAGGAGATGTGAGGTCGTGCGTGATCCCTGGTCTGCGGCGTGCTCGTGACCACCCGAACGAGCCCTCTCAGTTGATCGTCATTTCGCAACACACCCATGCCCGTCTCAATGAACGGTGTTCCCATCTGTTCCAAAGCAGCGACGATCTCACGCTTGGCCTGGCTGGAGTCCATGGACAGGAACACGTAGTCGAACCCCTGGAGTTCGCTGGCGTTCGAGCCGTCCAGAAAGCGGGGATGGGCAACGACACCAGCACGCATCTCGCCGTACACGCGAGCCCAGTGCTGGACTTTCGAGCTATGGGCTCTCAAGTCTCCAATGGAAGCGGCGCCTGGCGCTCGGAACGCATTGTGTTGTTCAAAGACATCGCCATCGAAAAGGTGGATTTCAGCGATGCGTGTCTTGGCCAGGAAATCCAGAACATAGGCGCCCGTGCCGCCCAGCCCGACGATAGCCACGCGCAGCTGCGCGAGTCTTTCGTTGAGGGCGCCAACGTTCGCCCGGGCTGAAGCCGTGTCGATGTAGTTGAACAGGGACTCTTCCTCGCCCGCCAAATGCACCGGATGTGTCATCGCCGTCACGGACGGATCAATCAGTCGGGCTTCTCCACTGATGCGTTCGATGTACGTCGTCATCTTGTGGTGGTAGTCCCGGTAGTCGGCCTTGGCAGAGAACGTGAAATCGGCCTGAATTCCATCGCCGAGCGACTGAACTTGGCTTGGGTTCTCGATGGATGCCAATTTCACGCCGGTGCTCAAGCAGGGATGCTCCCCAGTCCAGTACGTGACATGGGTTCCTGGCGTCTTGGTCGCATCGTCCAGCAGCTCCAGGCTGGAGATCAATATTCCGCGCTTGATCTGTCGTTGAGCATTCACGTACGGAATGTCCTTTACAAGAAGGTATGCACCTTTGCACTCGATGTCGTACCCGTCTTGACGCAGCTTTTGAAGATCAGGGCTACGAGCGATTGGTTGGCGTGACATCGAATTCCATCCCGTCGTTGACCTTGACCGACTCTCCCGCTACCAAAGATCCCTTGGGCTTGCCAGAGTGGCCTTTGGTGTACTGGATTGTGAAGTCGACGCCATCCCCGGTCGGCGGGTTGTCGAACGACAGGGCGACGATTTCCGCAAAGGTCAAGAAGTCCTTTTCCACGACCTTTGCACGGCCGTTGAAGATGACGGCGACGTCCTTCTTGTCCGACGATCTGTTTGCTGCTTCACTCATGATGTTCTGGTCCTTTATTTGATGCTTTAGGTGCCCGCTGCAACAGGTTCAGCCGATTTGGAGTCCTTCGGCGGGCACGGATCGTTGCCGTAGGAGTCTCGGGTCCGGATGTGCCCGTCCAGCCCGTGGATCGAGAGTTCGCCTGGGCCTTGTCGGGCCATATCGCGCCCCGCCGGAATCGCCTGTGCCTGGGTGCCGAAGACGTGGCTTGCGCGTTGCCCGCCCTCACGCAGGGCGCCACACTTGGCGCCACGCCGAACGATGTGAACGTTGTTTCGATTTGTCATTCAGAGCCCCTATTTGGTTGACGGAGTGAAGTTTACAAAATATCATTCACGATGTCAACTTGTAAACCAAAGGATCGGAGAGCACCATGATCGGAAATAGGCTAAAAAGGTCTCGCGAAGCGCTGGGCTTGTCCCTGCGCGACCTTGAGGCCGTCATCCATGGGCAGGTGTCGGCACAAGCTATCGGCAAGTACGAACGTGATGAAATGATGCCCAGTTCCACGGTCCTGCTCGCGATGGCGAAGGCGCTTCGCGTCTCACCGGAATTCCTTCTCAGTGAGCGAGAGATCGAGCTTACGGGGGTGGACTTCCGCAAGGCACCACATGCTGGAGTGAAGGAAGAGCGGGCCGTCGAGGCTGCCATCCTTGATCAGGTCGAGCGCTATCTGGAACTGGAGGAACTGTTCCCTGGGCTTGACGGTGCGTGGCTTGCACCTGACGCTCCAGTGTTTGAAATCCATCGCATCGAAGATGCGGAACGGGCGGCCGATGCCCTACGCGAACTCTGGGCCCTAGGTATCGACCCGATCCCAATCATGGCCGAGATGCTGGAGGACAAGGGCGTCAAAGTGATCGCGCTGGACCTTCCCATTGCCGTTTCAGGCTCCAAAGCTTTCGTGACGCGACCAGAGCGTGGGGATGTGCCGGTCATCGTCGTCAATCAGCACCACAACGGCGAACGACAGCGGTTCACGTTGGCTCACGAACTCGCTCACCTTGTGTTGCGATTCAGTAGTCTGAGCGAGGCGGATCAAGAGAAGGCTGCGGATCGATTTGCTGGTGCATTTCTCATGGCGAAAGACATGGTGCTGCGACTGCTAGGCCAGCATCGCACGTCTATTTCATTGGGCGAACTGGCGGAGTTGAAGAAGATATTCAAGGTCAGCGTGGCCTCGTTGGTCGTGCGCTGCTCACAGTTGGGTGTGCTGACGAAGGCCGCCTACGGCAGGTTGTGGGCCCAGATTCGCGGACTCGGGTGGAACGGACCGGCTTCGACGGAGCCGTATTCGCTGCCCGCAGAAGTGCCATTGCGCATGGAGCGCATGTGCATGCGGGCCGTCGCCGAGGCCGTCATATCCGAAGCCAAAGCGGCGGAGCTTCTCAACATCAGTGTTCGAGAGCTTGATCGACGCCTAATGGGACACATCGCGTAGACCGCCATGATCATCCTGGTTTCCGACACATCCATACTGATCGACTTGGAACGGGGCGGACTGTTGGAGGGCGCCTTTTCCTGTGGATTGACAATGGTCGTTCCAGACCTCTTGTATGAGAGGGAGCTGGAGCCTGAGAACGGCCCGTTCTTGCGAAAACTTGGTCTTGGTGTGGTCGCATTGACCCCAGAGGAAGTGGCTTTTGCGCAGCAGCTTCGCGCTGACCGCAGGGCACTCTGGGCTTCCCCCAGTTTCCCGGACACATCCAATGACATGATGTGTTCAGGAGATAGGCATGACAAGAACCCGAAGGAGCTTCACGGACGAGTTC